>JAKOQS010000065.1 GCA_029778235.1 Chloroflexota bacterium | reverse complement strand
GCCCACGAGGTGGCCCACCATCGACTTCGGGGAGCTGATCGCGACCCGGTACGCCGCTGGCCCGAACGCGCTCTTGATGGCGCGCGTCTCGGTCACGTCGTTGAGCGACGTCGAGGTGCCGTGCGCGACGACGTAGTCGATCTCGTCGGAGGTCACGCCGGCGTTGCGCATGGCGAGGCTCATCGCGCGTGCCGCCCCTCTCCCCGTGGGCTCCGGGGCGCTGATGTGGAACGCGTCGGCCGTGAGCCCGCCCCCGAGGATCTCGGCGATGGGCGTCGCCCCGCGTGCGCGCGCATGTGCGAGCGACTCGACCACGGCCACGCCGCCGCCCTCGCCGAGCACGAATCCGTCGCGATCGCGGTCGAACGGCCGCGACGCGTGGGCCGGATCGTCGTTCCGCCGCGAGAGCGCCCCCATGTTGCCGAGCGCCGCGAGCGCCATCGGGAGGACGGGGGCTTCCGACCCGCCCGCGAGGACGACGTCCACCTCGCCCGACGCGATGAGCCGCAGGGCGTCCTGGAAGGCCAGGATGGAGGTGGCGCACGCCGCCGTCTGCGTCATCACCGGGCCGGTCAGCCCGTACTCCATCGAGAGCATGCAGCCGGCCATCGACCCGGACAGGGCCGGGATCGCGAACGGGCTCACGAACCGGGGGCCCTTCGCATCGCCGACGTGCGTCCCGTCGATCACCTGCTCGAGGCCGCCGCCGCCGGTGTTCACGACGACCGCGACGCGGTCCCGCTCGTCCTGCGACATCGACGCGAAGTCGATCCCCGCGTGCGCGACCGCCTCCTTGCCCGCGGCCATCGCGAAGTGGATGAAGCGGCTCATCCGCCGGGCCATCTTGGGGTCCATGCCGGTCGCCGGGTCGAACCCGATCACCTCGGCGGCGATCCGCACCTCGAACCCGGACGCGTCGAAGCTCTGGACGGTCCGGGTGCCCACCACCGCGTCCTGGAGGTTGCGCCAGTAGGTGGGGAAGTCGTTCCCGATCGGCATGACGGCGCCGAGCCCGGTGACGACGGCGCGGCGGGAGGGATCCTGGCTGGGCGGCACGACGGCTCCTCGATCGGCGGGTCCGGGCGCGCGGTCCCGGCCGCGGTCATCCTATCAGCGCGGCATCGGGCGTCCGGGGTGCGGCGGCATCCCGGCGTCGCGCTGTCACTTCACGAACGTCCCCGGGCAGGGCTTGCCGTCGATCGCGCCGAGCACGATGCGGAAGACCGCCGGGTCGGTGAGCAGCTGGGCATGGCTGGGCCCGGTGACCCGAACGTCGCAGGCGCCGTCCACCAGCCGCGATGCGGATGTGGGCACCAGGCCGTCCGTTGTGCTGTAGATGCTCGTCCACCGGGTGGTGCCGGGCGTCTCATCGCCCGCGTTGAGCTTCCGGAGGAACGCCGAGTCGGGGCACATCTGGCCGCCGTTCGTCGGCTGCAGGAGGCACGCGACCGGGAGGCCCCGCTGCGGGGTCCCGAGCGAGACGTAGACCGTCGCGACCTTGCGACCACCGTCGAACCGGATGTACTGGCGGCTCGACAGGCCGCCCATGCTGTGGCCCACGATCGCGACCTTCGTCCAGCCGCGGGCCGCGACGATGTCGGCGATCACCTTCGCGTTGACCACGTTGTCGTTGCCGGGGAGCTTCGCGATGACGACGGTGTGCTTCCGCTCGCGGAGGCGGGCGGCCATCGTGATGAACCCCGTGGGCGACCCGTTGAACCCGTGGACGAGCACGACCGGCAGCGGGGCGGCCGCATCGACCGGCGCCACCGACGCAGCCGGCAGGATCCCGGCCAGGGCGGCAAGGGCGCCGGCGACGGCGACGACCCGGGCGCCGCGACGACCGACCCGGGCGCGGCTGCCGCCCCGGGCGGGCGGGCGGCCCGTCATGCCCCCTCGTACCGCTTGAAGATCACCGCTGCATTGTGGCCGCCGAGCCCCACGTTGCAGCTCAGGGCGTAGCGGACGCGCGTCGCGCGCGACGGGCCGGTGAGGACGTTGAGGCCGGTCGCGAGGATCTCCGGGTCCACCTCGCGGGTGTTGGTCGTTGCGGGCACCAGCTGGTGGTAGACGGAGAGCACCGACGCGACCCCCTCGAACGAGCCGCAGCCGCCCATCATGTGGCCGGTCATCGACTTGGTGGCGCTGA
The DNA here is from genome assembly GCA_029778235.1 of Chloroflexota bacterium. GTDB lineage: Bacteria > Chloroflexota > Limnocylindria > Limnocylindrales > CSP1-4 > CAIYQJ01. Next base: position 7,546 of record JAKOQS010000065.1, on the reverse strand, counting down.
TGAGGATCTCCGGCGTGTGATCGCCGAAGACGTCCGCGATGGCCTGTGCCTCACGCAGGTCGCCGACCGGCGTGGAGGTGCCGTGGGGGTTGATGACGTCCACCTCGTCCGCCGGGATGTCGTGGCGGTCCAGGGCGGTCTGCATCGCGCGCCGCACGCCGTCGCCGCGCTCGATCGGCTGGATCAGGTCCCACGCGTCCGCCGCCGAGCCGTACCCCACGACCTCGGCGTAGATCCGCGCGCCGCGCGCCCTCGCGTACTCGAGGTCCTCGAGGATGAGCGCGCCGCCGCCCTCGCCGAGAACGAACCCGTCGCGCGTGGCGTCGTACGGGCGGCTGATCGACTCGAGGCCCTCGCCCTCGCGGGGCGTCCCCATCCCGCGCATGTTCGAGAAGCCGATGTAGGCCATGTCCCGGATCGGGGTCTCGATCGACCCTGCGATCGCGGCGACGATGTCCCCGCGCTTGATCGCCTCTGCCGCCTCGCCGATGCAGTTCGTCCCGCTGGAGCAGGCGGTGACGACGCACATGTTGTGGCCGCGGGCGCCCGTCTCGATCGCGATCTGGCCGGACGCCGTGTCCGGGAGCATGTTCGCGATGAAGAACGGGCTGACGGTCCGCGGACCCTTCGTGTCGCGGAGCTCCAGGTTGTCGATGAGGAGCTCCGGGCCACCGATGCCCGAGCCGAAGATCACGCCGATCTCGTCCCGGTTCGCTTCCGTGATCTCCAGGCCGCTGTCGGCCAGCGCCTGCTTCGCGGTCGCCACGCCCATGACGACGTTGCGCGCCGTGCGGCGGACCGCCTTGAAGTCCATCCAGTCCTTCGGCTCGAAGTCGACCTCGCCGGCGGCCTGGCAGTCGAGGTCCGACGGGTCCCACCGGGTGATCCGCCGCAGCCCCGAACGGCCGTTGACGAGGTTGTCCCACGCGGTCGCCACGTCCTGGCCGACCGGACTGATGACGCCGAGGCCGGTGACGGCGATCCGCCGGGTGTAGTCGGGCTTGCGCACGGGCGATGCTCTCCTGGGTGGGACGCGACGATGAGGTCTACAGGTCGATGGCGGCGATGCCGGCCGGAGCCGACGGATCGTCGAGTGCGAGGGCGGTCGCGTCGGGCGCGATCCGCCGGATCAGGCCGGTGAGGACCTTCCCGGGCCCCACCTCGATGAAGGTGTCCACGCCGTCGGCGCGCATCCGCTCGACGATCGCCACCCAGTCCACGCCCCGGGTGAGGTGCTCCACGAGCTCACCCCGCGCCGCGGCGGCGCCCAGGATCGGGGCCGCCTCCGCGTTCGAGAGGAGCGGCGGGTGCGGGTCGGCGAACGCGACGGCGTCGAGCGCCGCGGCCATCCCCGTGGCGGCGTCCGCCATGAGCGGCGAGTGCGCGGCGACGGAGACGGGCAGCTCGATCGCCCTCCGGGCACCCGCGGCCTTCGCGGCGGCGACGGCCGCCTCCACGGCCGGCCGTTCGCCGGAGAGGACCACCTGGCCGGGCGAGTTGCGGTTCGCGACCGCAAGGATCCCGGCCTCGGACCCGGCCGCGACCACCTCGGGGAGCCGGGCGTCGTCCAGGCCGATGAGCGCAGCCATGGCGCCGGGTCGTCCGGCGCCCGACGCCTGCATGAGGTCGCCGCGCAGCCGGACGAGCCGGACGGCGTCGGCGAGGGAGAGGGCACCCGCGGCGACGAGAGCGGAGTACTGGCCCATCGAGTGGCCGGCGGCGTACGCCGGGGCCAGCGCCGGCAGGCCGGTCGCCTCGCGGCGCTCGCGCAGGGCCGCGAGGAAGGCGACGGATGCGGCGACGAGAGCGGGCTGCGCATTCCGCGTGAGGTCCAACTGGTCGGCCGGACCCTCCCATGCGAGGCGGGAGATCGGCTCGCCGAGAGCGGCGTCCGCGTCCGCGAAGACGGCGGCGGCGGCCGGCGATGCGGCCGCGAGCGCAGCGCCCATCCCGGGCGTCTGCGAGCCCTGTCCGGGGAAGACGAACGCGATCGTCGGCATGCGAGCTCCCTGCGTCCACGGCGGGCGTGCCGCGGTCGATGCAGCGTAGACCCGACGGCCGCCACCGTCGCGCCTTGCATGCATCCCTGCATGCATCCGTCGCCCGCGCTACGCTGCCGCGCATGGACACCACGCCCGCCCCGCGCCGTGCCGGCGCCCGATCGTCCGCCGGTCGCGCCGGCTCGACACGCCGGGCGCCCTCGGCCAGGCGGACGCCGCTCGCCCGCCACCCCGCGGAGGAGCTGTACGGGGAGCTGTCGGGGACGGTCGAGTCGGCAGGTCGGCGCGTCCAGGATCCCCGGGAGATCTCCGGGCGCATCGCGATGGGGCGTGCCCTGTGGCGCGAGCTCGTCATCGGCTTCGCCGTCCAGCTCGGCGAGATGCGCCTGGGGTTCACGCAGCTCGCGGCCCTGTACGTCCTGTCGGACGCGCGGGCGCTGACGATCGCGGAGCTCGCCGAGGCGATCGGCCGGTCGCCGTCGGCCACCAGCCGCCTCGTGGACGGCCTGGTCGGCCGTTCCCTGGTGGAGCGCACCACGGACGCCGCCGACCGGCGCCAGCGGGCCGTGGCCCTCACGCGGCGCGGGCGACTCCTCGTGGCCGTCACCGACCGCGCCCGCGCGGCGCAGTTCCTCGGCGTGGTCCGGCCGCTCCCGCCCGCCGAGCGGGCGGTGGTCGCGATGGCGGTCGCGGCGTTGGCGACCCGCGCGGTGACCCGCCGCGGTAGGCTCATCAAGTCGACGGAGGTCGGACCCGGCCGGTCCTGAGCGCCGGGCAGGGTCGCATCCGGAGGGGAGCGCCGGGCGTGCAGTCGTTGGTCGTCATCGGGCCGGCCGTGGTGCTGCTCACGCTCGTCCTCGCCGTCGGCCTTCCCGTGGTCGCCGAGCGCTGGCTCCCGGCGAAGCATCGCGAGGCGAACCTCCGGTCCTCCCTCGCGGTGAGCAGCTCCATCACGGCGCCGTTCATGGTCTTCCTCGGCTTCATGATCGTGATGCTCTGGGGCCAGATGAACGACGCGAGCGCCGCGGTGGTCGACGAGGCCGACGCGCTCCGCAACGTCGATGCGCTCGTCGACCAGATGGGCTCCGACACCGCGGATCGGCTCCGCGCCGACATCGTGACCTACGCGGAGGCGGCCGTCGCCGAGTGGCCGGCGCTCGCGGAGGGACGCGCCGACCCCAAGGCGGAGGCCGCCTTCCGCACTGTCCGCGACGAGGTCATGGACATGGTCCAGGAGGGCCAGGTGGGCGTGCTGGTGGACCACGCGGTCTCCCAGGTCCTCGACGCCCAGGCGTTCCGATCACAGCGGGTCACGGCAGCGCAGAGCGACCTCCCGCCCGTCTTCTGGCTGGTCCTGCTCGCCGGGACGGCGCTGTACGTCGCCTACATCGTCCTGACAGACACCGGGCCGCTGCGCAGCCGCGTCGCGATCACGGCGATCGCGCTCGGCGTGATGGCGGTCTCCCTGCTGCTGGTGTCGATGCTGGACAACCCGTTCCGCGGCGACATCCGGACCGACCCGTTGCCCTTCCAGGCGCTGGTGGACCAGCTGAGGCGACCCTGACGTCAGGCGACGGGCGACAGTCGGGCGCGCGGCGCGGGCGAGCGCCGCGCCGACCGAGCCCCGGGCGCCGTGAGAGCCGGCGGGAGCGTCGCCCGGCTCAGCGGAGGAAGGCGGCCGACAGCAGCGCGAGGAACGTGAGGAGGAGCGACCCGCCGACGATCACGGCGACCATCCCGACGAGCAGCCGCACGTAGGGTCGCTCGCGGGTCAGGGTCTGCCCGATCTCCGGATCCCGACCGCCCGGGGGAGGGACCGCGTCGAGGCCCCGGGGACGCTGCGAGAGGGGAAGCTGCGTCGGGTCCCCAGCGGGAAAGCCGGGGAACCCGCGGGCGGGGGGCCCAGGCGGCGGGGCTTCCGCCGCGGGCGCGGGTTCCGCCGGGGGCACGGGTTCCGCCGAGGGCGCAGCGTCGGCGGTGTTCTCGTCCATCGGTCAGTCCCCGGTCCGTGCGAGCGCGTCGGCCAGGCGCGACCCGGTCGTCACCGCGCCCTTCGACGCGGAGCTCACGAGCGCCGCGTACTTGGCCATCACGCCCGTGCGGTAGCGGGGCTGCGGGGCCGCCCACTCGGTCCGGCGCCGCGCGAGCTCGTCCGCCGGGACATCGAGGTCCAGCGCGTGGCGGTCCACGTCGATGACGATCGTGTCTCCCTCGCGCACCAGCCCGATCGGTCCGCCGAGCGCGGCCTCCGGGGCGACGTGCCCGATCATCAGGCCGTGCGTCCCGCCGGAGAACCGGCCGTCGGTGATGAGCGCGACCGACTCGCCCAGGCCCTCGCCGACGAGGGCCGCCGTGACCGACAGCATCTCCTGCATCCCCGGGCCGCCCACCGGTCCCTCGTAGCGGATGACGACGACGTCGCCCGGCTCGATCCGCCGCGCCCGCACCGCGTCGAAGCAGGCCGTCTCCGAGTCGAAGACCCGCGCCGGGCCCCGGTGGTGGCGGCGCTCGTGGCCTGCCAGCTTCACGACGCACCCGTCCGGGGCGAGGCTGCCCCGCAGGATCGAGAGGCCGCCGACGGGCTTGATCGGGGTCTCGATCGGGACGACCACCTGCTGGCCCTCCGTCGCGACCGCGTCCTCGGCGATCCGGGCGATCGTCCGCCCGTCCACCGTGGGCAGGTCGCCGTGGAGGAGCCCGCGCTTGAGCAGCTCGCGCATGACGAGCGCGACGCCACCGGCCTCGTGCATGTCCGCCGCCGTGTAGCGGCCGCCGGGGACCATGTCCGCCACGATCGGCGTCCGGTCCGCGATCGCCCCGAACTCGTCGATCTCCAGCTCGATCCCGTACTCGTGCGCGATCGCGAGGAGGTGGAGCACGGCATTGGTGCTGCCGCCGCTCGCGGCTACGGCCGCGATCGCGTTCTCGATCGACCGCCTGGTCACGAACCGCGCAGGCCGGACGTCGTCGCGGACGAGGTCCATGACGATCTCGCCGGTCCGCCGCGCGGCCGCGTCCTTGGCCGGGTCCTCTGCAGGGATCCCGTTGAGGCCCGCCGGGGAGATCCCGAGGAACTCGCAGACCATGCTCATCGTGTTCGCGGTGTACTGGCCCCCGCACGCGCCGGCCCCGGGGCATGCGACCTGCTCGACCTCGTAGAGCTCGTCCAGGGTGATCTTGCCGGCGCGGTAGGCCCCGATGGCCTCGAAGGCCGTCACGACGGTCGCCTGCCTCTTCCCCTTGTACATGCCGGGGTAGATCGTCCCGTTGTAGAGGACGACCCCGGGGACGTCGAGCCTGCCGAGCGCGATCACGGCGGCCGGGATGGTCTTGTCGCAGCCGACCAGGCAGACCACGCCGTCGAGCAGGTGCCCGCGGACGGTCAGCTCGATCGAGTCCGCGATCACCTCGCGGCTCACGAGGCTCGCCTTCATCCCCTCCGTGCCCATCGAGACGCCGTCCGAGATCGCGATGGTGTCGAACTCCATCGGCGTCCCGCCGGCCGCCCGGATCCCGTCCTTCACCTGCTCCGCGAGCCGGCGCTGGTTCAGGTTGCACGGCATCGTCTCGATCCACGTCGTGGCGACGCCGATCAGCGGCCGGGCGAGGTCGTCGTCGGTGAACCCGACGGCCTTGAGCATCGCTCGCGCCGCGGCGCGGTCGGGGCCGTCGGTCAGGGCAGCCGAGTGCCGCTTCGCGGGGTCCGTCGGCCGGTCGTATGGGTGGCGCGGGTCGGGCATCGGATGGTCCTTCGGGCAGGTGCGGGAGAGCGGGGCGAGTGTACGCCGCCAGGGGCTGCTGTCGCGTCAGCGCGGGCCCGGCGCGGACCGGCGGGCGCGGGCTCGGCGCGGTCGCGTCAGCGCGGGCCCGGCGCGGACCGGCGGGCGACGACCTCGCGGAGTGTGGCGAGCGGGAGTGCCCCGCCACCGAGGACCGCGTCGTGGAACGCGCGGATGTCGAACCGCGCGCCCATCGCGGCGCGCGTCTCGTCCCGGAGCCGGAGGATCTCCAGCTGGCCGGTCTTGTACGCGAGCGCCTGCCCGGGCCAGACGATGTACCGGTCCACCTCGTTCGCGATGTTGTTGGCGCCGAGGGCCGTGTGGGCGCGCATGAAGCCGATCGCGGAGGCTCTGCTCCAGCCGAGGGCGTGCATCCCGGTGTCCACGACCAGCCGGCACGCGCGCCAGGCGTCGAAGGAGAGGATCCCGAACCGGTCGAGGTCGCCCGAGTAGAGCCCCATCTCGTCGGACAGTCGCTCCGTGTACAGGCCCCATCCCTCGAAGAACGCCGTCGGCCCCAGGTGGCGGCGGAACTCGGGGAGCCCGGGGAGCTCCTGGCCGATGGCGATCTGCAGGTGGTGGCCGGGGATCGACTCGTGGAAGGCCAGCGCCTCGGCCTCGTACCGCGGACGGGTCTGCGGGGCCGAGGTGTTCAGGTAGTACTGGCCGGGCCGCGACCCGTCCGGCGCGGGCTGCCGGTAGTAGGCGATCGTGGAGTGCTCCTCCTCGTGCGGCCCCATCGGGACGACGACGCACGGCGCCTGCGGGAGGATCCCGAATGCCGCCGGCAGCCCCGCCCGGGCTCGCCCGAGCGACGCCTCGGCCACGGCGACGATCTCGTCCCGGGTGGCGAAGTGGAGCGCGGGATCGTCGCGGAGGCGCGCGAGCGTCGCGTCCAGGCCGTGCGTCCCGAGGATGCGCTCGCCGAGGGCGACGAACTCGGCGTCGATGCGTGCGATCTCCTCGAGGCCGGTCGCGTGGAGGTCCTCGGCCGTGAGGTCGAGCGACGTGTGGTAGCGGATGAGGTCGCGGTACGCCTCCGGCCCACCCGGCAGGTGGACGATGCCGGGCCGGTCGTCGGGGCGGGCCGCGGGCAGGATGTCGTGGACCAGGACCGCGTGGAGGCGAGAGAACGCTGGGCGGACGACCTCGCGGACCGCCGTCTCCAGCCCCTCCCGGAACGAGGCCAGGTCGGCGGCGTCCCAGTCCGGGTGGTCCGCGCGCGCCGGGGCGAGCAGCGCGAGCTCGGCGTCGGGCGTCGCGGCGGTCAGCTCGAGCTCGGCGATCGATTTGAGGACGGGGGCGCGCGCGGCGATGCGGCCGTCGGTCCGGGCGCGCCGGAGGTTCGCGATCGTCGCATCCACGTACGCGCCCATCGCGCGCCACCGGGCGACCATCGCGGCGCCGTCGGCGGGCGAGTCGACCGCCTGGTACGACTCGATGTTCTCGAACTCGACCTGCGGGCCCTCGAGGGGATCGACCGTCCAGTCGTTCATCCCCGTGCGCAGATGCGCGAGGTCGCCGCGGAGCGCCTCCCGCAGCGCCGACCGGGTCACGCGATCGGCCTCGCCGAGGGCGGCGCCGTCGAGCGCGGCCTCGCGCGCGACGAGCGACTCCAGGGTGGCCTGCCATGCCGCGCGGCCCTCGGGCGTCGGGTCGGCGAGGCGGTCGTCGTATCGACGGTCTCCGATCTGCGTGGCGAACAGCGGCTCCTCCGCGAGGACCGCCTCCCAGTAGTCGCGGGCGAGGGCGTAGAGGTCGGCGGCG
>JAKOQS010000064.1 GCA_029778235.1 Chloroflexota bacterium | reverse complement strand
CCCAGGTGGCAGCGGTCCAGGCGCTGGTCGACGCCGGTACGGTCAACGACAAGCTGGCCCGCCAGGTGATCGACGGCGTGCTGGCAGGCGAGGGCGAGCCCGCCGAGGTCGTGGAGTCGCGCGGCTTGGTCGTCGTCTCCGACGAAGGCGCGCTCGGTGCCGCGGTCGACGAGGTCATCGCGGCCAACCCGGACGTCGCGGACAAGATCCGCGACGGCAAGGTCCAGGCCGCGGGCGCGCTCATCGGGCAGGTGATGAAGGCGATGCGCGGCCAGGCGGACGCCGCGAAGGTCCGCGAGCTGATCCTCGCGAGGCTGTCCTGACGTGTCGCCCATAGACCTGGGCTTCCTCGTCCTCTCCGTCCTGTTCTGCGGGGCGTTCCTCCTGCTGGGCGCGCTGAGCCGACGCTTCCACCGCGACGAGATCTTCCGGGGCGTCACGCCCGGGCTGCTGCCCGCGGCGGGCCAGGAGGTCGCCGTCGCCAAGGTGGGCCCGGGTCGCGAGTACTCGGGGGAGGTCGCCGTCGCGTTCGCTCCTCCGCGCGGGCTGCATCCCGGGCTGATCGGCACCATCGTCGACGGCGAGGCCGAGATGCGCGACGTGATGGCCACGTTCGTCGACCTCGCCATCCGCGGTCACCTGAGGATCAAGGCCATCGACGGCGCCGCGCTGCCCGCCCGCCGCGGCAAGCCCGCCAAGACGGGCCGCGACTGGGAGCTGACGCTCGTCGATCCGAAGCCCGCCGACACGCTGGAGCACTTCGAGGTCTCGCTGCTGCAGTCGATGTTCGGGGCTCAGCTGATCGCGCCGAGGACGGCCAGGATGAGCGCGTGGATCGCGAACGACCCCGGCGATCTCCTCGCCCTCCGCAAGGAGTTCTACCGCCAGACGGTGGAGAACGGGTGGTACCCGCGCGACCCGAGCCCCAAGGGCAAGGGCCCGCTGCCCGCGCTCGTCGTCGGGGCCGGCGTCGTCTGGAGCGGGCTGATGCTGATCGCGTCGTTCGGCTGGGTGACGCTGCTGTCCACCGCGCTGGTGATGGCCGGGGCCGTCCTCGTCTCCCGCACGCTGAGCGCCCGGGTCCCGCGGACCGCCGCGGGCACGGCGGTCCAGATCCAGGCGCTCGGCTTCAAGAAGTACCTGGCCACGGCTGAGGCGGACCAGATCCGGACGCAGGAACAGGTCGGCGTCTTCGAACGCTACCTGCCGTACGCCCTCGTCTTCGGCGTGGCCGACCACTGGGCGAAGGTCTTCGGCGACGTCGTGGCCCGCGACAGCGCGCTGCTCGAGGCCGGCGTCGACGCGCTGGCGTGGATCGACCTGGGAGCCCACGCCCTCGACGGCCTCTCCCTGGCCTTCGAGGCGGGCGAGCTGGTCGGCGGCGTCCTCGAACTGGCAGACGGCGCGGGCGACGTCGCAGAGGCTGTCGGCGGTCTCGTCGAGGGCGTCGGCGACTTCCTGTCGATCTTCGACATCTAGTCCGGGGGCTGCCTTCCACGCCCTAGCGATACGGTGTCTCGCGTGATCATCCGTGTTTCTGCAGTAGTGCTCCGCGACGTTCGGGGCCGGATCCTGATGGTGCGCAAGCGCGGCACGTCGATGTGGATGAACCCGGGCGGGAAGCCGGAACCGGGGGAGTCGGCCGCCGAGTGCGCGGCGCGTGAGGTGGCCGAGGAACTCGGCCTGTCCCTCGACGTCGAGCGCTTGGTGCGGCTGGGGAGTTCTCAGCGCCCGCGGCGAACGAGAAGGGCTTCACGGTCGTCGCGGACGTCTTCGACTGGCCGACGGCGATCCCCGCGGACGTTCAACCCACCGCCGAGATCGAGGAGACCCGCTGGGTCGCTCCCGACGACTTGGCCGACGACACCCTCGCACCGCTGTTCCTGGACCACATCGCTCCCGGGCTCGCCTCCTTCGGTCCGATCAGCCAGTACCACATAGGAACAGGAGTGGTACGATAAGGGAATGAGTACCACATTTCATGCGCCACTGGGAGACCGCGGTCGACTCGTCGTGCCGGCGGAGCTGCGTACCCGTCAGGGTTGGCGGCAGGGAGACTCTCTGCTCTTCATTGAGGCCCCGGGCGGAGTGGTGTTGATGACCAGGGAGCAAGCGAAGGTGTTGGTTCGGAAGCAGTTGGCAGGCAGCAGCCTCGTAGATGAGTTGATGGCGGACCGGCGGGCCGCGGCCGCGCAAGAGGACCTCGCGTGATCGTCCTCGATGCGTCGGCAGTGCTCGCGTTCCTGCACGGCGAGCCTGGAGCGGACCGGGCCGAGAGCCTGCTGAGCGAGGGCGTCGTCGGCGCGGCGAACTGGTCCGAGGTGGCGCAGAAGGTCACGTCCCGCGGTGCGGACTGGTCGCATGCCAGGGCCCTCCTCCTTAGCTACGGAGTGAGGATCGAGGCGGTGACCGAGGTAGACGCGGAGCGGGCAGCGGCCTTATGGAGACAGGGTTCAGGGTTGTCGCTCGGCGACCGACTGTGTCTCGCCCTCAGCCTGCGCCTCGGGTGCGACGCGCTAACCGCCGACCGGGCATGGGGCGAGAGCGTTGGAGTCGTGCAGCTCCGGGACTGACAGGCCATCGGCCACATGTCAGGGCCCGTCTCTACGCTGTCTCGCATGACGGTATTCAGCTCGCTTCCGGTGCGTGAGGTGGTCGCGGCCCCGGTCGCGAACGACGGCGGGTGGCCGTTCACGATGGGGCCGGTGGCGCAGATCCTCCGCGACGGGATGCAGCTGTCGGAACTGACGATCCTCGTGGGCGAGAACGGCGTCGGGAAGTCGACGCTCATCGAGGCGATCGCCATGGCCTACGGGCTCAGCGCCGAGGGCGGAAGCACCAACCCGCGGAGGTCGGATCGCCCGACGGAGTCCGGCCTCCACGAGCGCCTCCGCCTCGTCCGGGGGATCGGCCGGTCCAAGTGGGGCTACTTCCTCCGGGCCGAGACCATGCACGGCCTGCTCACCTACCTGGAACAGAACCCGAGCTTCACGGCGCCGGAGCCGGTCTACCACGAGCGCTCACATGGCCAGGCGTTCACCGAGCTGCTCGACAGTAGGCACTCCTTCCTCGCGCGAGGGGGCGGGTTCCTCGTGCTCGACGAACCGGAGGCCGGGCTGTCCTTCCTTTCGCAGATCAAGCTGGCGAACCAGCTCTCCGCGATGCGCGACGACGGCGTCCAGGTGCTGATGGCCACGCACTCGCCGATCCTCGCGGCGGCGCCCGGGGCACTCATCATCGAGCTCGACGAGGACGGCTTCCAGCCCCGCGAGTGGAAGGAGCTGATGACCGTCGCCCTGTACCGCCGCTTCCTCGCCGATCCCGGCTACTTCGGCCTGGAGGACGGCTGAGTCAGGCGTCCCGGGCGAGGAACGCCACCGCTCCGGCCGCGGCCGCGACGACGATCCAGCCGGCGAGCACCGCGCCGCCCGCCTCCCAACCCCAGGCGCCCTCCACGGCCGGGAGATAGAGGCGGGCGCCGGCGCGATCGGGCAACCAGCGGGCGTGCTCTGTCGCGGTGGCCAGCAGCGGGGAGACGATCAGCACCAGGGCCTCCATGACGACCAGCGACGCGACGAGCGAGCGCAGCAGCACCGTCGCGGCCAGGGCGACCAACCCGATCAGCGAGAGATACGCGACCATCCCGGCGAGCCGCCACCAGTCGGCACCCGGAGCCTCCCCGCGCCGTGCGAGCACCGCCCACGCGGCCCCGCCTGCGGCGGCGACGGTGAGGGTCGCCGTCGCGGCGACGAAGAGCAGCCCGGCAGCAGCCTTCCCGCACAGCAGGGGAAGGCGCCGAGGCATCGCGACGAGGGTGACGGCGATCTGCCTGCCGCTGTACTCGGTGGCCACGGCGAGCACGCCGAGGAGGATCGCGCCGGCCTGCAGGAACGGCACCGTCGCGCCCAGCACGTCCGCGACCTCGGCCGCGCCGGGGTGCGAGGCCGTCGCCGCCCCGAGGACCGCACCCGCCGCGACGGTGCCCCCGGCGGTCGCCCAGATGGCGGGCAGCCCGCGCAGCTTGACCGCCTCGGCCGCGACGACGCGCCTCACGCGTCCCTCCGGGCGAAGGCGAAGCCGGCGACGACGAGCAGCCCGAGCGCCCATGCGCCCATGACGAGCCCGCCGGTCACGGGATCGAGGGCGTCGTCGACCATCGCCCACGACTCCTGGGCGAACAGCCGCATGCCCGCCAGATCCGGCAGGTAGTAGGCGAGCGGGGTGAGGTTCGAGAGCAGGAAGGAGAACGACACCACCGAGCTGTTGGCGATCAGCACCACGAGGGGAAGGGTCCCGCTGCGGGCCAGCGTCGCGATGCCCAGCGCGAGGAGCGCGGTCAGCGCCCAGTACAGCGCGACGCCCGCGGCGCGGAGCGCGATCGTGCCCACCGGCTCCGCAGGCGCCTCCGACCCGATGATGTGCCGCGCCGTGGCCAGGCTGACCGGAAGCGCGACGGCGGCCATCGCGGCGACGAGCAGGACCACCGTGATCGCCTTCGCGCCCAGCACCGCGACGCGGCCCGGGGCGGCGGCGAGGGTCGCCGCGACCTGCCGCCCGCCGCCGGCGTCGGTGCTGTTGACCGCGTACTCGCTGCTGATCGCGACGACGCCGAGGATGACGGCGCCGACGGTGCCGAGCGGCGTCGCCGAGAGGGCAGCCTCGACCGGGGAGGTGTAGCCGACGGTGTCGAGGCGGCCGGAGTCGATGGCCGCGCGGACGCCGCCGGCGTTGTACGCGGCCAGAGCCACGGAGGCCGCGACGGAGATCCCGGCGGCCACGAGCGTCGCGGGCAGGGTGAGGGCCTTCCGCAGCTCGGCGTGGAGGATGCGCGCGAACCTCATCGGGCCGACCCGCCGGTCAGCCCGAAGAAGGCGTCCTCCAGGTTGTCGTAGCCTGCCGACACCTCGGAGAGCGGCCCGCTCCGCACCACCCGCCCGCCCGCGATGACCACGAGGTCGTCGGCGATCTCGGCCACCTCTCCCATCAGGTGGCTCGACAGGAGCACGGTGCCGCCGTCGTCCGCGTAGCCGCGCAGGAGTCGGCGGATCCAGCGGATGCCCTCGGGGTCCAGGCCGTTGACCGGCTCGTCGAGCACCAGCGCGGCCGGCTCGCCCAGCAGCGCCGCGGCCAGCCCGAGCCGCTGTCCCATGCCGAGCGAGAACGTCGAGACACGGGCGCGCCGCGCCTCCCACAGCCCCACCTCGGCGAGCACCTCGTCGACGCGCCGCCTCGGGATGCCGCCCGCCGCCGCGACCCACGCCAGGTGGTTTCGCGCCGTGCGGGAGCGGTGCGCCCCCGAACCGTCGAGCATGGCGCCGACGGCCCGCGCGGGGTGCCGCAGGGCCCGGTACGGCACGCCGTCGACGAGGGCGGAGCCCGACGTCGCGCGGTCCAGCCCGAGCAGGATCCGCAGGGTCGAGGACTTGCCCGCGCCGTTGGGGCCGAGGAACGCGGTCACTCGGCCGGGCTGGGCGTCGAAGGTGACGTCGGAGAGGACGGTGCGCGCCCCGTGGCGCTTGCTGAGGCGGTCGATGGAGATCATCTGTCCATCCCAGCGACGCGGCGGCGTCACGGCACCGGGCCGGGGACCGGTCTTGCGACGAGGGCGCCGGCCCTGGGACCTCCGCCCTGGGTCCGATGCCACCGGGCGGCGGCGCGGATAGGGTCGGGGGATGCAGGTGGAGCAGCCGATCTGGCGGTCGCGGGCGTGGCCGTCCGCCCTCGCGGTGATCCTCGGGCTCGGCGTGACCGTCGGCGTCGTCGGCCTGGACAACCCGGTGGCCGCGGGGGTCGTGCTCGGGGCGACCGCGGCGGTGATGGCCTCGATGGTCGTGTGGGCGGTGCTGCGCACCCGCGCGGAGCGACGCCGCTACGAGGACGAGTTGACGGCGTGGTCCGCCGAACGCGCGGCCGAGGCCGAGCCGCCAGGCGACGACCGAGCTGCGCCGGATGCTGAAGGTGCTGCGGACGGCGGGCCCGGCCCCGCTCCGGCCGGCCGAGAGCCTCGACGACCTGCCAGAGATCGCGCGCCGGGCGGAGATGACCGGCCTCGCCGTCGAGCTGTCGTGCGAGGAACTCGGCGACGTCTCGGCGGGCGCGCAGTTGACGATCGGCGCGGTGGTCAGGGAGGCGCTCGACAACGCCGCCCGGCACGCCGGCCCGACCTCGGCCACGGTCCGGGTGTCGCGGTCCGACGGCGCGCTGGTGGTGGAGATCGCCGACGGCGGCCCCGTCGACGGCTGGCGGCCGCATCCGGGCGCCGGGCGCGGACTCGACGGGCTTCGCGAACGACTCGACGCGCTGGGCGGAGCGCTGACCGCCGGCCGCCGCGGTCACGGGTGGAGCGTCGTCGCCGCCATCCCGGAGGACTCGTGAACGGGACCGCCGTCCGGGTGCTCCTCGCCGACGACCAGCCGCTCATCCGGTACAGCCTGCGCGCGCTGATCGAGCCGGCGCCCGGGCTCGCGGTCGCGGGCGAGGCCGCTACCGGTGCCGAGGCCGTGAGGCTCGCGCGGGAACTGCGCCCGACGTCGTCCTGATGGACATCCGCATGCCCGGCGGCGACGGGATCGAGGCCACCTGCGGCATCCTCGGCGACCCCGGGTCTGCCGGGTGTCGCGTCCTCGTCCTCAGCATGTTCGAGCTCGACGAGTACGTCTACGGCGCGTTGCGCGCCGGCGCCAGCGGCTTCCTGCTCAAGGACTGCGAGCCGGATCGGCTGCTGGAGGCCGTCCGACGGATCCACGACGGCGAGTCCCTGTTCGCGCCGTCCGTCCTGACGCGGTTGGTCGCCCACTACGTCGCGCACCCGGCGCGCGGCCCCGCGCACCCGCCCGCGCGGCTCACCCCGCGCGAGGTCGAGGTGCTCGCCCTGGTCGGGCGCGGCCTCTCGAATCACGAGATCGCCGCGCACCTCGTCATCTCCGTCAAGACGGTCAAGACCCACGTCGGTAGCCTGCTGGCCAAGCTGCACGCCCGCGACCGGGCCCAGTTGGTGATAGCCGCCTACGAGGCGGGCGTCGTCGCCCGCGACCGGGCGTGACCCGAACCGGCCGATGCCGCCTCGGGCCGGAGTGACGGCGTCGGCATAGGCTGGTGCGATGGCGAATCCTGTCGAGTGGCTGCGAGGTCTGATCGGGTCCGCGATCAGGGAGAGGGTCGCCGGGCCCGACGAGGAGGCCCGCGTGGCGCGGATCTGGGGCGCCGACGGCGAGCGTTGGCACGCGCCGACGGACGCGATCTGGAAGGTCAACCGGGACGCCGCGATGTATGCGGGCGGCATCCGCGCGCTCCTGCTGCAGGCGCTGCATCCCGCGGCCATGGCCGGCGTCGCAGGGCATTCCGGCTACCGCTCCGATCCGTGGGGGAGGCTGCAGCGCACCGGCGAGTTCATCGCCATGACGACCTACGGACCGATCCCGTCGGCCGAGGAGCTGATCGCGAGGATCCGCGCCGTGCACGAGCGGGTGCGCGGCAAGACCGACGACGGGACGCCCTATCGCGCCTCGGACCCGCATCTGCTCGCCTGGGTCCACGCCGCGGAGACGCAGAGCTTCCTCGCCGCCTACCAGCACTTCGGCCCCGAGCGGCTCACCGCTGAGGAGGCCGACCAGTATGTCGCCTCCGCCGCACCGGTGGGCGAGCTGCTCGGCGCCGTCGACCTGCCGCGGACCGAGGCCGAGCTGGCGGAGATGATCGACGGGTACCGTCCCGAGCTGCGTGCCTCGGCGGCGGCGATCGACACCGTCGAGTTCCTGCTGAAGACGCCGCCTGTGCCCTGGCCGGGGAGGCTCGGTTACTGGATGCTGGCCGCCGGCGCGATCGCGACGCTGCCGGTGTGGGCGCGCGAGCCGTTGGGGCTGCCGACGTCGCGCTGGTTCGACCGCCTGGTCGGGCTCCCGCTCGGCGGCCTCGCGACCCGCGTCGCCGGCTGGGCGATCGCCACCCCGAAGACCGCCGCGGAGCAGGCCGGCGCGTGATCGCCGACCGCGGAGGAGTGGCAGAGTGTGCCCCATGACGGACACCACCTCACCCTGGCACGACCTCGACTCCTACATCGCGACGCCCCGGCTGACCGGGCTGACGCTCAGCCCCGACGGCGCGAGCCTCGTCGTCTCGGTGCAGGGGCCGGACGCGGACGTCACGGGCTACACCACCGCGCTGTGGCGCGTCGACCCCGCGGGCGAACACGCGGCCGCCCGCCTGACGCGCGGGGTCAAGGGAGAGGCCCTCGCCGCGTTCCTCCGCGACGGCTCGCTGCTGTTCACCGGCAAGCGGGACCTGCAGGCGAAGGACGGCGACAAGCCCGGCGAGACGACGGCGGCGCTGTGGTGCCTGCCCGCGGGCGGCGGCGAGGCCTACGAGGTGGCGCGCCGCGACGGGGGCTGGGGCCAGGTCGTCGCCGCGCCGGACGCAGACCGGGTGCTGCTCGGCGTGCCCGTGCACGCCGGGGCGGAGGACGACCGGGCGGACGCGAAGCTGCGCTCCGCCCGCCGCGAGAAGAAGGTCTCGGCCCTGCTCCACGCCGGCTATCCCGTGCGCTACTGGGACCACGATCTGGGCATGGAGCAGACGCGGCTACGGCTCGCGTCCCTCGCCGCCGACGGCGACCTGCGACTCGAGGGCGTGCGCGAGCTGAGCGGCGACGTCGGGGCGCGCCTGGGCCAGGCCGTCATGTCCCGCGACGGGTCGGTGATCGTCGCCGAGTGGCGCGAGCGCCGCGCCGGCGGCGTGACCGTCTCCTCGCTCGTCCGGCTCGACCCCGAGACGGGGGAGCGCACGGTCGTGGCGGCGGCGGAGAGGGCCGAGTTCGGGTCGCCCGTGCTGAGCGACGATGGCCTTTGGCTGGCAGCGGTGCGAGATCTCGACTCCACGCCCGAGACCGCGCCGCGAGTGAACCTGTGGCTGACCGACCTCGCCACCGGCGAGGGCCGCGTCGTCGCGGGGGACTGGGACCGCTGGGCCTCGCCCGTGGCGTTCAGCCCTGACGCGGCCACGCTGTACGTGGTCGCCGACGAGGACGGCGCGGCCCCGGTCTTCGCCGTCGACCTCGCCTCGGGCGTTGCGCGCCGGCTCACGCAGGCGGGCGCCCACGGCTCTGTACGCCTCAGCCCCGACGGCGAGACGCTCTACGCGCTGCGCTCCGCCTACGACAACCCCGGCGACGTCGTCGCGATCGACGTGGCGTCGGCCACCTCCACCGTCCTGCGCTCGCCCGTGACCTACCCGGCGCTCCCAGGGCGCGTCGAGCGCGTCGAGACGACGACCACCGACGGCACGCGCGTCCCCGGCTGGCTCGTCCTTCCCGACGGCGCCTCCGCGGACGCCCCGGCCCCGTTGACTCTCTGGGTGCACGGCGGCCCGCTCGGCTCGTGGAACGCGTGGTCGTGGCGCTGGTGCCCGTGGCTGCTCGCCTCGCGCGGGCAGGCGGTGCTGAT
>JAKOQS010000007.1 GCA_029778235.1 Chloroflexota bacterium | reverse complement strand
GTCGCGACCGGTGGGTCGACCACCACCGCTGCCGACGTGGAGGCCGTGGGGCGGCGGCTGACCGGGCTGCCGACGGACGTGGACGAGCGCCTCGCGGACCTCGCGACGCGCCTCTCGACGACCGGGCTGCTGATGGCGGCCGACGTCGAGGCGGTCGTGCAGCGGATCGGAGTGGGCATGCGTGGCGCCGACATGCGCAGCGAGCGGCCGAACGCGGTGATCCTCCTCGCCGGCGAGCAGGCGCGTGCCGCATCCGCGCTCGCCGAGGTCATCGCGGAGGCGCTGTTCGGGTCGCCCGACCGCGTGGTGACGATCGAGGCGGGGCGCATGACGCAGGACCACGACGTCGCCATGCTCGTCGGCGCCCCGCCCGGTTACGTCGGGTACAGCGACGACCTCCCGATCCACGCGATCGACCGCATGCGCGCATGCACGGTGCTCGTCGAGGACGTGGATCGCGCGCACCCCGTGGTGCTGGACGTCCTGGGCCGCGCCCTCTCGTCGGGGACGCTCGCCGACGGTGCCGGACGGCAGATCCACCTGTCCGAGACCGTCGTCCTGCTCGCCGCGGCGCCGGATGCGGCCGCGCGGCGCCCCATCGGCTTCGCCACCGGGGATGCGGCGGGGACGGGTGAGGAGACCGGCACGGCCCTGCCCGGCCGCACGACCCGGACTGCGCTGGACCCGGGCACGCTGCTCGGCGTGCTGCTGGGCGACGAGGTGGACCTCGTGGTCGAGCAGGCGCCCGGAGCCGGCTCGCGGGAGGCGTGGATCGAGCGGACCCTGCTGCCGGAGCTGGCGCGGCGCTTCGCGGAGCGCGGGGTTGCCGTCGAGTGGGATCCGTCCGTCGCGCCGCACCTTGCGGCGCGAGGTCCGGACGGGACACAGGGTCGTCGCTGGGAGCGCTACCTGGACGACGGGCTCGGTCCCCTGGTCGCCGACGCGATCGACGCGGCGGAGGAGGCCGGGGTCTCCGCCCGGGTCCACGTCACGGTGCGTGACGGGAGCCTCGTCGTGGAGGGTGACATGAAGGCGGTGCCGGCCCCCGCGGCGGACCGCGGCATCGCGGAAAGGAGGACGTGATGGAGTTCCAGACGCCCGCGCAGCAGGCGGTCTACGAGAAGGTCGCGCCGCTGATGAAGGAGCTCTTCGGCGAGATGGCGTCCCCACGGGACGACCGGCCGACGTTCGGCGTGCGCTTCGGCTCCGCCTGGGTCCAGACCTGGGTCTCCGCGTGGGGCGACGACGACGCGACGATCACGACGCGCTCCTGGCTCACGACGGGCACGGAGCTGACGGCCGACCTCGGGCGGTTCCTGCTGAACGCCAACGGCGAGATGCGGTTCGGCGCCTTCGGGATCGACAGCGAGGGCGACTCGTTCTTCGAGCACACTATCCTGGGGTCCACCGTCACCAAGCAGGAGCTGCGGGCCTCGATCCTCGCGGTCGCGTCCACCGCGGACCAGTACGACGACGAGATCGTCTCGCGATTCGGCGGGGTCAGGATGGCCGACCGGTCGAGCTGAGGCGCCGCCGTCGCGGGGCGGGCCCTGGAGCCCGCCCCGCGCGACGCCCCTTCCCGGCGGTGGGCACTCCGCCGTTCGTCTGAACGAGGTTCCGGGACCCGGGGCTCAGGCACCCCGTGCGCGACGCCGCCGGATCGCCAGCACCGGCGTCGTGACCGCCGCGGCCACGAGGAGCACCACGAACGCGACGGACCCCGGCCCGGAGAACCCGCCGTCCTCGTGCGCCTCCGCCGCGGTCGGCGGCGGAGAGGGTCCGAGCGAGCCGTCGGGCGAGCCTCCCGCGGCGTCGCCCGGCTTCGGCGGCCGTGGGACGGGCGCGCCGGCGACGACCGTGAGGGAGCACGTGGTCTCCGGCGCCGTGGCAGCCGGTGGGACGTAGCCGAGCTGCAGCCCGGTCGAGCCGGCAGCGGTCGCGCGCCACGCGAAGGTCTGCGATCCGCCCGCGCCGGGCGGCGACCCCGCCGGCGGCGCCGCGTAGTCGCCGCTGCCGGGCTCGGCCACGAGGAACGGCTCCGGCTCCTGCGTGACCCGCCAGCTGTACCCGGTCGAGGCGTTCGAGGGGAGCGTGATCGCGACGGTCGCGTCGCTGTCGACGGCGACGATGCGGCCACATGCGGCGTCGTTCAGGGTCGCGGAGGCGGACGACCCGTCGCGGACCACGATGTCGAGCCGATAGGTCGCCTCTGGCGTCTCCGCGCCCGGCGGGAAGAGCCCGGCCGCGAGGGTCGTGGTCCCGGGCGCCGCGGGCGCCAGGTACCACACCCACGACACGGGCGAGCCGGGCAGGTCGCCCTGGGCGACCACGTACGGCCAGGGCGCGTCCGCCGGCGGCGGGATGACGGCGGCGTCGGGCTCCCGGAGGGTCCGCCACGCGTACCCGGTCCCGCCGCTGGCGGTGAGGACGACGGATGCGGTCGCCTCGACCGAGAGATCGAGGGTGGAGCCGGAGGAGTCCTCCGCGAGCGTGACGTCACTGTCACCGGCCGCCGCCGCGGCTGGAGCGGCCGCGGCCAGGCTGAGGAGGGCGGTCAGCGCGGGCGCGACGAGCGCGGGCACGATCAGCACCGCACCGATCCCGCGCCGCCGCGCCGCTCGGCGCGAGGAGCGAGGTGCGCGTCCCATGGGGCCTCCTGCCGGCGCGCCGGCCCTCCCCGCGCGGCCGTCTCGCGGCCCGTCCGCGTGGCAGGAACATAGGACGGCAGGACCCGGTCCGGCCCCCACCCGCCGGTCCGTCCCCCGTCGGTACCTTCGGGGAGGTCCGTCAGAGCCCGAAACGACGTCGGCGCTGCTGGTACGTGCGGATGGCGCGCAGGAAGTCGATCTCGCGGAACGCCGGCCAGTACGCGTCGGAGAAGTAGTACTCGCTGTAGACGCTCTGCCAGGGCATGAAGCCCGAGAGCCGGATCTCGCCCGACGTCCGGATGATCAGGTCCGGGTCGGACGAGCCGACCGTGTACAGATGCGCGGCGACGGCTCCCTCGGTGAGCGCGTCCGGGATCGACCAGGGCTCGGCGCCCTCGGCGACGAGGTCGCGGACCGTCGCGCGGAACGCCTCCAGCAGCTCGTCGCGCCCGCTGTACCCGAGCGCGATCGTCACCGTCATCGCGCCGTCGTCGCGCGAGACCGCCGCTGCGTCCTCGACGGCCGCGCGGAGCGTCTCGGGGAGAGCGTCGCGCCGGCCGATCACCCGCAGCCGGATGGGGACGCGCGTGCGACGCCTGCCGGTCGCGAGCGCGGTCAGGGCGTCGGTCGCGACCCCGGCGATGGTCCCCACCTCGTCGTCGGACCGACCGAGGTTCTCCAGCGAGAGAGCCCAGAGCGTGACCTCGCGGACGCCGGTCTCCGCGCACCAGTCGACGAGCTCCAGCGCCTTCTCGGCGCCGGCGCGGTGCCCGAAGCCGGGGTCCGTGTGGCCCGCCCGCGCCGCCCAGCGCCGGTTGCCGTCCATGATGACGGCGACGTGCTCGGGGACCGGCTGGGCGGCCACCTCGGCGCGCAGGCGCCGCAGGTAGACGGCATACACGGGCCGCAGCGCCACCGCGGCGAGCCGGATCCCGAGGCCGTCGAACGCACGGCGAGCCGTGCGGAGCGCGTCGCCCGCGTCGCGGGCCGCACCGTCCACGGTGGCGTCCGCCGCCAGCCCCCTCTCCGGTCGCGTCATGTGTCCCTCCGAGCGAAGAGCGCGCGGCGCGCCGTCACGCCATGCCTCCACCCGTTCACGACGGACGGCGGGCGCCGTCGGTGACGGCCGCGCCGGACGCGGAGACGATCCGCCACCCGCGGGCGCGCGCGATGCGGGTCAAGCCGGGGTCCGGCGTGACGGCGACCGCATCCGCCGCGGCCCCGAGCAGGGCAGCGTCCGCGGCCGAGTCGCCATAGGCCCGGCACAGCGGGGCCGTCCCGATGCGCCGCGCCAGGCGCTCCACCTTGCGCTGGCCGGTGTTCACCGGCCCGGCCAGGCCGCCGGTGAAGACCTCACCGTCGAACGCGAGCGGCGTCCCGATCCCCTCGAGCCCGGCGCGCGCGCAGAACCGGTCGAGGACCGGGACGTACGTCCCCGAGACCACGATCGCCCGCGCACCCGCATCACGCGCGGCGGCGAGCTCGCCGAGCAGCGCGGGGCGGCGTGCCGGCCAGAGCTCCTCCTCGACGATCCACTCGGCGACATCGTCCACCTCGGCGCGGTCCATGCCGGCCAGGAGGCGGACGACGTCCCGGATCCATCGGTCACGGAAGTCCTGGCGGTCGGCGAGTCCCACGCGCACGAGCGGGAGGAGCGCGAGCCTGGGGACGAGGAATCGGCGGTAGGCGGCGCGCCGGCCGTGGAGGGAGAGCCATCGTCCAAGGCCGCGCCACGTCTCGCCCTCCGTCAGCGTCCCCTCCAGGTCGGCGGCGACGACGTCGCCGGGCGCGGGGTCGCGGGGGCCGGTGGGGGCGATGGAAGGCGGAGTCATCGGGCGAAGGATAGACGAGCCAGGGGCGCGAGGGTGGCGGTCGAGCCATGGACGCATGACGATGCCGGCACTCCGCGTGCGCCCAGTGGACGCTCCCCGCGGGACGCGTATGCTGCGCGTCCGGTGGACACGCACGCACGCGACGGCGACACGCTCGCGACCCCGGACCCGAAGGTCGGGGCGATCCTCCGTGCCGCGGTCGAGGAGGCGACGCGCCTGCTCGGCGCCGACGGCGGCTTCATCTACCTCGTGGACGAGGCCGACGGCGGACTGCGGTTCGCGGAGGACGCCGGGGTCACCAGGGGTACGCCGGGACGAGCCTGGATCCGCGACCTGCACCTGGACCCCGGGCGCGGCCTCCTCGGCCATGCGATCGCGGGCGGGCGGGTCGCAGCGACCGACGACTACCAGGCCGATCCGTCGTTCCGGCACACGCCGGAGGCGGACCGCGTGGTCACGGAGCTCGGGATCCGGTCGATGATCGCCGCGCCGATGGCCGTCGAGGGGCGCCCGCTCGGCGCCCTCGCCGTCTACCGGTCGCAGCCCGGCGGCTTCGACGAGGCACACGCGGCGCTCATCCGGGCGCTCGCCGACCATGCCGCATCGTCCATCGACAACCGGCGGCTGATCGATGAGCTCGCGCGCGAGCGCGAGGTGGCGGCACGCCGGACGGAGGTGGAGCACACGCTCCGCAAGCTGGCGGCGAGCATCGCCGCGCTGCCGGACCCCGCGGAGAGCCTCGCCGACATCGTCGAGGAGACGCGACGGCTGCTCGGCGCGGCGGTCGCGTCCGTTGACCTGGTCGAGCCGATCGACGGCCGCTGGTCGTGGATCTCGCCGGCGGACGGGCCCATCCGGTCGCGGGGGCGGACCGACCTTGCGCGCCACGCCGATCCGGGCCCGCTGCCGGGCGTCTGGGGTCTCGCGGTCCGCCGGCGCCGCGCGGCCGCCACCGGCGACTACGCGTCCGACATGACGTTCGCCCACGATGCCGACACGGACGAGATCGTCACGTCCGCCGGCCTGCGGTCGGTGGCCGCGGCGCCGCTCATCGGCGAGGGCCAGCTGCTCGGGGTCCTGAGCGTCGCCTCGCCGCACGCGGACGCGTTCGGCCCACCCGAGCTCGAGCTCGCGGAGGCGCTGGCGACGCTCGCCGCCACGGCGCTCGGCGGGACCCGCCGCCTCGTGGAGCTGCGGACGTCGCGGGCCGAGCTGGCGCTCCGGGTGGACCGGGAGCACGCGCTGCGGGAGATCGCGGCGCGGGTCTCGGTGATCGGGAGCCCCGCCGAGATCCTCCAGCGGATCGTCGATGAGGCCGTGCGCCTCCTGGATGCCGACGGCTCCCGCATCGACCTCTACGACGAGGCCCGGGACCAGCTCGTCTGGGGGTTCGCGTCCGGGAAGGTCGCCGACGCCGACCGGCGGTACTTCGGCGAGGGCGGGCTCCGCATCGGGGAGGGCATCGCCGGGCGCGCGGTGCTCGAGGGCAGGCCCGTGTTCACGGGCGACTTCCTCGCGGAGACGCGGCTCTCGAGGCGCCACTCCGCGGTCCAGTACGCACGTGCGACCGGCGTCCGCTCCGTCCTGTCCACACCGCTGCCCTCGGAGGGCGGGCCCCTCGGCGCGCTGTCGGTCGTGTCGCGGCGGCGCGACGCGTTCGACGCCGAGGACGGCGAGGTGCTCGCGGCCCTCGCCACGCATGCGTCCATCGCGATCGCGAACAGCCGACTCGTCGAGGAGCTGGCCGCGTCGCGTGAGCAGCTCGAACGACGCGCCGAGGCGGAACGGGCGATCCGGGAGCTGGCGTCGCAGATCCTGGCGGCCGGCGACGTGGGGACCGTGCTCAAGTCCACCGTGGACACCGCGGTCCGCGTGCTGGGAGCCGACGGCGCGCTCATCGACCTCGTGGACGAGGAGAGCGGCACGCTGGGCTGGGCGGTGGATTCCGGGATGGACCGGTTCGCCGACGTCGCGTGGCTCCGGACGCAGCGGATCGCCATCGGGGAGGGCCTGTCCGGGCGCGCGGTGGCGCAGCGCCGGGTCGTGGTGACCGACGACTACCCGACGGACACGACGTTCGCCCACACCCCGAGCGCCGACACGTTCATCGAGACGGCCGGGATCCGGGCGATGCTCGCGGCGCCCATCGTGGGGGACGGCCGCCCGCTCGGCGCGCTCGAGGTCTACGCGCGACGGCCCGGCGCATTCGACGTCGAGGGGATGGCGCTGGCGTCCGCGCTCGCCGACCAGGCCGGGATCGCGGTCACCAATGCCCGCCTCATCGAGGACCTCGAGCGGTCGCGCGAGGACCTGGCCCTGAGCGTCGAAACGGAGCGGTCGCTCCGCGAGATCGCCGCGCGGATCGCGGCGCTCGCCGACCCCGGCCACGTGCTCGCGCAGGTCGTGGACGAGGCACGCCGACTCCTCGGATCCGACGGGGCCCACCTGACGCGGATGAACGACGCGCGCACGGCCGTCGTCCCGGTCGTCGTCGCCGGCGACATGACCGAGCGGACATCCGCCTGGCTGCGGACGCAGGAGTTCCCCATCGACGAGGGGATCAACGGCCTCGCCGCCGGGCGGGACGCGGTGGTCTGGACGGAGGACTACCGCCTCGACCCGCGGATCCCCCACGACCCGGACGACACCGCGGTCGCGCGACGCCTGGGACTGCGCGGGATGGCCGCCGCGCCGCTGCGCGCGCCCGGCGGCGAGGTGATCGGGACGCTCGCCGTCTCCTACCGGAAGCCGCACAGGTTCGGCGAGGCCGACCTGGAGCGCCTCCAGGGCCTCGCCGACCACGCCGCGATCGCCCTCTCCAACTCGCTCCTGTACGAGCGGCTCCGATCGTCCGAATCGCGCTACAGGCTCCTCGTGGAGCACTCGCCCGACATCGTCTACCAGGCCGACACGAACGGCGTCTTCACCTACGTCAGCGAGTCGGTCGAGCGGCTCCTGGGCTGGCCCCAGGCGGAGATCGTGGGCCGCCACTTCTCCTTCCTCGTGGACGAGGGGTCGCGGCGCGTGGGCGGCTCCCGGTGGGCGGAGCTCGCAGCCCGCCCGGGAGAGACGCTCTCGGCCGACCTCGAGCTCATCGCGAAGGACGGCACCCGCCGCCTGTACGAGGTGACCGCCTCCTCGATCGCGCGCGACGGCGCATTCGTGGGGATGCACGGATCCGCCCGGGACATCTCCGAGCGCGCGCGACTCCAGCGGGAGCTGCGGGAGTCGGAGGCCAGCTACCGCCACCTCGTCCAGGCCTCGCCGGACGCCATCTGGCGAGCGGATGCGGACGGCCGCTTCACCTTCTGGAGCGCCACGGCGGAGGCGCTCTTCGGCCGGCCGCCCGGGGACCTCGTGGGCATGCACTGGTCCGCCATCGTCGCGGATGACTCCCTCCCGACGGCCCAGGGGGGCTGGAGCAGGCTCGCGGCAGACCCCGGGCTGGTGCTCCGACTTGAGTTCCGGCTGCTCCGCGCGGACGGCAGCAGCTTCCGCACCGAGACATCGGCGGTCCCGATCTTCGAGGACGGCGTCTTCACGGGCGCGCACGGGGCCGTCCGCGACCTGAGCGAGCGCGACAGGCTGGAGAACGAGCTGCTCCGCCAGGCGGGAGAGCTCGCCGCGGCGGAGGAGCGAGCGCACCTCGCCAGGGAGCTGCACGATTCCGTCACCCAGGCGCTCTTCTCCATGGGCCTCGTCATCCGGAGCATCGAGGTCCTGATGGGCGACGATCCACCGCGTGCCCGCGAGCGGCTCCGGACGCTCGCGGACCTTCAGCGGGACGCGCTCGCGGAGATCCGCTCGCTCATCTTCGAGCTGCGCCCAGGCAGCCTCGCGGAGGACGGCCTCGTGCGGGCGCTCCGCACGCACGTCGCGGCCGTGGAGGGCCGGATCGGCCTCCCGGTCGTGCTGGATGCGGACGAGGACCTGGGCCGGTTCCCGCTGCCCGTGGAGGACGCCCTGTACCGGATCGCGCAGGAGGCGCTGCACAACACGGTCAAGCACGCGTCGGCGCGCTCCGTCCGCATCGAGGTCCGCAGGACCGCGGAGGGAGCCCGCCTGGCCGTCGAGGATGACGGCGTCGGCTTCGACCCGGAGGCGGTGGCGGACGGCCACCTGGGACTGGCGGCGATGAAGGTGCGCGCGGAGCGCGTCGGGGGGACCATGGCCGTGGAGCCGCGGCGGCGTGGCACGCGGATCGTCGTCACGGTCCCACTGGATGCCGTCTGACCCACGGTCGCGCCTCGTCGAATGACGATGGCAGCGGTCGTCGCGCGTCCGTGGCCGGCGTGGCGCCCACCCGCGATGCTCGTCCCGTGAGCGAGCAGCCCGACACCCGGCGCATCCAGCACCGTCCGCGCGTCATCGTGGTGGACGCGGATCGGCGGGTCCGCGACGGCCTCGCCGGGCTCCTTGCATGTGATGCGAGCGTCGAGCTGGCCGGGAGTGCGTCGCACGCCGACGCGGCGCTGGCGCTGACGACGGGGACGCGCCCGGACGCACTGATCATCGATCCGCGCCTGCCCGAGGCGACGGACGGGATCGCGCTGATCGAGCGCCTGCGCGTCCGCATGCCGGAGCTGCGCGTCGTCGTCCTCGCCTGGTCGAGCGCCCTCGAGCGTGCCCTGGGCGGGGATCCGCACGTCTCGGTCGTCTCGCCGTCCGCCGGCCCCACGGACCTCGTCGAGAGCATCCACGCTCTCGTCGCGGCCCCTGCCGTGGCGGAGCAGCCGGGGCCCGGTGCTAGAATCCGCAGGTCTGCGTGAGGGACGTCGTCGCGCTCCGACCCCTCGCCGGACCGAGCGGCGTCCCCCAGCCAGCGAGAGCCCATGACGGAGCAGACCCCCGCCCGGATCCGCGTCATGCTCGTCGACGACCATGTCGTCGTCCGCAGCGGCCTGCGCGCGTTCCTCGAGCTGCTGCCTGACATCGAGATCGTCGGCGAGGCCGGCGACGGGAGCGAGGCGCTGGCCGTCGGGCGCCGCGTCGCGCCCGACGTGGTGCTCATGGACCTCCTGATGCCCCGGATGGACGGGATCACCGCCATCGCCCGCTTCCGCGAGGAGCTGCCGGAGACCGAGGTCGTGGCGATGACCAGCTTCATCGAGGAGGAGAAGGTCACGGCCGCCCTGGAGGCCGGCGCGGCCGGCTACCTCCTCAAGGACGCCACGGCCGACGAGGTCGCGGCCGCCATCCGCAGCGCGTACGAGGGCAACATGCCCCTCGACCCCGCGGTGGCGCGGCTCCTCGCCGCGCGGATCCGTCGCCCGAAGGACGAGTCGGACGGCTCCGAGCAGCTGACCGATCGCGAGCGCGACGTCGTGCGGCTCCTGGGTCGCGGCCTGAGCAACAAGGAGATCGCGACCGAGCTCTTCATCACGGAGCGGACCGCGCGGACCTACGTGAGCAACATCCTCGGCAAGCTGGGCCTGGCGAGCCGCACTCAGGTCGCACTCTGGGCGGTCGAGCACCACCTGGCCTGACGCGCGCCGGGCCCCGGCGCCTGCGGGATCGGGGGGACGGCCCCCGGATCCACGTCGTCGCACCACCGGACATCGTCGGATGACGATGTCGTCCTGCGTACGTCCCGCCGCACGATCCCGTACCCGCGCCCACTGCCGCGGAGGCGCGCCGGCCCGATGCTGATGCCATCGACTCGCGACACCGAGCGCGGGGGAAGGGAGGTCACCGATGGACCGGGTCCACAGCCTGATCGACGCGATCCGCCGCGCTGAGCCGTTCCGCGGCATCGTCGAGCGGCGGCGCGAGGCCGAGGGTCGTGCGAGCGTCGTGCGCCGCGCCGGCCTCGGCGCCTCGATCCCGCGCCCGATCCGGATGGACGTCGCCGTCCGGATCGCCTGACGCGGACCACATCCGCCTCACCGGCACGCGTCCCCGCCGGGGAGGCACGAGAGAGCCCCGGGCCCTTCGGCCCGGGGCTCTCGCTCGCTCCGGGGAGCGGCCCTACTTGTCTCGCTCGGCGGCTCCCGTGAGCGCCGCCTGGGCGGCCGCGAGCCGGGCGACCGGCACGCGGAACGGCGAGCAGGAGACGTAGTCCAGGCCGATCCGCTCGCACTTGTGGATCGACTCGGGGTCGCCGCCGTGCTCGCCGCAGATGCCCAGCTCGAGGTCCGGCCGCGTCCGGCGCCCCTTGTCGACGGCGATCCCCATGAGGTCGGCGACGGCGTCGTCGAGGGTCTGGAACGGGTTGACGGGGAGGACGCCGGTCTCGACGTACTTGAGGAGGAAGCCGCCCTCGGCGTCGTCGCGGCTGTAGCCGAAGGTCATCTGGGTGAGGTCGTTCGTGCCGAAGCTGAAGAACGCCGCGTCCTCGGCGATCTGGTCGGCCGTGAGCGCCCCGCGCGGGATCTCGATCATCGTGCCGAACTTGTAGTCCACGTGGACGCCGGCCGTCTCCTCGACCTTCACGGCCTCAGCCTCGAGGAGCCGCCTGGCCTCCTTCAGCTCGTTGGTGTGGCCGACGAGCGGGATCATGATCTTGGCGATCGGGTGCCCGCCCTCGCGCTGCACGGCGATGGCGGCGTTGAGGATCGCGCGGGTCTGGATCTTCACGAAGTCCGGGATCATGAGCCCGAGGCGGACGCCGCGGAGCCCGAGCATCGGGTTCTGCTCCCGCATCGAGTTGACGGCCACGAGCATCTCGCGCGCGGCGGCGTAGGCGGGGTCCGACTCCGGCGTGCCGAGCGTCCGGAACCGCACGACCTCCTCGAGCACGTCGTCGTGGTTGGGCAGGAACTCGTGGAGCGGCGGGTCGATGAGGCGGACGACCACGGGGAGCCCGTCCATCGCGCGGAAGATGCCCTCGAAATCGCCCTGCTGGAGCTTCTCGAGCTTGGCCATCGCGGCGTCGAACGCGGCGACGACCTCCGCCTCGTCGGCATCGAAGGCGGCGGTCTGCAGCCTGCCGTCCTTCTCGAGCGCCGCGTTCGCTGCCGCCACGCGCTCCTTCGCACGGGTCGCCTTGGCGGCGACGAGGATCGCACCGCGCACGATCTCGAGGCGCTCACCCTCCCGGAACATGTGCTCGGTCCGGCAGAGACCGATCCCCTGGGCCCCGTAGCTGCGGGCCTGGGCGGCCTCCTCGGGCTTGTCCGCGTTCGTCCAGACGCCCATCCGGCGGATCCGGTCCGCGTAGCGGAGGACCTCCTGGAGCTCGGGCTGGTCCTCGAACCGCGCGGAGACCGTGGGGATCGCGCCGACGAAGACCTCGCCGGTGGAGCCATCGAGGCTGATCCAGTCGCCCTCGTGGATCTCGAGGCTCGTGTCGTTGGAGCGGGCGTGCTTCGCGTCGGCCACGACGTGGAGCTCCGCCGAGCCGGCGACGCACGGCTTGCCGATCTGGCGTGCCACGACCGCGGCGTGCGAGGTCGCGCCGCCGCGGGCGGTGAGGATCCCCTGCGCCACGGCCATCCCGTGGAAGTCGTCCGGCGCGGTCTCCTCGCGCACGAGG
Source organism: Chloroflexota bacterium (assembly GCA_029778235.1). Classification (GTDB taxonomy): domain Bacteria; phylum Chloroflexota; class Limnocylindria; order Limnocylindrales; family CSP1-4; genus CAIYQJ01. The sequence goes on along the minus strand of JAKOQS010000007.1, from coordinate 37,789 downwards.
ACGACCTTCTCGCCGCGCGCCACCCACGCGACGGCATCGTCGGCGGTGAAGACGGCGCGGCCGACCGCGGCGCCCGGCGACGCGTTGAGGCCCCTGGCGATCCGGGTGGCTGCTCGGCGCGCGCCCGGGTCGAACTGATCGCGGAGCAGCTGGTCCACCTGCGCCGGCTCGATCCGTGCCACCGCCTCCGCCTCGGTGATGAGGCCTTCGGCAACCATGTCCACGGCGATCCGGACGGCCGCCGCAGCGGTCCGCTTGGCGGAGCGGGTCTGCAGCATGTACAGGTGGCCGCGCTCGATCGTGAACTCGAGGTCCTGGACGTCGCGGTAGTGGCGCTCGAGCTTCTCCGCGATCGCGAGGAACTCCGCGTACGACGCCGGCATCTCGTCGGCGAGGTGGCTGATCTTCGCCGGCGTCCTGATCCCGGCGACCACGTCCTCGCCCTGGGCGTTGACGAGGTACTCGCCGTACAGCACCTTCTCGCCGGTGTTGGGGTCGCGGGTGAACGCGACGCCCGTCCCCGAGTCGTCGCCCATGTTGCCGAAGACCATGGTCACGACGTTCACGGCCGTGCCGAGGTCGTGCGGGATCCTCTGGCTGTTGCGGTAGTCGTTCGCGCGCTTGCCGAACCAGCTCGCGAAGACCGCCTTGATCGCGAGGTCGAGCTGCTCGTATGGATCGGTCGGGAACGGCCGCCCCGCCTCCGCCTCCACGACTCCGGCGTACGTCGCCACGAGTGCGCGCAGGTCGTCGGCGGTCAGGTCGGTGTCGGCCTTCGCGCCGCGCGCGGCCTTCATCGCCTCGAGCGGCTCGTCGAACCGCCGCCCGTCCACCCCGAGGACGATCCGCCCGAACATCCCGATGAACCGTCGGTAGGCGTCCCAGCCGAACCGCTCGTTGCCGGTCAGCGCGATGAGGCCCTCGAGGGTCTGCTCGTTGAGGCCGAGATTGAGGACCGTGTCCATCATCCCGGGCATCGAGAACTTCGCGCCGGAGCGGACGGAGACGAGGAGCGGGTTCGCTGGATCCCCGAAGCCCTTGCCCGTGAGGCTCTCGACCTCCTTCACCGCGCCGACGACGTCGTCCCACAGCCCCTCGGGCAGGGTCTTGCCGGCGGCGAAGTAGTCGTTGCAGGCCTGGGTGGTGATGGTGAAGCCGGGCGGGACCGGGAGGCCCGCGTTCGTCATCTCGGCGAGGCCTGCGCCCTTGCCGCCGAGGAGGTCCTTCATGGTGCCGTCACCCTCGGCGCGGCCGCCGCCCCAGGCGTAGATGTAGCGCTTGGCGGCATGGTGGGTGCGGGCGTCGGCCATCGGGCGGGCTCCTCGTGGGCGGGACGGCGCCCTGGGCGGGCGCGGGCGTCTGTGGGTCGGTCCGGTCGGTCCAGTTGGTACGGACCTTCGGCATTCTACGCCTCGCGCGCGGGCGGGCTGCAGCGGGCGTGGACCCGCCGGACGCGAGCCCGACGCCGGTGCTAGGCTCGTCGCATCGTCGCCCGCCCGGGGCGCCTGCTCGAGGCACGCCATGTCACTTCCGATCGCGGACGAACGCGTCATCGTGAGCGAGGACGAGCGCTACAACGCGCGGATCGTCGAGCGCCGCGACGAGACCGAGACCCTCGCGTACTTCAAGGTCCGCTTCGACGGCGAGCCGGTCCGGTTCGATCCCGGCCAGTACATGACGATCGGCGTCTTCGCCGACGACAAGCTCTGGCAACGGCCGTACTCGGTCGCGTCCGCGCCGTCCGACGCCGCCGACGGCTACGAGTTCTACGTCCGGCTGGTCCCCATCATCCGCTTCACCACGCTGCTCTGGCGGCTCGAGGAGGGCCAGCCGATGCGGATGACGGGTCCCAAGGGCAGGTTCATGCTGGAGCCCGAGGACAAGCGGACGCACCTGTTCGTCTCCACCGGGACCGGGATCGCGCCATTCATCTCGATGATCCGCGAGACCGCCGCCCAGAAGAAGCCGCGGAAGACGGTCGTCCTCCACGGCGTCTCGTACGCCGACGAGCTCGGCTACCGCGACCTGCTGGAGGGCTGGGAGCGCGACGGCACCTACCCGGTCCGGTACGTCCCCACCGTCAGCCGGCCGTCGGACCCGCGGAACGCGGGCTGGGCGGGCCGCACGGGGCGGGTCGAGGCCGTGATGGGAGACGTCTGCCGCGACATGGGCCTGCGGCCGGACCGCACCGTCGTCTACATCTGCGGCAACCCGGAGATGATCCTCAACGTCGAGGGCGTCCTCATGAACCGCGGCTTCCCGGAGTTTCACGTCAAGAAGGAGCTCTACTGGCCGAAGGGCAAGGACGCGACCGCACCCGCCGCCGCGGGCTGAGCCACCGCCGCACCGAGAGGCGGCGGGCATCGCGGGTCCGTCCGGCTCTGGCGCATCGCGGCCGGGCGGTGGCATCGTGGCGACACGCGCCAGCTCCGACGCGCAGCCCGCGCTCGCGGCGGGACCTCGCCGTCCACCGGGGACGGCCTTCCGGAGGCGGCGAGAGATGCAGGACGCCGACCTGCTGCTCCAGCTCGCCGGGATCGCCGGCGTGTTCGTCGGGTTCGGGGCGCTCATCGCCGTCCGGTCCGGCCCCTCGATGGACGTGGGCGAGGTCAACTCGATCCGCTGGGTGATGTCCATCGCGATCTGGGTGGTCATCGTCGCCCTGGTCCCGGTCATCGCGGGCCGTTATCCCGTCGCCGATCACGACCTGTGGGTCGCGTCGAGCGTCGCGGCGCTCGTCCTGCTCGCGGCCATCGTCGTCGTGTACGGGCGCGCGCCCGAGAACCGGGCTGATGTCGCCACCACGTTGGCGACGATGTCGCGCGCGGGGATCGTGCTCTCCGCAGCGCTTGCGTTCTGGGTCCCGTTCGTGCTCCTCGTCCTCGCGCTCGTCACCCTCGTGCTCGGTCTCATCCCGGACCTGACGCACGCGCTCTACCTCACGGCGGTCGGCCTCGGCCTGTACATGGCCGCGATCGGCCTGTTCGGCACCGTCTTCTGGAAGGACGGCGCCGCGACAGCGTGATCCGGCGGCCACACACGAAGGCTCGGCACCCGCGCAGGAGCGGGCACGCGCGCAGGCGCGCAGGCCCGCCCCGCGCTCATGCGCCCGCGTGACATTCGGCCCACTCATGTATGCGCAAAAGGGAATAGGTCGGCCCGGCGCATCGGTGGCACGATAGGCGCGACACAGCACCACCGCGAGGATCCGATGCACCCTGTCCGCGAGAAGGCACAGCTCTCGCCCAACGTCACCCGGCTCGTCGTCGAGGCGCCCCGGATCGCCCAGATCCGCAAGCCCGGCCAGTTCGTGATCGTCCACATGGGCCCCGGCGCCGAGCGGATCCCGCTCACGATCGCCGACGGCGATGCCGAGGCGGGCACGATCACGCTCGTCATCCAGTCCGTCGGGAAGAGCACCGGCGACCTCGTCGCGCTCGAGGTCGGGGATTCGATCGCCGACATCGCCGGACCGCTGGGCCGCCCGACGGAGCTCATCGAGTCGGGCCACGCGGTCTGCGTCGGCGGCGGCGTGGGGACCGCGGTCGTGCACCCGATCGCCCAGGGGCTCGCGGCGAAGGGCGTGCGGGTCACGAGCATCATCGGCGGCCGGTCGCGCGAGTGGGTCATCTACGAGGAGGAGCTGCGCCGCTACGGCGACGTCATCGTCTGCACGGACGACGGCAGCTACGGCCGCCACGGCTTCGTCACGGACGCGCTGAAGGACGCGCTTGACGCCGGCGGGGTGGACGAGATCTACGCGGTGGGACCGGTCCCGATGATGCGGGCGGTCTCCGCGATGACGGAACCGTACGGGGTCCCGACGCTGGCGTCGCTGAACGCGATCATGGTGGACGGGACCGGCATGTGCGGCGGCTGCCGCGTGACGGTCGGCGGGAAGACCGTGTACGCGTGCGTGGACGGACCGGAGTTCGACGCGCACGCGGTCGACTTCCGTGAGCTTGCCGACCGGCTCTCCACCTACCGGTCGTTCGAGCAGGCCGCACTCGAGCGGCAGCAGCAGATCCACGTGCGCAAGATGGCGGAGCTCGCGGGCGCGGCTCCCGAGCCGGAGGTCGGCTCGGACGCTCCCGCCGGGGGTGCGCCCGCCCTCCAGGAGGCGTCCCGATGAGCGAACCGCTCGAGCCGACCGTCCCGTCGGCCCGCGCGGGCGCCGGCCACAGGGATGAGGCCGGCGCTCCCCCCCTTCCCCCGCACATCCCGGGCGATCCGACGACAGCACCGCCCACCAACCGGGAGCGGATGGCGATCGAGCGCGTCGGCATGCCGGAGCGCCCGGCGGAGGTCCGCGCGCACGACTTCGCCGAGGTCAACCTCGGCTACACGGAGGCCCTCGCGTTCCTCGAGGCCGACCGCTGCCTCCAGTGCAAGAACCCGACGTGCATGGACGGCTGCCCGGTGCGGGTGGACATCCCGGGCTTCATCAAGCTGCTCCAGGAGGGCGACGTCCGCGGCGCGGCGCGATCCATGCTCACAGACAACGCCCTGCCGTGCGTCACGGGCCGCGTCTGCCCGCAGGAGATCCAGTGCGAGGGCCGGTGCATCCGCGCGAAGAAGGGGCCCGCCGTCGCCATCGGGGCGCTCGAACGCTTCGTCGCCGACTGGGCGAACACGCACGAGGGCGCCATCGTCCTCGACGTCCATGAGCCCACCGGTCGCAAGGTCGCGATCGTGGGGTCCGGCCCGGCCGGGCTCACCGCCGCGGGCGAGCTGACCGCGCTCGGCCACGAGGTGACCATCTTCGAGGCCTTCCACGCGCCGGGGGGCGTCCTCATCTACGGGATCCCCGAGTTCCGCCTCCCCAAGGACATCGTCCAGCAGGAGGTCGACCGGCTCGTCGCCCGCGGAGCGAAGATCGAGACGAACGCGATCATCGGCAAGACGTGGACGCTCACCGAGCTGCGGGAGCGGTTCGACGCGATCTTCATCGCCGTCGGCGCGGGCCTTCCCGTCTTCATGAACGTGCCCGGCGAGAACCTCAAGGGCGTCTACAGCGCGAACGAGTACCTCACGCGCGTGAACCTCATGGGGGCCTGGTCCGGCAGGACGGACACGCCGGTCCTCCACGGGCAGCGCGTCGCCGTCGTCGGCGGCGGCAACGTCGCGATGGACTCGGTCCGCACGGCGATGCGGATGGGCGCGGCGACGTCGACGATCGTCTACCGCCGCGGCAAGGAGGAGCTGCCGGCTCGCGTGGAGGAGGTCCACCACGCGGAGCAGGAGGGCGTCATCTTCGAGATGCTCACGGCGCCCGTCGAGGTCCTCGGCGACGAGAACGGCTGGGTCACGGGCCTGAAGTGCATCCGGATGGAGCTCGGCGAGCCCGACGATTCCGGCCGCCGGCGTCCGATCCCGATCCCGGGCTCGGAGTTCGTCCTCGAGACGGACATGGTCGTCGTCGCGATCGGGACGCGGTCGAACCCGCTCCTGACCGCCACCGCCCCCGAGCTGAAGATCTCGAAGTACGGGTACATCGAGACCGACGAGCGGGGGATGACGAGCATGCCCGGCGTCTTCGCCGGGGGTGACATCGTCCGCGGAGCGGCCACGGTCATCCTCGCGATGGGCGACGGCAAGAACGCCGCCCATGCGATCGACGAGTACCTCCTCGCGCAGGTCGGCGTCCCCGCCTGATCGCGGGCGCCGAGGCGCCATCCCGAGGCACCCTTCGGAGCCCCGCCCACGGCGGGGCTCCTCTCACACGCGGCCCACGCCGGGCGACGGGCCCGCCCGGGGCCGCGGGGGGCGGCTGCCGTCGCGCACTTCCGGAATACCCGCCACGTCGGTGCCGCGGACGCTCCGACAGCGACTCACCCCCTCGGCGACGTCCAACACGAGCCGGTCCACGCTCGACCGGCAGGATCTGTGCCGCGGGTCGCACGCCGCCTCGGCCTCGGACCTTCATTCCGACCGGCCCGGCCGGTATCCCGGACGAACATGAGGCCGGCGGCCAGCCGACCCTCGAGGGGCGTCGGCGCGCGGAGCCATCCGGTGAGCCGGCCACCGCGGAGGGGGAAGGCCGGACCGAGCAGCGGGTCCAGGCGCGCGACTCGGTCCCGGTTCGCCGAAGAGGCGCGGATCGCAAGGAGGCGGACGACGCTGACCGGCTCGACGCCAAGCCTCCCACCGGCGATCGTTCGTCCGAGACGTGCCTTGACGTCGAGGCGCCGCAGCGTCTCCTCGGTGGAGGCGATCTCCGACTTCACCTCGACCACGAGCAGCACGTGCGACGGTGGATGGAAGGCAAGGAGGTCGACCGAGCCACGATCCCCGTAGTGGTTGAAGCTGACCTCTGGCGTGACGGTCCATCCGCGGGACGACAGGAGAGACGACATGGCGGATGCCGTCGATGCGTGCCGCTCGTCGAGGAGGCGATCGAGCTCTCCGCCGCGGTAGCGGACGCCCATGTCGATGTCGGCCTCCACCGCGTCGAACACCCGGCACAGCGTCCGCATGGACATCGCGTCCCAGCGACCCAGCTCGATCTGCGAGACGGTGGACTGGGAGACGCCGGCAGCCGTGGCGACGTCAGCCTGGCGAAGACGCCGCGCCCGCCTCAGCACCCGCAACGCCCGGCCCACACGCCTCTGGTCCACGCCCGGATCGTGCCGCGGCCGCATCGACCGGGGCACACCGGCGGCTCGACCGGCACTCACCCCGGGGGCCCGGGAGCGGCGCGCTGTTCGCCTGCGCGGCGCCTGAACCGCTTCGGACCCACCGTAGCGCCGCCCTGGTCGGCATCGCGGAGAGCCGCCCGGGGTCGCGTTCGCCGGAGAGCGCCCGCTACGGTCGCGCGGCGCGAATCCGGTCGGCGATCACCTCGCGCACGCGGTCGGCGCTCACGCGCTCCTGCGTCATCGCATCGCGATCGCGGATGGTCACGGCGCCGTCGTCGAGCGAGTCGACGTCGACCGTCACGCACCACGGCGTGCCGATCTCGTCCTGTCGCCGGTAGAGCTTGCCGATCGCGGCCGTGTCGTCGTAGACGGCCATCACGTCGCGCTGGAGGTCGGACTTGATGCGGTGGCACATCTCGACGATCTCGGGACGCTTCTTGAGGAGCGGCAGGACCGCGACCTTGTATGGGGCGAGGTCCGGGTGCAGCCCCAGGACGACGCGCTTCTCGCCGCGGACCTCCTCCTCCCGATACGCGTCGAGGAGGAAGGTGAAGGCCGCGCGGTCGGCGCCGGCAGAGGTCTCGACGATCCAGGGGATGAAGTGCTCCTCGGTCGCCGGATCGAAGTACTCCAGGTTCTCGCCCGAGGCCTCCATGTGTCGGCCGAGGTCCCAGTCACCGCGGTTGTGGATCCCCTCGAGCTCCTTCCACCCGAACGGGAAGCGGTACTCGACGTCCACGGCCTTCTTCGCGTAGTGGGCGAGCTCGTCCGGCGCATGCTCGCGGGTCCGGAGACGGGCGGGGGTGACCCCGTAGGCCTCGTACCACGCCCGGCGGCGCGGGAGCCACTCCTCGAAATGCTCCGCCGCGCGATCCGGGTGGACGAAGAACTGCATCTCCATCTGCTCGAACTCGCGCATCCGGAAGACGAAGTTGCCCGGGCTGATCTCGTTGCGGAACGCCTTGCCGATCTGGGCGATCCCGAAGGGGACCTTCTTCCGGCTGGTCTCCTTCACGTTCCGGAAGTTCACGTAGATCCCCTGGGCGGTCTCCGGCCGCAGGTAGATCTCGGCGGCCTCCTCCTCGACGGGCCCCATGAACGTCTTGAACATGAGGTTGAAGCGGCGGGGCGGGCTCAGCTCGCCGTCGTCGGCCGGGCAGCGCAGGCCGAGGCGCTCGATGATGCCGGGGTCCCGGAGGTCCGACTGGGCCAGGTCCTCCGCGCCCGGGAGCTCGTCGAGGCGATACCGCCGGCGGCAGTCGCGGCACTCGACGAGGGGGTCGCTGAACTCCGCGACGTGCCCCGACGTGATCCAGATCTGGGGCGCCATCAGGATCCCGGAGTCGAGACCGACGATGTCGTCGCGCTCCTGGACCATCGCCCTCCACCAGGCGCGCTTGACGTTGTTCTTCAGCTCGACGCCGAGCGGGCCGTAGTCCCAGACCGCGTTGATGCCGCCGTAGATCTCCGAGCTCGGGTAGATGAACCCCCGGCGCTTGGAGAGGCCGACGATGGTGTCCAGCTCGGCGACGGCCGGACCGGGGTCGGTGGTGGGGTCCAGCACGTCGCGGGCGTGCCGGGGAAGGGTCGGGGCGGGATCGCTCACAGGGGTGACGCTCCGGATGGCGCTCGGGCGTGGCATGCCCGCTCGCGGGATGAGGGTGCCCGCGGATGGTAGCAGAGCGGGAGTGCGGCCCCGGCGTGAGGCGGCGCCCTGCTCGGCTGCAGCGGGCGACGAGCAGGGACCCACCGCGCATCACTCCCCGGACTGCGAGACCGGGCCGGGCCACCGCGTATCAGCCGGGGGCCTCGGGTGGTGGTCCACTTGGCGACGCCCGTGCTCGATCGGCCACGCCCTCCCGGCGGGCGACACTTCCCGCAGTCCCAGGGTTGATACGCGGGGGTCGGGGGGTCGGCGCTCCAGGCCGAGGCCGCCGGGCCCCGCCCGCCCCGACCGCCGGGCTCGGCCTGCCCCGCCCGCCGGGCCCGTGCCGCCCGTGCGGCTCGGCGTCACCACGAGCAGGATCCCGGAAGCGGTCGCGTCCGGGGCGGCGAGCCACGCCCGTGCCGCCGCGCCGCGGACCGGCAGGGCTCGGCGGAGGATCGCGTCGTGCATCGCCACCGACCGCCTCGACGCAGTCCCCTCGGGGAGTACGAGCATGGGGATCGCGGAGTGCGGCCGCATGGCGAACCGATCGGCGGCTACCTTCGGGGCGAGGCGGACCTTCTCGTCCAGCTTGCGGAGTGTCGCCTCCAGCGACACGAGGCGCGTCTTCGCCTCGACCGCAAGCGCAAGCCCCGCGACTTCGTGGACAGCGAGCACGTCGTATGCGCCGCGCTCCCCGTAGTGCGAGTAGGTGACCTCGGTGGCCACGCGCCAGCCGCGCCGCACGAGCAGATCGACGGCCGCCCGGACGAGCGCGGCATGGCGCTCATCGAGGAGCCGATCGACGTCACCGGACCGCCAGCGGATCTCGACGCTCGCGTCCGCGCCGAGCGCCGCCACGATGGCACGGACCGAGCGAAGCGACAGCGTTCCCGCGTGCCCGCGCTCGACGTCCGAGATCGTCGCCTGGCTGAGGCCCGAGATCCGCGCGAGGTCGACCTGGCGGAGCCGTCGATGGAGTCGGATCGCTCGGATCGCCCGACGCAGGCGCACGTCGTCCATGGCGCGATCATCCGATTCGCGGATGCGCTGCCGACCATCGCGCGCGACGCGGGCGTCGCGTCTTTGCGCCCTATCGCTGCCGATAGTCGCGCACCTGGTCCGACGGGGCGGGCCGTGCGGAGCCGCGCGGCCTGGGCCGCCCGACGAGACGGGGCGGGGCCGGGGCGGGGCGTGGACCCGGGCGCCCTGTGGGCCGGGGCGGCGCGGTCGCGGCTCGACGCGTCAGTAGATGCGGACGCGGGTCGGCCGGATCCGGATGACGAGCGGGTAGTCGCGACGGAACGACTCCCAGGTCCAGCCGTACTCGTCGATCTTCGCGTCGTACTTCGCCCGGTAGGCGGCCTCCGTCGCGGCCGCCAGCTCGGTCCCCTCGACCCTGGCCCCGCCCTCCAGCGTGGCGACGTCGCCGCCCACGACGTCGCTGTTGAGGTTCAACGCGACGCGCGGGTTCGCACGCACGTTTCGGACCCGCGGCGTGGTGGCGAGGCTGCACACGACGATCTCGCCGTCCTCCCACAGGAACCAGACAGGGGAGCTCTGCGGCTGGCCGTCGGGCGCCACCGTGGTGAGCCACGCGATCAGCTCGGTCCGCAGGCGCTCCATCGCGCGCGCGCCCGAGGCGGTGGTGGTGTCGATCATCGGTGCTCCTCCTGATGGCGGCGCGGGAGGGGGCCGCCGTCACGAGCCGACTCGGCGGCAGGCGCCGGCCCGTCCGTGTCATCCGGCCGGTCCGTGTCATCCGGCCGGTCCGTGTCGTCCGGCCGGTCCGTGTCGACTCGCGATCCGGCGGCGGCGGCGGTCGTCGTGCGCACCTCGTCGAGGAAGCGCCGTGAGCGGGGCTCGCGCTCGAGGGCGTAGGCGAGGAAGGATCGCATGGCTCCCTCCACCTCGCGCTCCACCCCGGCAGGGAGCCGAAGCGCGGCGATCGCCTCCACGTCCATGCGCTGGTACGCCTTGAGGACCCGCAGGGCTCCGGTGGAGATCCCGGCCTCGAGGTGGCCAGGGCCGGGGTGCCGGGCGCAGACGATGCCACCGAGCGCTGGGACCCATCGGACCCGCTCGTCGGGCTCCACGAGCCGGTCGCACTCCACGCACCGGTCCACTTCGGGCCGCTGGCCCAGCTCGTCGGCGAGGCGCATCTCGTACCACCGTGCCGCGCGTGACGGCGCGAGGCCGACATCGAGCAGCTCGTAGGTCCGGCGGAGGAGCGCATAGAGCGGCTCGGCCGGGTGGCGCTCCTCCAGGGACCGGTCGGCGAGCTCGGCCGCGTACCAGGCCGTCGCGGTGGCCTCGAGCGAGTCCCGCAGCCGGAGCCAGGCGTGGAGGACGGCGACCTGCGTGACGACGTCGAACGTCCGGCCCCGGACGAGCGCGACGCGGAGCTCGGCGAGCGGCTCCAGGCTCCCGCCCAGGCGGCTCGTCGGCCGCCGGATCCCCTTCGCGATGACCTTCACCTTGCCGTGACCGGGCGTCAGGAGCGAGAGCACGCGGTCGGCCTCTCCGTAGTCGAAGCGGGACAGGACGATCGCGTCGGTCGTGAACAGGCGGCGCTCGGGCACGGGCCGACCGTACCACCGTGCGCGCGCCCCGGGGCGGCGAATGGCCGGGGCCACGACCCGCCGCGGAGCGCCGGGAGCAGGTGCGGCGGCCGGTCGGGGCGAGCGGGCCGCACGGTATCATCGGCCGGTGACATCCCCCGACATCGACGCGCTCATCCGCGACACCGAGGCGGAGATCCTCCGCGTCCTGGGCGACAGCGAGGACGACCCCGCCACGCGCGGCCTCTACGACATGATCCGCTACCACCTGGGCCTCGACGGCACCGGTGCGCCGGCGGGCAAGCGCATGCGCCCGCTGCTGGGCCTGCTCGCGTACATGTCGATCGCCGGCGAGCATGCCCGTGCACTGCCGGGCGCGGCCGCCGTGGAGCTCGGACACAACTTCAGCCTCGTCCACGACGACATCGAGGACGGTGACCTGGAGCGGCGGCACCGGCCCACGATCTGGGCGCTCCACGGGATCCCGCAGGCCATCAACACGGGCGATGCGATCTTCGCCATCAGCCGGATCGCGCTGCACCGCCTGACCGACCTCGGCTTCTCCGACGCCAAGGTCCTGCGCCTCATGCGCCTCTACGACAGGACGTGCCTCACCCTGTGCGAGGGTCAGTACATCGACATCGCGACGAGCGAGGCCGACGAGATCGTCCCCGTGGACCTCTACCTCGACATGATCGGGCGGAAGACGGCCGCGCTGGTGAGCGCGTCGGTGGAGGCGGGGGCGCTCCTCGCGACCGACGACGAGGAGACGATCGAGCGCTATCGCCGCCTGGGATGGGCCCTGGGCGTCGCGTTCCAGCTCAACGACGACCTCCTGGGGATCTGGGGCGAGTCCGCGTCCACGGGCAAGGAGCCATCGGACATCGCGAAGCACAAGAAGACCCTGCCGGTCCTCTACGCGTTCGAGAACGCGGACGCCGCCGACCGTGCCCGCCTGGCCGAGATCTACGCGCGCGCGGAGGCCGCGCCCGCGGACCTCCCCGAGGCGGTCGCGATCCTGGAGCGCGCCGGCGCGCGCGCGTTCGCCCGCGAGGCCGCGCGCCGGTACCGTGACGAGGCCCTCGCGGAGATGGCGGCCGTCCCGAACGTGGACGAGGCTGCCCGGGCGAAGCTCGAGGAGATCGTCGTCCGCGTCATCAGCGCCTGACGCGCGGCGCTCGGCGCCGGCCGCCACCGGGCGGCGCCGGGGCGGAGCCCCCGCCGCGGCCGCGCGCGGCCCCCAGCTCTCGACCGCCCGGCTGCCCCCGGCGGCCCCCGCGACCGCTCAGCGCTCGGCGTCGTCCTCGCCCGGCGCGTCGTCCTCCGCCCTGCGTCGCACGACGAGGACCTTGTCCACGCGCCGCCCGTCCACCGACTCGACGGTGATCGTCAGGCCGTCGACCCGGACCTCGTCCCCCGGCCGCGGGACGTCGCCCAGGCGGTGGAAGACCAGGCCGCCGACCGTGTCGTACTCGTCCTCGTCCTCGAGCTCGATCTCGATGCCGAAGGTCTCGGCGAGGTCGCCGACGTCCGCGCGTCCGTCGATCCGTGCCTCATCGTCGGACAGCCGGACGACCATCGGCTCCTCGGTGTCGTACTCGTCCTGGATCTCGCCCACGATCTCCTCGAGCAGGTCCTCGATCGTCGCGAGCCCGGCGGTCCCGCCGTACTCGTCCAGGACGATCGCCAGGTGCACCTTGCGGCGCTGGAACTCGTGGAGCAGGTCGTCGATCGACATCGACTCGGGCACGAAGACCGGCGGCCGCAGGATCGTCCGCATCTCCGGCCATCGGTCCTGCGGCTGCTGCAGGATGCGCAGCAGGTCCTTCGCGTAGAGGATCCCCACGACCTCGTCGATCGACTCCTCGTAGATGGGGATGCGGCTGTGACCCTCGCTCACGATGGCGTCCACGGCCTCGGCGAAGGTCGCGGTCACCGGGAGGCCCACGATGTCGATGCGGGGGATCATCACCTCGTGCAGGCGCCGCGAGCCGAGCTCGATGACCGCGTTGATCATCTGCTCCTCCTCGGCCTCGAGGATCCCCTGCTCGCCCCCGCGCTCCACGATCAGCTTGAGCTCGTCCGCGGTGATCTGGGCCTCGCGGGTCGTGTGCGCACCGAACGGCCGCACGATGACCCGGGTCAGCCCGGTGAGGAGCGCCACGACCGGGGCGAGAAGGCGGCCCAGGATGTCCACCGGCCCCGCGAGCAGGAGGCTCGTGCGATCGGGGTAGGCGAGCGCGAGCGCCTTGGGCACGAGCTCCCCGACGACGATCGAGAAGAGCGAGAGGAGGACGGTGACGACCACCAGGGAGATCGCCTCTGCCGTCGCGGTGGGCACGCCGGCGCCGGTGAGAGCCTCGCTGAGGCCGGTGGTCAGCGAGACGGCGGCGACGGCCGAGGAGAGGAAGCCGATGAACGTGATGGCGATCTGGATGACCGCGAGGAAGCGGCCCGGATCCTCGATGAGCCGCCGGACCCGCGCAGCCCCCCGGCGATCCTCGTCCACGAGCTGATCGACCCGGCTCCGCCGGACGGACACGAGCGCGATCTCCGCCGCCACGAAGATCCCGGCGAGCAGTGTGAGTCCGACGACGATCGCCAGCTCGGTCAGAGATCCCATCAGCGCTCCGTGCCGGGCGGCCCCGGGTCGCTGGCGGCGGGCACGTCGCGCGCGACATCGCCCTCGCTGGCCGGCCTCGGCTCGCGGAGCCGCGCCGGCACGCCGACGGCGACCATCCCCGCGGGCACGTCATGGGTCACGACCGACCCCGCGCCGGTCCGGGCGTCGTCTCCGACGGTCACCGGCGCCACGAGCATGGTGTCCGACCCGATGAAGGCCCGGGCCCCGATCGTGGTCCGGTGCTTGCGCCGCCCGTCGTAGTTCGCGGTGATCGTCCCGGCCCCGATGTTCGTCCTCTCCCCCACCTCGGCGTCGCCGATGTAGCTGAAATGGTGCTGCTGGACGCCGGGCCCGATGCGGCTGTTCTTGACCTCAGCGTAGTTGCCCAGCCGGGCTCCACGCCCGATGGACGCGCCAGGCCGCAGGTGCGCGAAGGGCCCGATGCGGACCTCGTCCTCGACCTCGGCCTCCTCGAGGACGCTCGCCACGATCACGCAGTCGCGCCCGACGACGCTGTCCACGATGCGCGTCCCGGCGCCGATGCGCGTGCCCTCACCGATCCGGGTGGCCCCGCGGAGGATGACGTTGGGCTCCAGGACGACGTCGGTCGCGAGCTCCACGGTCGCGTCCACGTACGCGGTGGATGGATCCTCCATCGTGACGCCGGCGCGCATGTGCGCCACGTTGATGATCTCGCCCATCAGGGAGGCCGCGTCCGCGAGGTCCTGCCGGTCGTTGATCCCCGCGAGCGTGCCGTCGTCGTCGACCAGGAAGGCCGTGACACGTCGGCGGTCGGCGCGTGCGAGGGCCGCGAGCTCCGTCAGGTACAGCTCGCCGGTGGCCGCCGACGGGCGGAGGGCGCCGATCCGGGACCGGAGCCAATCGGCGTCGAACGCGTAGAGCCCCGCGTTGACCTCGACCACCATCAGCTCGTCCGCCGTCGCGTCCTTCACCTCGACGATGCGGAGCACGGCGTCGTCGTCGTCCGGGTCGCGGACCACACGGCCGAGCCGGCCGGGGTCCATCGCCTCGAACGTCACGAGCGTCATGACCGCGCCGTCCGACCGGCGGGCCTCCGCCAGCTCGGCGATCAGCGGCGGCGGGACGAGCGGGACATCGCCGCTGAGGATGACCACGTCCGTCGTCGTGGGCGGCAGGGCCGCGAGAGCACACCGGACGGCATCGCCCGTGCCGCGCGGCTCGTCCTGCAGCACGAAGTCGGCGACCGACGCGAACGTCTCGCGGACCTTCTCGGTCGGCGGCGAGTAGACGACCAGCGGCCGCGTCCCCGTGGCCTCCTCCGCAGCGCTCAGCACGTACGCGAGCATCGGCCGGCCGAGGAGCGGGTGCAGGACTTTGGGCAGGTGGGACTTCATGCGGGTCCCGAGCCCGGCGGCCAGGACGACCGCCACCGTGGTGGTGCGTCGCGCTGCCGCCTGGCCGGCCGGTGCGCGACGCGGGCCCGGGATCGGGGGCCCGCCGCCGGCGGGGCTGCCGTCAGGCTCGCCGCTCATCGCGCGGGCACCTAGCGCCCACCCGCCGCGATGGCCTCGATCTCCACGAGTCCGCCCTTCGGGAGGGCAGCCACCTGGACGGTCGAGCGCGCCGGGAAGGGCTCGGGGAAGAACCGGCCGTACACGGCGTTCACCTTCGGGAAGTCGGCCATGTCGGCGAGGAAGATCGTCGTCTTGACCACGTCCGCCGGGCTGAGCCCGGCGGCGTCGAGGACCGAGAGCAGGTTCGTGAGCGCCCGCTCCGCCTGGGCCTCGACCCCGTCGAGGAGCTCTCCGCTCGCGGGGTCCAGGCCGAGCTGGCCGGAGCAGAACACGAGGTCCCCGTATCCGATGGCGTGGCTGTACGGGCCGAGCGCGGCGGGTGCCCCGCTGGCCGAGATGGCGTGTCGCTGCGTCACGTGTCGCTCCCTCCGTGGCCGGGATCCTGGGCATCCGGCCGGTCCAGGACGAGCGGCGCGACGTGCACGGCCGGCGGCGCGTCGCCCGGGGCGGTGACCCGCCCATCGGCGAGCGCGTCGCGGACCGCGGCCGCCGCGGCGTCCGCGTCCTCCCGTGAAGGATAGATGACCCACGCGGTGGGTCCCGATCCGGACTGCCCGACGGCCGTGCCCAGGGTGCGGATGAGGCCGCGCCGGAACGCGACGAGCGCGGGGACGACATGCTGGGCGGCGGGCATCAGGTCGTTGGCGTGGGCGAGGATCCCCGCACGGACGATGAGCGCCCGGGCCGTCATCCCCGCTCGGAGCTCGTCGGCGAGGTGGCGCGACGCCGCGGCGGCCGCGCCGTGACCCGCCGCGCGGGCGCCGGCCGCCCACGCGGCGAAGACCGCGGGCGTCGAGACCGCGACGGCGGGCGTCACGAGCAGGGCCCAGGGCGCGGGGCCGCGCACCGACGGGATCCGCTCGACCCGCTCGCCGCGTCCCTCCACCAGCGCCCAGCCTCCCGCGCCGAAGAACGCGACATCGGACCCGACCGACGCCGCGGCCGCGAGCCTGCCGGCCGGCGAGAGCGGCGTCCCCCAGGCCTCGAGCGCAGCCTCGAGCGCTGCGGCGGCGTCGCTGCTGCCGCCGGCGAGCCCGGCCGCGACCGGGATCCGCTTCTCGAGCCGCGCGGCGAGCGGGCCCGTCGGGGCGGCCGGTCCCGCCTCGGCCCGGACGGCGGCGCGGGCGGCCGCGATCGCGCGCAGGACCAGGTTGTCGGCCTCCGGACCGCAGTCCGCGCCGTCCACGTGCAGCGTGTCCGCGGCGCCGATCGCGGGAGCGACCGAGAGCCGGTCGGACAGGCCGACCGGGACCATCACCGAGTGGAGCGCGTGATACCCGTCCGACCGCCGGCCGAGGACCGCGAGCGTGAGGTTGAGCTTGGCGTGCGCGAGCCGGATCGCCGGGGTGCCGCTCATCGGGCGCTCCACTCCCCCGCGTCGCCGGCCGGGTCGGGGCCGCCCCGCTCGTCCGGCTCCGGTTCGGCCGGTGGATCGCCCGCGCGCCTCCCGCGGCGGTCCTGGGCAAGGGGCCCGAGCGCGGCGCGCAACGCCAGCCACTCGTCCACCGAGAGCGTCTGCGGCCGCCGGTCGGCGGCGATGCCGGCCTGCGCCAGCGCCGCGGCCACGCGGTCCGCGGGCAGCGGCAGCTGGCGTGCGAGCACGTTGTGGATCATCTTGCGCCGCTCGCGGAACGCGGCCTGCACGAGGCGCCAGAGGTCGTCCTCCGCAGCCGCATCGAGCCTGCGCGGGTCGTCCGCGGGCCGGACGTCGAGCACCAGGACCGCCGAGTCCACGGACGGGGCGGGCTCGAACGACGCCGGCGGCACGATCAGGGCCACGCGCGCTCCCGCGTGGTACTGCACGAAGACCGAGAGGTAGCTCATGCGACCCGGCGGCGCGGCGACCCGTTCCGCGACCTCGCGCTGGACCATCAGGACGCATCGCTCCGGGCGCGGCGACCCGCCGAGAAGGAGATGCAGGACCGGGCTTGTGATGTGGTACGGGAGGTTGGCCACGACGTCGTACGGCGGCGAGACCAGGCCGGCCACGTCGACGTCCAGGACGTTCCCCTCGACGAGCCGCAGGGTCCGCGGCGCCGCGGGGTCCTGCTCGCCGCGGGCGATCGCGCCTGCGAGCGCGCCGCGAAGGCGCCGTGCGAGCGCCGGGTCGAGCTCGACGGCCACGACGGCCGCGCCGGCGTCGACGAGAGCGCCGGTCAGGACGCCGAGCCCCGGCCCCACCTCGAGGACACGGCGGCCGGGCGCGGGTGCCGCCTCGCGGACGATCGCCTCGAGGGCGTCGACGTCCACCAGGAAGTTCTGGGAGAGCGACCTCCGCGCATGCGTCCCGGACTCGCGGAGCGCCCGCCGGACGGCGGCCGGATCGACGTGGACCTGGCTGCTCATGGGGCGCCCAGCGGCCACGTGGGGCGCGCGTCCAGGTCCAGCCCGGCGTGCGCGCCGGCGGCGAACCGCCGAGCGCCCGCCGCGCCGATCATCGCGCCGTTGTCGGTGCACAGGTCGGGCGCCGGCACGACGAGCGGGATCCCCAGCGCCTCCGCCTCGCCCGCGAGGCGCGCCCGCAGGGCGGCGTTCGCGGCCACGCCGCCGCCGACCACGATCGAGGCGGCGCCCACCCTCTCGGCGGCGCGGACGGTCTTCGTCGCGAGGACATCCACGACCGAATCCTGGAACCCCCACGCGAGCTCGGCGACCACGTCGGCCGGGAGGTGCGCGGTGCGGTCGTCGGCGGCGATCCCGGTGGCCGCGCGGGCTTCGGCGACCGTCCGCAGAGCGGCGGTCTTGAGGCCCGAGAAGCTGAAGTCGTCGGTCCCGGGCAGCCATGCGCGCGGGAACCGGACGTCGCGACGCACGGCACGCTCCGCGGCGCGCGCGATCGCCGGGCCGCCCGGGTACGGGAGCCCGAGGAGACGGCCCACCTTGTCGAACGCCTCGCCGGCCGCGTCGTCCACCGTGCCGCCCAGGTGCTCGTGCCGCAGGTCGGCGCGCGTCACCGACAGGAACGTGTGCCCGCCCGAGACGATGAGGGCCAGGGCCGGCACGGGCGGCTCGGGCCGGTCCGGCGCGTCGGGATCCTGGAGCCACGCCGCGTACAGGTGTCCCTCGAGGTGGTTCACGCCGACGAGCGGGCGGTCGTGGACCCATGCGAGCGCCTTGGCGAAGTTGATCCCGACGAGCAGCGAGCCCGCGAGGCCCGGGCCCGCGGTGACGGCCACGGCGTCCACGTCGTCCCATCCGACCCCCGCGCCCGCCCAGGCCTCCTCGAGCGTGGGGACGATCCACCGCAGGTGCGCGCGGGCCGCGACCTCGGGCACGATCCCGCCGGTCGGCGCATGGAGCGCGACCTGGCTCGCCACGACCGACGAGAGCACCCGCCGTCCGTCGGCCACGAGCGCGATCCCGGTCTCGTCGCAGCTGGACTCGATCGCGAGGACGATGCCACGGCTCACGGGTCCGCCTCGGTCGCACGCCCGCGATCCGGCATCTCCCGCCTCGTCGCCGCGTGGTCCGGCGCCAGGCCGACGGACTCGACACCGGTGCCTTCCCCGGGGGCGGGCGTCGCCTCATCCGCGGCGCCGTTCTCATCCGGCTCGGGCAGGGTCGCGACCCAGGCGCGGAGGCGGTCGAGCCGGCGGGTCAGCGCGGTCTCCGAGAACGGGGGCGTGGTCATCACCAGCGCGTCCTCGCCGTCGTCGGTGTAGTAGCGCGGGCGGATGCCGATCGGGCGGAACCCGAACTTCTCGTAGAGCCGCCGGGCCGCGATGTTCGAGACGCGGACCTCCAGGGTGGCGTCCCGTGCCCCCCGCGCGATCGCGAGGTCCAGGAGCGCCATGAGCAGCCGGTCGCCGATCCGGCGGCGGCGCCACGCCGGGTCCACGGCGAAGGTGGTGATGTGGGCCTCGTCGAGCATGAGCCACATCCCGGCGTAGGCGACGATCCTGCCGCCCAGCCACGCGCTGAGGTAGTGCGCGAGGTCGTTGGATTCGAGCTCCGAGCGATACGCCTGCGGCGGCCACGGCGTGGTGAAGCTCTGCCGCTCGATCACGTGGACCGCCGGCAGATCGTCCACGTGCATCGGGAGGATCTGCAGCCTCAGCCCCGGGTGCGCGACCATGCGACCTCCCCGGTGGGCGCGGCGATGCCGCGCGGCGGCGTGACGTACTCGGGCACGAGACGGGCGAGGTCATCGCCACCCGCGCGGATCCGGTCCGACCCGGCACGGGCGAGCGCGGCGGCGAACCCACGGCGGGCGGCCTCCCCGCGAGCGAGCGCGTCGGCGGGCGCACGGCCGTCGAGGTCCACGGCGACGAGCGTCGTCCCCGGCGGGAGGTCGGGCTCCTCGCCCGCGGTGAGGCGGACCGCGCGGCCGTGCAGGTCGAGCGTCCGTTCCGACGGCCCGGCGGGCAGGAGCACCGCGACGTCGGCATCCGGGGGCGCGACACCGACGGCGACCGCCGCGGCCGCGAGCACCGCACCGGAGCCGACGCCCGCGATCGGCAGGCCGAGGCCGGAGGCGAGGCCCTTCGCCGTGGCGATCCCGACGCGCAGGCCGGTGAACGCCCCCGGGCCGAGGCCCACGACGATGCCCGCGAGGGCTGTCCGCGTCGCGCCCGCGGACGCCAGCAGACTGGCGATGCGCCCGAGCAGCTCCTCGCCATGCCGATGGCCGGCCGCCCAGGCGTCGGCGGCGAGCACTGCTCCGTCGAGGTCGGAGAGCACGACGTGGGCGATCGAGGTCGCGGTGTCGATCGCGAGGAGGCACCCGCTGCGGTCGTTCATCGCGCGACCTCGAGGTAGCGACGATGAGCGACATCGGTGGCGTGGAGTGTGATCCGGCGGGCGTCGTCGGCGAGCGTCTCGATCCGGATCTCGAGCCGTCGGAGCGGCAGTTCGCCGCCCAGGCGCTCCGCCCATTCGATCAACGTGACTCCCTCCACCTCCCGCTCGTCGAGCAGGCCCGCGGCGATCGCCGCCTCCGGCCCATCGAGCCGATAGAGGTCGAGGTGGAAGAGGCGGAGCCGTCCTGCGTGCTCCGCCATCAGGACGAAGCTCGGCGACGAGACCACGTCTGTGACGCCCAGCCCGCGGCCGAACCCCTTCGCCAGCTCCGTCTTGCCGGCTCCAAGGTCCCCGGTCAGCGCGATGACGTCGCCCGGGTGGGCGACCGCCGCCAGGCGCGATCCGAGCGCCCGCGTCTCGGCCGGGTCGCGCGTCTCGACGACGACGTCATCGGTGGTGGGCACGGCCGGAGCGTACACGCCCCCGGCCCCCCGCGCGAGGGGCGCCACTGAGGCTACGCGAACCGCTCGAGGTCGGCGAGCGGGACGGCGACCTCGCTGCCATCGTCGAGTCGGACGAGGCCGGCACGCAGGCGGACACCCGCGCGGAACCGCCTGATCCCGAGGTCGCCGACCCAGGTGCCCTCGCGCCCCGCGGCGGGTCCGCTGGCGATGCGGACGAGGTCGGCGGGGATCTCGGGCAGGGCGACCCCGCTCGCGTCGAAGACCAGCATCGGCGGGTCGCCGACGATCGCGACCTCGCGGCCGTCGATGCTCTCGAGCAGCGACCGGACGGGCGTGGCGATGGGGCGCCGGACGGCGCCGTCGAGGATGAGCACCGCGAACGGTGCCAGCCCGTGGTAGCCGGCGCGCTGCCGCGCCTCGGACGCGAGGAAGTCGCGGCGCTCCTTGTCCGACAGGTTCGCCACCACGACCCCGCGGAGCCCGGTCGCCCGGCAGCGGGTGAGCGTCTCGGCATCCACTCGGGCGCCGACCGCGACGATCGCGCCGGCGAGCCCCACGTCGAGCGCCCCGGTCCGCAGGTCGGCGTCCGGGGGGAATGTCACGAGCCGGCCGCGGCTGGGTCCCCCGACGGCCGCCACCCCCGGGATCCCCGCGCCGGCGGCGTGAAGGGAGATCCCGGACCCGGGCAGGACGTGATCGATCCGACCGTCGGCCGGCGCGTCGAGCGCCTCTTCGTGCTCGCCGACGGCCACGTGCCAGCGATCGCCCACGTCGAAGAGGATCTCGCCGGGCGGCGTCCCGCGACGCCCGCGGCCGCGGGCGCGGCCGGCCTCGGTGCCGGGCCACCAGGCACCCGGCGCGGGCGACGCGCGGAGCGATCCCTCGGGGCGCGGGAAGACCTCCACGTGGACGTCGCGATAGCGCCGCGCGAGCGTCGTCCCCGCCGCGACCTCTTCTCCGTCGAGCACGAGCGGCCGATCACCCGGTGCGAGCGGGAATCGGAGGAGCGGCGCCGTCACCGTGAGCGGGCGCACGACCACCAGGTCGAGGCCGCTCGCGATGCGCGCGGCGGGGCGTGCATCGCTCATCGGTCGGCGTCCGGCCACAGGGGCCGTTGCCATGCGGCGAGCGCCTCGCGGCGCCGGTCGGGACGGGAGGGCAGGCGGAGAGGGACGTCGCGCATGTCGACGAGGAGACCCCCGAGGCCGCCCGTGACGGGGATCTCGAACTCGCGGCCACGGACGCCCAGGTCCATCGCGTCGCGCGCGGCGAGGCGTGCGATCCCGGTCGCGCCGGGTGGCAGGTCGACGAGGTGGATCCCGCCGGCCTCCAGCTCGATGTACGTCGTGATCGATCCGTCCACCGTCAGGGTGAGGTGGCCTGCCGACGCGCGCGACGCCCTGACGCCACGGGGAACGATCGCCGTACCCAGAGGCAGCACGATGTCGTCGAAGGCACCGGCGATGAGCGCCCGTCGCTCGTCGGGGTCCTCCACGAGGCCGAGCGGACCCAGCAGCCGGGCATGGTCCAGGCCGAGCTGCATCGCCCCGGCCCGCCGCGCCACGTCCACGAGCGCGAGCGCGACCGCCGGCGGGGGAGCGTCGGCCCACGCACCGCCCGCCGCGATCAGCAGATCCGCGGCAGGGAGGGACTCGAGGTCCGGCGTCGCGGCGGTCGTCCGCTCGACCGCGGCCCGGGCTGCGGCGATGACCAGCGCGGCGCCCTCACCGTCCAGGTCCCCCCAGGGCTTCTCGTAGGCTTCGACCAGCCGATCGCGGAGCCGGACCCGGTCGAGCGCGACCGGGGACCAAGCGGCGATCGCGTCGACGACCTCGTCGGCCGGGTCGGGAGGCACGAGCGCGCCATCGGCGAGCATGGCGACGCGGGCGTCGGTGCTCGTCGCGCCCTCGCCCGCCGGCCACGCGGTCATCCGCAGGCCGGCGGCGTGGCCCACCTCGACGACCTCCACGCGGAGCTCGAGCAGCAGCGCGACCTCGCGGGCCGCGGCCACGATCCCGCGCCGAGTGTGGTCGTGCGGGAGGGCGAGCTCGAGGAGCGTCTCGCGGAGCGCGAGGCCGCCGTCCACCTCCGGCGCCTCGTCCACCACCGACGTCCGCGCACGCACGTCCGGCGCGGCGATCCGCGCCGCGAGCGGCCCGGCGACCACGAACGAGACCTCCGGCCGCCGGGCGGCGATCGCCATGATCGCGGCGAGGATCTCATCGGCGACGCCGCGCTCGTCCGACGTCGGCTTCGGGCCGCTCCCGGCGACGACGACGGTGACGTCCGGCGCCAGGGCCGCCGCCAGCGCGCCGAGCAGGTCCGGCGCACCGGCGGGCTTGCGGACGACGAAGCCTGCCGACCGGACCGCGGACGCGAGCGCGGTCGACTGGCGCTCGGAGGCGGCGACGATCGCGGCCGCCGGGGCGGGCGCGCCTCGCGAGGCGATCCGCGGCAGGTCGACCGCACGCGCCGGGGTGGGAAGATGCCGGGCGAGGACGGGATCCGCGGCCCTGGCGGCGCCGACCAGGCGCGCGATGAGGGCGTCCGCGCCGACCGGTGCCGGCGCGGCCTCGGATGCCACGAGACGCCACCGGCCATCGAACGTGGCGAGGAGGGAGGCGGCCACCGTCGCGGTCCCCTCCTCGACGGCGATCCGGACGTCCGCTGCGCTGCTCACCGACGGAATCCTACCCGCCATGCGCCCTCCGGGTCGGGCCGGGCGGCCGGGCGAGGTCAGGCCTCCCAGCCCTCCTCCTCGTCGAGCTCGATGAGGCGGTCGATGAGCTGATCGATCCCCTCCTCGTCCGCGAGGATGGCCACGACGGGGACGTGGCCGCTGCCGAAGACCTGGCGCAGGACAGGGTCGAAGAAGAGCATCGCACTCCCGGTGAGGCCGGATTCCGGGCGGCTGGCCTCGAGGAAGTGGACGGCGGACGCCGTCAGTCCCCGGAGGTGGATCTCGCGGGCCACGCGCTCCACGAGCTCCGCTCGCTCCTCCTCGTAGTGCTCCGGCCGGAAGCTCATGGCGGACCGGCCGCTGACTCGGTCCGCTCGATCTCGTCACGGTACGCGACGAACGTCTCCGCGTCACGAAGCGCGAAGATGACTCGGCGGATCCCCGGTGCGTCGGCGAGCGCGTCGCGGACCGCCCCCACGGTCGCACCGGCCGAGGTCTCCGGATCGAGCCCGCCCATGCCCGCGCCGAGGGCCGGCAGCGCGAGAGAGACGGCGCCGATCTCCTGCGCACGACGAACCGCGCTCCGGGCGGCCGTCGCGACCGTCTCGGGTGTCGTCCGATGCGCCGCCTCGAGCGTCGCCGCGTGGATCACGTGCCGGGCGAGGAGCGCACCGGCGGGCGTCACGACGGTCTGGCCGACCGCGATCGGCGCCTGGCGCACGGCGGCGATCTCGATGGCGTCACCGCCGCGCTTCTTGATCGCCGCCCCGACGCCGGCCGACATCCAGAGAGCGCCCGTGGCGGGCGACACGATCGCGTCCACCTCGAGGTCGCAGATATCGCCGTGCCATGCCTGGAGGCGCGTCATCGCCGGACCTCCCCCATGAGCGTCCGGATCGTCCCGGTGCCGGAGATCGAATCGTACACCCGGGAAAGGCGTCGGCCGAGCGCGGCGATGACCTCGTAGGCGATCGTGTCGCCCCGGCGCGCCAGGTCCTCGATGCCGACCTCCGCGGATCCCTGGCGGCCGAGCAGGACAAACTCGTCGTCCACGGTGACCGGCGGGCCGGGGACCTCCGTCACGTCGACCGTGACGGAATCCATCGAGACGCGGCCGACGGTGGGGACGAGCCGGCCGCGGACGAGCACCGGGGCACCCTCGAACGCCCGCCGCCATCCGTCGGCGTACCCGAGGGGAAGCGTGGCGATGCGGCTCTCGCGGACCGTGACGAACGAGGGACCGTAGCCGACCCCGTGCCCAGGTGGGAGGTCGGCGACGCGGACCGGCAGGGCGTGCAGCGACGCCGCGGGCCGGAGGAGCGCGAGGCGCCCGCGGATCCGCGGGTCTCCGACGACGGCGTCGGGGGCGATCCCGAACGCCGCGATCCCCACCCTGACCGCCTCGTGCGATGGGGCCGACGCCGCGAGGACGGCCCCGCTCGCCGCCAGGTGCCGCCGCGTCCTCGTGATCCGCGCCGCCGCAAGGCGACCGGTCGTCTCCGCGAACGCGTCGGCCTGCCGGCGGGCGCTCGCCGCGTCGGCAGGCGCGGCCAGGTGCGACCAGACGCCGGCGAGCCTCGCCCCGGGCGTGGCGCGGATCGCCCGTGCCGCCTGTGCGACGGCCGCGATGCCCACGCCGTCGCGGCCCAGACCCGTCTCCACCTGCAGATGGAGGCCGACGCGCCGTCGGAGCGCCCCCGCGGCGCGCGCGTCGGCGATCGCCTCGAGCGTCCGGCGGAGCAGGACGTCGTCGGCGACGGTGAGGTCGATGTCGAGCCTGGCCGCCTCCGCGGCGTGCTCCGCGGGCACCGCGTACAGGACCACCAGGGAGGCGCGGACGCCGCCCGCGCGGAGCTCGAGCGCCTCGTCGAGCGACGCGACACAGAACCCGTCTGCCCCCGCGCCCTCCAGGATGCGCGCGACGGGCACGGCGCCGTGTCCGTACGCGTCCGCCTTGACCACGACGTGCACCGCGACCCCGGGCCCGGCGAGCGTCCGGAGGACGGCCAGGTTGGCGACGAGCGCGTCTCCGTCCACCCGCAGCCACGCCGTCCGCGGGAGCATCGGCAGGCCTGCGTCGGCGAGGCGCCGGGCGATCGGGGGGTCGGCCGTCATGCTTCGCGCGGCGTCCCGTCCTGGGCGGCGGCCTCGCGCCGGCCGCCCTCGGCACCGAACCCGATCCGCGCTCCGCGCGCCTCACGGTCGGCCCGCTCCTGGAGTCGCCGGCGGGCGAGCACGATCTCGAGTGGCAGATCCGACGCGAGGAGGCCTGCGTCCCCGATGCGATGGCGGACCGCCTCCCCCGCCGCGCCGTGCAGGTGGACGCCGAGGCGGGCGGCATCGTATGGCGCAAGGCCCTGCGCGAGCAGCGCCCCGATGGTCCCGGCGAGCACGTCACCCGTCCCACCACTCGCGAGCGCCGGGTTCTCGAAGGGCGCCACGGCGACGCCCGCGTCCGGCGATGCGACGACCGTCCGCGCGCCCTTGAGGACCACCACCTGGCCCCATGCCCGCGCCGCGTCGGACGCCGCGGCGGCGCGCGCGTCGTCGTCGTCGATCAGGTCGCCGTCCGCGCCCGGCTCGACCCCGCTGGCTGAGCGCAGCCGCGCGAACTCGCCGGTGTGCGGCGTGAGGACCGATGGGCGACGGATCCCCTCCCACCAGCCGTCCTCCGACGCGAGCGACCGGAGGGCTTCGGCATCGACGACGGCGGGCGCGGGGTCCGGGTCGCCGCCGACCGCGAGGATCCCGCGGACGAGGTCGCCGGTCGCGAGGGCAGCCCGCAGACCCGGGCCGATCACGAGCGCGTCGTGGTCGTGATCGAGGACCATCGCGAGGGCGGGCTCGGGGTCCACCTCCTCCACGTCGTCCTCGGGGAGAGCCATCGTCGTGGCTTCCTCGACCTTGGCCGCGAAGAGGGGCTGGAGCGACTCGGGGACCGCGAGCGTCACGAGCCCCGCGCCGGCACGCCCGGCCGCGCGGCAGACGAGGAGCGCCGCGCCCGCGTAGTCGAGGGATCCGGCGACGACCAGGAGCTTGCCGAAGGTGCCCTTGTGGCCGCGGGCAGGACGCGGGGGCAGCAGGGCGGCGGCGACGCGCTCGTCGATCGGCGCCGGCGCAGCATCGCGACCATGCCCGCTCACGACGCCTCCTCCGCGGCCCGGAGCTCCGCGTGAAGCGCGCGGACCCGCTCGATCCGTGCGAGCAGCGCGCGCTCGCGCTCGTCGATCCTCTGGTCGATGTCCGGCGGGAAGACGTACCGTCCCGCCGCGGTCCGGACGCCGTACGCGATCGCCACGGCGAACTCGTCCTCGTGGCTGATCGACAGCGAGATCGTCGCCATCCCGAGCTGCTCCGCGCGCGATGCCGCCCGCCCGTGCAGCACGACCGAGGGCTGTCCGGTGGGCAGGCGTTCGATCTCGATGTCGCGCCACCCGATGCCGCGGACCCCCAGCCCCAGGACCTTGCTGACGGCCTCCTTCGCGGCCCAGCGGCCGGCGAGCGTCTCCGCTCGGCCGCGGACGTAGCGTGCCTCCGCGGGCGTGCAGACGCGCGCGATGAACCGGGCGCCGAATCGGTCGAGCGCGGCCTGGAGGCGAGACACACGGACGATGTCGATGCCGAGCTCCGTGGTGCCGGGCGGCGGCCCGTCCATGCCCATCTCGCTACTCGACCGTGACCGACTTGGCAAGGTTGCGCGGCTGGTCCACGTCGTTGCCGCGCGCGACCGCCGTGTGGTACGCGAAGAGCTGCAGTGGGACGATCGCGAGGACCGGCGACAGCATCTCGTCCGTCTCGGGGACCCACACGACCTCGTCGGCGAAGCGCACGATCTGCGGGTCGCCCTCGGTCGCGACGGCGATGACCCGGGCGTCGCGTGCGCGGCCCTCCATGACGTTGCTGATGAGCTTGTCGTAGACCCGCGAGCGCGTCGCGACGGCCACGAGAGGGCACTCGGCATCGAGCAGCGAGATGGGCCCGTGCTTGAGCTCGCCCGCCGCGTAGCCCTCCGCGTGGATGTAGCTGACCTCCTTGAGCTTCAGCGCGCCCTCCAGGGCCGTGGGGTACGAATACCCTCGGCCGACATACATGAAGCCGCGCGAACCCGCGTACCGCCGAGCGAGGCCCGCCACGTCCGCCGCCTCGGCGTGGTCGAGGGCGCGGCGTGCGCCGGCGGGCAGGGCGCGCAGGGCGCGCGCGAGCGCGCGCTCGCGGTCGCGGTCGAGCGAGCCGCGGGCCTTCGCGATGGCCGCCGCAAGGATGACGAGCGTGGTCACCTGGGCGACGAACGTCTTGCTGGCCGCCACGGCGATCTCGGGCCCCGCCTGGAGGAAGAGGGCCGCGTCCGCCTCGCGGGTGATCGCCGAGCCGACCGTGTTCGTGACGGCCACGATGGGACAGCCCTGCTCCCGTGCGAGCCGCGTGGGAGCGATGGTGTCGGCCGTCTCGCCGGACTGGGTGACAGCGATGACGAGCGTGCGGGGGTCGAGCGGCGGCGGCGCGTACCGGAACTCCGACCCGACGGTCGTGCGCGCCGGGATGCCGGCCAGCTCTTCCAGCGCCGCGGCTCCGACCAGGGAGGCATAGTACGCGGTCCCGCACGCGACCAGCTCGACGCGCTCCACCGTGCCCAGGATGTCCGCCAGCGGCGCGATCTCCTCGACCACGATCCGATCGTCGCGGCGGACGCGCCCGGAGATGCACGAGCGGAGCGCGTCGGGCTGCTCGTGGATCTCCTTGAGCATGAAGTGGTCGTAGCCGCCCTTCTCGGCGGATTCGGCCGACCAGGTGATCCGGGCCTCGGGCCGCACCAGGGTCGCCCCGTCGACATCCGTCACCGTGACACCGCCGGGCCGGAGGTCGGCGACGTCCCCTTCCTCCAGGAAGATGACGCGGTCGGTGTGGGCGAGGATGGCCGCGACATCGGACGCGAGGAAGGACTCGCCGTCGGCGAGCCCCACGACGAGAGGGACGTTCATCCGCGCACCGACCAGCCGGTCCGGCTCGCTGCGGTGGAGCACCGCGATCGCGTAGGCGCCCTCCAGCTGGCGCAGCGCGGCACGCGTCGCGTCGGCGACGTCGCCCGCGTATGCCTCCTCGATCAGGTGGGCGATCGCCTCGGTGTCCGTCTCGGAGCTGAGCCGGTGGCCGGACGCCTCGAGCCTGTCCCGGAGCTCCCGGAAGTTCTCGATGATCCCGTTGTGGATGACCGTGATCTCGCCGGTGCAGTCGATGTGGGGATGGGCGTTCTCGTCGTTGGGACGTCCGTGGGTCGCCCACCGCGTGTGCGCGAGGCCCACGCCCGCCTGCGGCGTCCGGTCCAGCAGCGCGGTCCGGAGGTTCGCGAGCTTGCCCGCCTTCTTCTCCACGAACAGGTCGCCCTTCTCGGTGACGAGGGCGATCCCCGCGGAGTCGTAGCCCCGGTACTCCAGCCTGCGCAGGCCCTCGAGGAGGATCGGGCCCGCCTCGCGGGGCCCCGTGTACCCGACGATCCCGCACATGCCCGGACGGCTCCCTCCCGCTTCCGTGACCGCCCGTCTCTGGGCCCCGGCTAGTGTAGACGCTCCTCCGCGAGCGCCCCGATGCCGTCGGCGAGCGACGCGACGAGCCCGGCGTCCGGTCCCTCGACCATGATCCGGAGGACCGGCTCGGTGCCGGACGGGCGCACCAGGATGCGCCCTGCCGGCCCGAGTCGAGACCTGGCGTCGTCGACGGCGGCCACGATCGCTGGGTCGGTCTCCCACCGCTCCTTGTGGCGGACGCGGATGGCCCGCTGGACCTGCGGGAAGAGCGGGATCCGCGCCGCGAGGTCGGCGATCGACCCGCCCGAGGCGCTGACCACGCGCAGGACCTCGACCGCCGTGACGATCCCGTCGCCGGTGGACGAGAGCTCCCGGAAGATCACGTGCCCGCTCTTCTCGCCGCCGAGCGCGGCGTCGTTCGCGAGCATCCCCTCGAGGATGTACTTGTCGCCGACGGGCGTGCGCACCAGGCTTCCCCCGGCCGACTCGAGCGCCGCCTCGAGGCCACCGTTCGACAGCACGCTCGCCACGACGCGGCCATGCGGGAGCGCACCCCGCCCGATGCGGTCGAGCGCGAGCAGGCCGATGAGCTGGTCGCCGTCCACGACGCGGCCGGACCGGTCCACCGCGACGCACCGGTCCGCGTCGCCGTCGAGCGCGAAGCCCAGGTCGGCGCCGCGCGCGACGACCTCGTCGGCCAGGGACGCGGGGTCGGTCGCACCGCACCCGAGGTTGATGTTGATGCCGTCGGGCCGGTCGTGGACCACATCCACGCGCGCACCCGACGCGGCCAGGATCCTGCCGGCGACGGCGGAGCCGGAGCCGTTGGCGCCATCGACGACGACGTGGAGGCCGGACCGGAAGCCCGATGCGAGCGCCGACCGGTGGGCGACGTATCGTGCGCGCAGGTCGTCGGAGCGATCCCGGATCCACCCGATCGCCTCGTTCCGCACGCCGTCGAGCGCATCCGACCCGTCGATGAGCGCCTCGATCTCGTCTTCGACGCGGTCGTCGAGCTTCATGCCGCGTCCGTCGAGGACCTTGAGGCCGTTGTCCTCCGCGGGGTTGTGGGACGCCGACACCATGATCCCCGCGGCATACGCGCCGTCCGCGACGATGAACGCGAGGCCGGGCGTGGGGATCTCCCCCGCCAGGTGGACCTCGGCGCCGAGGCTCGCCGCGCCTGCCGCGATGGCGGAGGCGAACATGTCGCCGGAACGGCGAGTGTCGCGCCCGACGACGATCGCGCCGCCCGGGCCCGCCAGGCGGCGGGCGGTCGCCCGCCCGAGCGCGAACGCGAGCGCGGGCGTCAGGTCGACGTTGGCGACCCCACGGATCCCGTCGGTGCCGAAGAGACGAGTCACGCGGACCTCCGGGTCACGGGCCGAGCGACGGCTCGGGCGTCGGCGGCTGAGGGGTGGGTGTGGGACTGGGCGTGGGAGGAGGCGCGAGCACCTGGATCGCGACGCGTGCCGGCGTCACGGAGACCAGGGTGAGCCCGTCAGGTACGTCCACCGTCACCGGGACCACGTGCGATCCGGGCGCGAGGCCGGAGACGTCCACGCTCACCGTGAACGCCGTGGCATCGATCGCGTCCAGCGATGTCACCGGCCCGCCGAGCGTGACGAGGACGGAGCCGGTCGCGAGGGCGTACGTGAGGTCGGGTGCGACCCCGTCCAGGACGACGCCCGCCGTCAGCGTCCGCGTCCCCTCGCGTTCGGCGACCGCGACCGTGACGGTCACCGGCGACGTCACGTCGAGCGTCACGCCGTCGGGCGGCACCAGGGCGACCTTCCGGACGACGTCGGCCTTCGCGCCGTCGATGCTCACCGGCTTCGTCGGGACGACCGTCAAGCCGGCGAGAGTCCCCGCATCGCCGTGCACGGTCACGACGGCGGGGTCCACCGAGGTCCCCGTCACCTCGTAGCCGTCCGCGGGCTGGCCCTGGACGCTCGAGGCCACGGGGAGCGTCCGCGTGGTGGACTGGCTCGAGATGTCGATGCGCACCCGCGCGGACGGCGGGCTCAGGTCCACCTGCGCCACCTCGTCGCCCCGGGCATCGACGGGCACGAGGTCCACCTGCTGGTCGATGTCCAGCCCCGCCGGCTGGACGCGGACCCGGGCGATCGCCGCCACGACCTGCGTGACCTGCGACCTGGGGCCTGTGACCGTGACGGTCGCCGGCTCCACGCCCGGGTCGGTGGCGATGAGCCCGTCGGGCAGCGTCCCACGGTCCACCTCGACCGGGACCATCGTGTCGACGAGCGGATCGACGCGCACCTGGATCCGCTGCGGGACGTAGTCCACGACCTGGACGCGCGGGTCTGTGGCCGTGACCACGACGGGCAGGGAGGCGAACCCGTCGGTCGTGCGCGGGTCGATGCCGCCGAGGTCCACCGATGCGGTGAAGCTCGCGCTCGAGATCCGGTTCGCGGCATCGACCGGGGCGAGGTAGCGGATCGAGGTCACATCCGGGAGTGATTCGAGGATGAAGACGCTCGCCGGCTGGTTCAGCGGCTCGATGGGGACGCGACCCGGCCACGTGCGCGCGCTCTGCGACACGACGACCCCGGCGTACAGCGCGACGGCGAGCAGGATGGCCGCGAGCTTGAGCGGCCAGTTCCGGACGACGAACTCGGCGACCGCCCTCATCCGGGCCCGCCGCCCGCGGTCGCCGTCGCCGGTTCGTCGGGGGCCGGGGCCGCGGCCTCGGGCTCGCCCTCGTCCTGCGATCCGGACCGCCTGCCGCGGCGCGGGATGGCCTGGAACCGCGCCTGAGAGAACGTGGCCGTCCGCGCGCGCCCGGCGAGCACGCCAGCGCTGCGGCCGCTACCCGGCCGCAGGAGCGCGGCGAGTGCGCTCGCGAGCGCGCCTTCGTCGAGGTTGCGGACGATGCGCGCCCGTTCGACGAGGCTCATGCGGCCGGTCTCCTCGGAGACGACGACGACCACCGCGTCGGTCTGCTCCGTGATCCCGAGGGCCGCCCGGTGCCGCGTCCCGATCCGCTCGGGCTGCACGGTGAGCTCGGCGAGCGGCAGGGTGGCGCCGGCGGCCACGATCCGCTCGCCGCGCACGATGACGGCGCCGTCGTGCAGGGGGGTCCGAGGCACGAAGATCGTGCACACGAGATCGATCGTGAGCTCGGCATCGAGCGGGACCCCCGTCTCCGCGAACTCGCCGAGGCCGGTCTCGCGCTCGAGCACGATCAGCGCCCCGGTCCGCTGCGCCGCCAGCCGGGCTGCCGCGGCCGCGACCGTGGACGCGACGCGGTCCGCCACGCGCGCCTCCCCGGGTGACACGAGCCATCCGAGGGATCCGACGCGGCCGATCCGCTCCAGGGCGCGACGGAGCTCGGGCTGGAAGATCACGACCAGCGCGAACAGGCCGACGACCGCCCCGGTCTGCAGGATCTGCGACAGCAGGCGCAGGTCGAACAGCTGCGCCAGCGCATAGACGAGGATCAGCACGGCCACGCCGATGACGAGCCGCACCGCGCGCGTCCCCTGGATCAGGCTGAAGAGCCAGTAGATGAGGAGCGCCGTGATGCCGATGTCGAGGAGCGTCGTGAGCGTGATCTGTCCGAGGATGGACTCGATGAACGTCATCCCGTCACGAGTCTAGCATCGGGTTCCCGGGCGCCCGCCCGCGGCGTCCCTGGCGGGCTCAGGCGCACAGCGCCGACAGGCGCTCGTCGTCGGGATACGTCTCGGCGATGACAGCGCAGATCCGGGCCCTGCCCTCGACGTCGCCCTCGAGGTCGACGAGCCGGAGGATGCTCGCGATCCGGTTCGCCGCGATCTCCCGCCAGCCCTTCGACCGGTAGATGGCCGCGTACCGGAGATGCACGTCCACGTCCCCCGGGGCCAGGGCGAGGGCCTCGCGGCACGCGTCGAGGGCGGCGATGGGCAGGCCGGCCTCGTCGAAGACCCGGGCCGCCTCACGGTAAGCCTCGAGAGCCGTCGCCCCGTCGCCCCGGGCAGCCGCCTCCTCGGCCGTCGCCACGAGTCGCTCGCCCGTCGACCGGGGGTCCGGGGGCTCCGCGGGCTCCGCCGGAGCCACGGGCCCCGAGGGCTCGGCCGTCTCTTCGCTCGGAGCGCCGGCGTCGGCGGGCCCGGACTCCTGGGCGGACGGCGCGTTGGCCGCCGGACCCGCGTCGAGGCCGAGGGCGCCGTCGCCCGCCTCGGGTCCCGGGACCGCATCCGGCTCAGCGATCGGCGCGGGCTCGGCGAGGGGCCGGGCCAGGCTGGAGGCTCCCTCGGAGAGCCGGCCGCCACTGGCGACGCGCAGGTCCCGAACCGCTGCCTGGTAGCGGCGGCGTCGGCCCACGCGCTCCTCGAGGACGAGGGCGCGCTGGAGGGTGTCGACGACGTCGGCGTGGCGGCCCGCGGCCTCCTGCACCTCGGCGAGCGTGTCGAGCGTGGATGCAGCCTCGGACCGCCGGCCGGCGCGACCGAGCGCCTCGGCCCGCCCGAGCAGGGCGCCCTCGTCGCGCGGCGAGAGCTCCAGGGCGAGCCGCAGCTCCTCGAGGGCCTCGTCCACGCGGCCGAGGTCGAGCAGGACGCCGCCGAGGCTGGTGTGCGGGAGCGGCCGGTCCGGGGCGATGCGCTCGGCGTCCCGGTAGGCGGCGAGCGCCTCGTCGAGGCGCCCGCGCAGCACCGCGACGTGGCCCGCCCGGAGGGCGTCCTTGTAGCGGTCGAAGAGCTGGTCGGTCATCCCACCCCGTAGGTGCGGCCGGGCGCCGGGAGGATCCCGGCCGCGCCCGGTCCGGTCCCGGCCAGGTCCGTGGGGGTCAGCGCTTGGTGTACTGCGGCGCCTTCCGGGCTCGCTTGAGCCCGTACTTCTTGCGCTCCTTCATCCGCGGGTCGCGCGTGAGCAGGCCGGCCTGGCGGAGCGGCACGCGGTTCGCGTCTGCGTCGACGTCGAGGAGCGCCCGTGCGATGCCGTGGCGGATGGCCCCGGCCTGACCGTTCACGCCGCCGCCCTCGACCTTGATCATGACGTTGTAGCGGCCCTCGGTCCCGGTCACACGGAACGGCATGCGGATCTCGGACTCGCTCACGGCGTTGCCGAAGTGCTGATCCAGCGACCGACCGTTCACGACGATCTCGCCTTCGCCGGGCATGAGGCGCACGCGCGCGACGGCGGTCTTCCGCCGGCCGGTCCCTTCGTGATAGCCGAGGTTCGACATCTGTGCGTTGCTCCTGATCAGCCGAGCGGCTCGGGCTTCTGCGCTTCGTGGGGATGCTCAGGACCCGCATACACCTTGAGCTTGCGCAGCTGCTGCGTGCCGAGCTTGTTGTGCTGGAGCATGCCCTTCACCGCCCGCCGGATGACCTCCTCGGGTCGCCGGGCGAGGAGGTGGCCGAGCGTCTCCTCCTTGTAGCCCATCGGATATCCGCTGTGGCGGCGGTAGAGCTTGGACTCGAGCTTGTCGCGCGAGACCGCCACCTTCGCGGCGTTCACGATGATGACGTGGTCGCCGGAGTCGAGGTTGGGCGTGAACGTGGGCTTGTGCTTGCCCTCGAGGACGCGCGCAACGCGGGACGCGAGGCGGCCGAGCGTCTCGTCCGTCGCATCGACGACGTACCAGCGTCGCTCGATCTCGCTCCCCTTGAGCGTGTAGGTCTTCGAGTTCATCGTTCCTCGTTCCTCATCCCATCGCCGGCCGGCCGCCCGAGGGCGACCCGCCGCAGGCAGAGTCCCTTCGCCGGGGCACTCGCCCCGCCGAACGCCGGTCGCCGCGCCGCGAGCGCCGCGCCGACCGCCGCTTCTTCCGTCTCGCCGCGCCCCACCAGGAGGAGCGCCGCGACGATCCTGCGGACCATCCCGCGGAGGAAGGCGTCACCCCGGACGTCGATCGTCACGAGGTGGCCGTCCCGCCGGACCCGGACCCGGTGAAGGGTCCGGACCGTCCCGCGGTCCGCCGCGCCGAAGGCCCGGAAGTCGTGTCGGCCCTCGAGGGCCGACGCCGCCCGCGCCATCGCCGCGGTGTCGAGGGGGACCTTGATCCAGAGCGCCGTCCGCTCGCGGAGCGGGCTGCGAGGTCCGTTCCACACGCTGTACCGGTACTCCCGGTAGCGAGCGTCGTGGCGCGGATGGAACCCGGCCGGCACGCGTCGGAGGTCGCGGACGGCGACATCCGGCGGGAGCAGGGCGTCGAACGCCCGTGCCAGCTCCGTCGCGGAGAGGCGTCCGGCGTAGGTGAATGCGATCACCTGTCCGGTCGCGTGGACCCCCGCGTCGGTCCTCCCGGCCGCGTCGACCCTCACCCGGCGTCCGCCGGAGAGGGCCGCGAGCGCGGCCTCGAGCTCCCCCTGGACCGTCCGGGTCCCGGCCTGCGCCTGGGAGCCCGAGAAGTCGGTCCCGTCGTATTCGACCCGCGCGCGGTACCGCACGGGGGCGCCCTCTCGGGCGCGCTTCACTGCGTCAGACGAGCTCGAGCTGGACGATCGGGGCGGCATCGCCCTGTCGCTGGCCGACGCGGACGATCCGGGTGTACCCGGAGGTCCGGTCCGCGTACTTCGGCGCGATCTCGTCGAAGAGCTTGTTGATCACGAGCGGCTCATCGGGGAGCGCCGCGATGACGGCCCGGCGAGCGGTCAGGTCTCCGCGCTTGGCGAGCGTGATCATCCGCTCCACCTGCGGGCGGACCTCCTTGGCCTTGGCCTCGGTGGTCTTGACCTTCTCGTACCGGAGGACGGAGACGACCAGGTTGCGGTAGAGGGCGAGCCGCGGCCCCTGCTTGCGGCTGAGCTTGCGCCCGTCGACGCGATGGGCCACGGTCAGTCCTCCTCCTCGAACGAGTCGTCGTCGAGCTCGACGTCGATCACGTCCTCGACGTCCTCGGCGTCGGCCTCATCGTCGGACTCCGGGAGGATGAACCCGCGCATCCGGAGCCGCTCCTTCATCTCGTCGAGCGACTTCTTGCCGAAGTTGCGCATCCGGAGCAGGTCGTCATCGGAGAGCTGGAGCAGCTGCCCGACCTTGACGATGTTGTTGCGCTTCAGGCTGTTGTACGCGCGCATCGGGAGGTCGAGCTCCTCGATGGGCATGTCCAGCATGTTGGGCGGGAGCTGCGGGGCCGAGCTGGCGGACCGCTCCGCAGGCAGGGCCGCCATGCCGATCGTCGAGAACAGCTGGAGGTTGCGGATCAGGATGTCCGCGGCCTTGGAGAGCGCCTCCTCGGGCGTGATCGTCCCGTCGGTCTCGATGTCCAGCGTCAACTTGTCGAAGTTGGTCATCTGGCCGACGCGCGTGTTCTCGACCGTGTAGTTGACCTTCCGCACGGGCGTGAAGATCGCGTCCACGGCGATGACGCCGATCGGCGGAGCCTCGGGTCGCTCCGCGGCCTGGTAACCCACGCCGCGCTCGACGGTCAGGTCCATGTCGATGCGCACGTCGTCGGCGTCGATCGTCATCAGGACGAGGTCCGGGTTGACGATCTCGACGTCGGCGTTCTCGATGATGTCCCGGGCGGTCACCGGGCCCGCGCCGGCCTTCTCGAGCCGGAGCTGGACCGGGTGCGTGGCGAAGCTCTTGAGGCGGAGCTTCTTCACGTTGAGGACGATCTGGGTGACGTCCTCCTTCACGCCGGCGATGGTGGAGAACTCCTGGTAGACGTCGCGGATCTGGATCGCGGTCACGGCCGCGCCCTCGAGCGACGACAGGAGCACGCGCCGGAGCGCGTTGCCCAGCGTGACGCCGTAGCCCGCGGGGAGCGGGGCGGCTTCGTACCGGGCGTGGCGGTCGTCTTCGGCGACCGGCTCGATCTGCGGGATGTCCAGCTCGATCACCGCGTCACCTCGAGTAGTACTCGACGACGAGCTGCTCGTTCAGCTCCATCGGCATCTGGTCGCGCCGCGGCGGGACGAGGACGGTCCCGGCGAGCTTGACCGGGTCGACGGCGAGCCACTCGGGAGCCTGGTGCGAGCGGATCGTCTCCTTGGCGAGCTTGAACGGCTCGCGGGAGAGGCGCGACTCGCGGACCTCGACCCTGTCGCCCGGCTTGAGCTGGAACGACGGGATGTTGGTGGCCCGGCCGTTCACGGCGAAGTGGCCGTGGCCGACGAGCTGTCGCGCGTGGTCGCGCGAGCGGGCGAGGCCCATCCGGTAGACGACGTTGTCGAGGCGCAGCTCGAGGAGGCGAAGGAGGTTCTCGCCGGTCACGCCCGGCCGGGACTCCGCGACCTCGAAGTAGTTCTTGAACTGCTTCTCGAGCACGCGGTAGACGCGGCGGACCTTCTGCTTCTCGCGCAGCTGGATGCCGTAGTCGCCCATCTTGCGCCGGCGGACGCCGTGCTGGCCGGGAGGAGAGGGACGGCGCTCGAAGGCGCACTTCTTGGTGTAGCAGCGCTCGCCCTTCAGGAAGAGCTTGGCGCCCTCCCGGCGGCAGAGGCGACAGACGGAGTCGGTGTAACGGGCCATCGTGGACTGACCTCGCTCAGACCCGGCGCCGCTTGGGCGGGCGGCAGCCGTTGTGCGGGATCGGGGTGACGTCGGTGATCGCGGTCACCTCGAGGCCGGCGGCCTGGAGCGACCGGATCGCCTGCTCGCGCCCGGCACCGGGGCCCTTCACGAAGACCTCGACCTGGCGCATCCCGTGCTCCATCGCCCGGCGCGCCGCACCGTCAGCCGCGAGCGCCGCGGCGTAGGGCGTGCTCTTGCGCGAGCCCTTGAACCCGGCGATCCCGCCCGAGCCCCACGCGACGACGTGGCCGGTGGGGTCGGTGATCGTGACGATCGTGTTGTTGAAGCTCGCGAGGACGTGGACGTGCCCGCTGGGCACGTTCTTGCGTTCCTTGCGGCGCTGCTTCGGGGCGCGCTTGCGGTCAGCCATCCCTGGGGGTACTTCCTCTTACTTCTTGCGGCGCGCGCCGACGGTCCGCTTGGGACCGCGCCGGGCGCGAGCGTTCGTCTTCGTCCGCTGGCCCCGCACGGGGAGGTTGCGGCGGTGCCGCAGGCCCCGGTACGAGCCGATCTCGATGAGCCGCTTGACGTTGAGCGCGACCTCGCGTCGGAGGTCGCCCTCGACCTTGTACCGGCGGTCGATGAGCTCGCGCAGGCGGTTGACCTGGTCCTCCGTGAGGTCGCGCACCCGGGTGTCAGGGTTCACGTTCGTCTGCTGGAGGATCTTCTGGG
The DNA here is from genome assembly GCA_029778235.1 of Chloroflexota bacterium. Lineage (GTDB taxonomy): Bacteria > Chloroflexota > Limnocylindria > Limnocylindrales > CSP1-4 > CAIYQJ01. Next base: position 222 of record JAKOQS010000007.1, on the reverse strand, counting down.
CGGTCGGGAGGCCGATCCCGAAGATGTACGTGAGCGCGACCTCCACCCGCTTCTCGCGCGGGATGTCGACGCCGGCGATGCGTGCCATGGATCAGCCCTGCCGCTGCTTGTGCTTGGGATTGGTGCAGATGACCATCACGGTCCCGTGTCGACGGATGACCTTGCAGTTGTCGCAGCGGGCCTTGACGGATGCTCGAACCTTCAACGGATCCTCGTTCGTCT
>JAKOQS010000006.1 GCA_029778235.1 Chloroflexota bacterium | reverse complement strand
GGACGCCGCGCGCGCTCGCTCTGGCAGAGGCGGCACGCCTCGCCGCGACGGTCCGCGCCGCAGCACCCGCCCCGCCCGCGAGCGTCCTCGTGACCGCGGACCTCGCCCCCGACGCGCTCGCCGCGGCCGTCGCCGCGACCGACCCCGACGCGATCCAGCTCTGCGGCGCTGAGCCCTCGTCGGCGATCGCCACCGCGCCGCGCCCGGCCTGGCGAGGCGTCCACGTCGCGCCGGACGCCGACGACCCGGCTCCGGCCATCGCCGCCGCGCGCGCCGCGCTCGCCGCCGGGGCATCCCGCGTCCGCGTGGACGCCTCCGGCGGACCTCATCCCGGCGGCACCGGCCGCCGCATCCGGGCCGGCCTGGCCGCGGCCATCGCCCGCGAGGTGCCCGTGACGCTCGCCGGCGGCCTCGACGCCGCGTCGGTCGCCGGCGCGCTCCTGGACATCCCCGCCGTCGGCGTGGACGTCGCCTCGGGCGTGGAGCTGCCGCGGTCGCCGGGCGTGCGCCCTCGCAAGGACCCGCTCGCGGTCGCCCTCTTCGCCAAGCGTGCCCGCGCGGCCCGCTGGGACCGGCCCAACCTCCCCGCACGCCCGACGCCGGTCGCGCCCGGCCTCGTCGAGGCCGACGCCGATGGCCGCTGGGGGACCGACCGGGCCTTCGGCGGCCGATACGTCCCCGAGACGCTCGTCTCCGCCCTCGTGGGGCTCGAGCGCGCCTACGCGGAGATCCGTCACGACCCCGTCTACTGGTCGGAGCTCCGGGCGCTCCTCGCGACGTACTCCGGCCGCCCCACGCCCGTCTACCGCGCCGACCGGCTCGCCGAGGTCCAGCTCGGGCGCGCCCGCGCGCTCGCCCCCGATCCGTCGGCCGTCCCCTCCCGGGTCCGCATCTACCTCAAGCGCGAGGATCTCGCCCACACGGGGGCCCACAAGATCAACAACGCGCTCGGCCAGGCGCTGCTCACGCGGCGCCTGGGCAAGACCCGCGTGATCGCCGAGACGGGCGCCGGGCAGCACGGGGTCGCGACCGCCACCGCCTGCGCCCTGCTCGAGATCCCCTGCGTCGTCTACATGGGCGCCGAGGACATCGAGCGCCAGCAGCCCAACGTCGCGCGGATGCACGCCCTGGGCGCCGAGGTCCGCTCGGTCACGAGCGGGACGGCGACGCTGAAGGACGCGGTGAACGAGGCGATGCGGGACTGGGTCACCAACGTGGCGACCACCCACTACGTCCTCGGGTCGGCGATGGGGCCGCACCCGTACCCGACGATCGTCCGCGACCTCCAGCGCGTCATCGGCGACGAGGCTGCGGCCCAGGTCGCCGCCGTCGAGGGGCGGCTGCCCGACCTCGCGATCGCGTGCGTGGGCGGCGGGTCGAACGCGATCGGCCTCCTCGCCCGGTTCATCGGCGAGCCGAGCGTCCGCCTGGCGGTGGCCGAGGCGGCCGGAGACGGGATCCCCACCGGCCGGCATGCGGCCGCGCTCGCGGGCGGCACCGCGGGGATCCTCCACGGGTCGCGCAGCCTGATGCTCCAGGACCGCGACGGCCAGGTCGTCGAGGCGTTCTCCCTCTCGGCCGGCCTCGACTACCCGGGGGTGGGACCGCAGATCGCGGCGCTGTTCGCGGCGGGCCGCCTCGAGGTGGAGGCGGCGACGGACGCCGAGGCGGTGGCGTCGGTCCACGAGGTGACGGCGGCCGAGGGGATCCTGCCGGCGCTGGAGACCGCCCACGCGTTCGCCGTGCTGCCACGCTTCCTCGCGGGTGCCGTGGGCTCTGGTCGACCGCTCCCGGACGGGGCGATCGTGCTCGTGGGGCTCTCGGGGCGCGGAGACAAGGACCTCGCCACGCTCGAACGCTGGGAGGCGCGACGCGCCGGGAGCCACCGATGAGCCGGGCGTCGGACGGGAAGGGGGCGCGAGAGGCCGGAGCCGGGCAGGCCAGGTCCGGGCTCGCAGGGGCCACGCCCGGCGCGGGTGCCGGGCCGGGGAGGTCGGGCGGGCGGCCCGCCGCCGCCGGGACGGCGGGCGGCGGCCGCGGTGGCGGCGCCGCGGGGACGGATGGGACCGCCGGCGCGCGGCGGATCCATGCCGCGTTCGACACCGCCCGCGCAGAGGGACGCGTCGCCCTGATCCCGTACGTCGTCGCCGGCTACCCGGACGCGGAGACGTCGCTCGCCGTCGCGCTCGCGGCGATCGACGCCGGCGCCGACCTCCTCGAGGTGGGCCTGCCGTACTCGGACCCGCTCGCCGACGGGGCCACGCTCCAGCGCGCGTCCACCGCGGCCCTCCGCGCGGGTGCCACGCTCGACGCCTCGGTGGCGCTCATCGGAGCGATCGCGGCGGCGCGACCGGGGATCCCGCTCGTCCCGATGGCGTACGCGAACCAGGTCATCGGGGGAGGGGACGGGCGCACGGCCGCTCGGAGGCTCGCGGCGGCCGGAGCGTCCGGCGTCATCGTCGCCGACCTCACGCCCGACGAGGGCACCCCGTTCGAGGCCGCCGCACGCGACGCGGGGCTCGCGGTCGTCTACCTGGTCGCTCCCACCACCGCGCCGGCGCGCCGGGCGGAGGTCGCGCGACGGACCGGCGGCTTCCTGTACTGCGTCTCGCTCGTCGGCGTCACCGGCGCCCGCTCGTCGCTGCCCCGGACCGTGGGCCGGTACGTCGCGGACGTGAAGGCAGCGTCGCCCGTGCCCGTGGGTGTCGGGTTCGGCGTCTCGCGGCCGGAGCACGTGACGGTCCTCCGGCGAGCCGGCGCGGACGGGGTCATCGTCGCGTCGGCGCTCGTCGACGCGCTCGGCCCGGACGGCCGGGACGTGGCCGGGCTCGGTCGTCTCGTCCGCGAGCTGCGATCGGCGACCGGCGGATGAGCGACCAGCGCGTCGTGGCCTCCCATCCCGGATCCGCCGAGGCCCTCGCCGTCCTCGTCGAGACCACGCCGAAGCGTGCCTTCGCCTCCGCGCTCGACTGGCCGGGCTGGGCCCGGTCGGGCCGCGACGAGGAGGCGGCGCTGGCGGCGCTCGCCGGGTACGCGGCTCGGTACGGGGAGGTCGCCGCCGCGGCCGGGTACGCGCCCCCCGGGGGCGGCGAGACGCCGGTCCTCGAGGTCGTCGAGCGGGCGGCGGGGAACGCGACCACGGCCTTCGGCGCGCCCGACATCCGGGCCGCGCTCGACGCCCGGCCCCTGGACGCGGCAGGCGCGGCCCGCATCGTCACGCTGCTGGCCGCCGCGTGGACGACCCTCGACCGGATCGCCGCCGGCGCCCCGGCCGAGCTGCGGAAGGGGCCGCGCGGTGGGGGTCGTGACCGGGATGCGGTCGTCGGGCACGTCCTGTCCGCGGAGAGCGCGTACGCCCGGACGATCGGGATCAGGTCGCCGCAGCCGGCGGTCGGGGACGTCGCGGCCATCTCGGCGCAGCGGGACGCGATCGCCGCGCTGCTCGCGGAGCCCTCCGACGGGACGCCGCTCGCCGGGCGGAAGTGGCCGCCGCGGTACGCCGCCCGGCGGATCGCGTGGCACGTGCTCGACCACGCGTGGGAGATCGAGGACCGGTCCGTCCGCTGAGCGGGCGCCGCGGCGCGGTCGCGGGGGCCGCGCCTGGCGGCTCAGCCCGCGAAGAGCTCCCCCAGCTGGTCCGGGTCGAGCGGCCACGGCCGGTCCACGAGCCCGACGCGCCATGCCGCGAGCCCCAGGAGCTCGCCCGGTCGCGCCCCTGCGTCGAGCACCGCCCCCACCGCCGTGTCGCCCGCGGCCTTGCTGAGCTTGGTCCCGTCCGGCCGCAGCACCAGCGGATGATGGAGGTGCGCCGGCGGGGTCGTGCGCCCGAGCGCCGCCGCGAGCCGCAGCTGGAGGGGCGTGGCGTCGAGCAGGTCCCGGCCCCGGATCACGAGGTCCACGCCGTGGCGTGCGTCGTCCACCACGACGCACAGGTGATACGTCCTGTTGCCCAGGCGGTCGCGGACGAGCGGGTCTCCGGCGGCGGCGACCGGCCCTGCCGTCGGGCCGAGCAGGAGGTCGTCGAACGCCTCCGTCCCGCCGCCGAGGGCCACGCGGAGCCCCCGGTGCGGCTCGTGCGCGAGGTCGCGGTCGGCACACCCGCCCGGGCACCCGGGCCCGGCCCACGCGCGGCCGTGCCCCTCGGCCCACGCGGCGAAGGCTCCTCGAGAGCAGTCGCACGCATACAGGACCCCGGCCGACCGGAGCGTCTCGATCGCCGCGTCGTACGGCGCGTGGTCGTCGCCCTGACGGTAGGGGGACGACCCGGCGCGCAGGTCTGCGGTCGAGGGCCGCGTCGGCCGGAGGCCCAGCCGGTCGAGGTCGTCGAGGAGGTCGCGCTCGTGCTCGGGCCGGCTGCGCTGCCGATCGTGGTCCTCGATCCGGAGGACGACCGAGCCACCAGTCGCCTGGGCGATGCCCCAGGCGTACACCGCGTTCACGAGGTGGCCCAGGTGGAGCCGCCCGGTCGGCGCGGGTGCGAACCGCGTGGTCGCGCCCGGGGGCACGCGGGTGAGGTCGGGCCGGGTCCTGCCCAGGGAGTCGGGGTGGGGGATGTCCGGGCTCATCTCCGGTGCTCCCGCCGCAGCCGCCCGGGGCGAGCCCTCATGCCGGGTCGTCGTCGCCCGGCCGCTTCCCTCGCCGCTGGTCCGCCTGCACCTTCCGGGTCGCGGCGATGAGCTTCCGGTACAGCGCGACGAGCTCCGGCTCCGGGAACAGGCCCTCCGATGCACTGGTCACCCGCTCGATGACCGCGGCCTCGCGCGCGGGGTCGCGGATCGGCTTCTGTCCCTGCGCGTCCTTCACGCGGCCGATCTCCAGGGCGATCCGGGCGCGCTCGTTCAGCAGGGCGACGATCTCCGCGTCGATGGCGTCGATCCGCTCGCGGAGCGGCGCGAGCGCCGCCCCGAGGTCGGCAGCGACCTCCGCGTCGACCGGGAGCGGTGCGAGGGGTTCGGGGCCGGATCCCCCCGACGCCCGGGCGTCCGGCTTCCCGTCCACGCTCATCGGAGCTCTCCCGCATCCCGTCGGCGCACGATCTCGTCGAGCGCGGCGAGGTACCCGCGCGGCCCCATCCCCACGAACGACGCGATCGCCACGTCCTGCAGGAAGTTCACCCGCCGGAACGGCTCCCGCGCCGCAGGGTCGGACAGGTGGACCTCCACGAAGGGTCGGTCGGCCGCCAGCAGCGCGTCCCGCAGGGAGACCGAGGTGTGCGTCAGCCCGCCGGCGTTCACGATCGCCGCCTCGAAGTCCTTCCGCTGGATGCGGTCGATGAGCGCTCCCTCGTGGTTCGACTGGAAGGTCTCCACCTCGATCCCCAGGCCTGCGGCGTGCTCGCGGACCATCGCGTGGATCTCGTCGAGCGTGGTCGAGCCGTAGATGTGCGGCTCGCGCGTGCCGACGAGGTTCAGGTTCGGACCCTGAAGGACGAGCACCCGCATCCCGCTCACCTCCCGCGCCCCGCGTCTGGCGTCGCTCCACGCCGTCCCGCGACGATCCCCGCCGCCGCAGCGGCCACGAGCTCGTCCGCGACGTCCGACCGGACCACGACGCCCGACTCCGTCGGCAGCACCCAGCGCAGGCGGCCCCCGGCCGTCTTCTTGTCCACCGCGAGGGTCGCCACCAGCTCGCCCGGCCGGATGGCGAGGGCCCGCACCCCCAGGCCGAGGTCGTCGAGCAGCGCCTCGACGCGCTCGGCACGAGCGGGCGGCGTCACGCCGAGCTCCGCCCCGATCCGCACCGCGGCCCGCAGGCCGTAGGCGACCGCCTCCCCGTGGAGGATGCCCCGGTAGGCGGCGACGGTCTCGATTGCATGGGCGAACGAATGGCCGAGGTTCAGCGCGATCCGGCCGCCAGCCTCGCCGCGCTCCCGCTCATCCGCGACCACGACCTCCACCTTCGCCCAGGCGCACCGCTCGACCACCTCGGCGATCGCCCCATCGTCGAAGGCCGGCCGCGCGCCGGCCGCGATCGCCCGGCCGTCGGTCTCCAGCAGATCCAGCAGTCGCTCGTCGCCGAGCGCGCCCATCTTGACGGCCTCGCCGAGCGCCGCCCGGAGCTGCCGCGCCGGCAGCGTCCGCAGGGTCGCGACGTCCGCGACGATCGCGGCGGGCTGGTGGAACGCGCCGACGAGGTTCTTCCCCTCGGGCAGGTCCACGGCCGTCTTCCCGCCGATCGAGCTGTCGATCTGGGCGACGAGCGTCGTGGGCACGTGGACCACCGGCACGCCTCGGAGCCAGGCGGCCGCGAGGAACCCCGCCGCGTCGCCCAGCGCGCCGCCGCCGACCGCCACGATCGGGTCGCGGCGCTCGGCCCGCACGCGTGCCAGCTCGCGTGCGGCGCGTTCGATCACCCGCAGCGTCTTGGCCGGCTCGCCGCGGGGCAGGAGCACCGTCTCGACGGCGATCCCGTCGCGCGCGAGCGCAGCCGCGAGGGCCTCGCCTGCGACCGACCATGCCTTCGGCTCGGAGACGAGGATCGCCCGGCGGGCCGCGAGGCCGTCGAGCGCGCGGGCGACCCCGGCGGCGGCGATGCCGTCGCCGATCTCCAGCGTCCCGATCGGCGTCCGCGCCCGCAGCAGCCCACCGCCCGGCCCGAGGGCGTCGTCGAGGTGGCGCTCGACGGCCGCCACCACGGCCCCGAGGGGCGCGACGCCGTTCACCCGCAGCGCGGGCGCGTACACGCGCTCCCGGGCCGCCGCGAGCGCGGCGATCGCCGACTCCGCGTCTCGTCCGGCGAGCAGAGGCCTGCTCACCCGGCTCCGGCGGAGGCGCGTCGCCAGGATCTCCGCCGGGCCGTCCAGCCAGACCGCCAGCCGGCCACGGTAGAGGGCCCACCGGTTCCGCGCGTCGATCGGGGTGCCGCCGCCGGTCGCGATGACGCGCGACAGGGTGGGGGACGGGTCCGGCGGCCCGAGCGCCGCGACGGCTGTGCGCTCGCGTGCGCGGAAGCCGGCCTCGCCCTCGTCGGCGAAGATCGCCGGGATCGGCCGGCCGGCCGCCGCCTCGATCGTGGCGTCGAGGTCCAGGAAGGCGGCGCCGTGCTGGCGGGCGAGGCGACGCCCGACCGCGGTCTTGCCGGTCCCGGGGAGCCCGACGAGGACGACGTCCACCGCCTCTCCTAGTCGTCGCCGCCCGAGCCGACCTCGGGTCCGCCGTCGTCGGCGGACGGCGACGTCGGTCCGCCGCCGGCAGGCCGGGTCGGACCGCCACTGGCCGGGCCGGGGGCCGCCCCGCCGCCGGCGACCGTCCGTGCCGCCGCCGTTCCGGGCGGGTCGCCCGGCGGCAGCGCGATCCGCTCCCGGTACCGGCGCAGGTTGTCGGCCGTCTCGTCCAGCGTGTCTCCGCCGAGCTTCTCCAGGACGGCGTCGGCGAGGGCCAGGAGGACCATCGCCTCGCCGATGACGCCCGCCGCCGGGACCACGCTGATGTCGCTGCGCTCGTAGTGCGCCTTCTCCACGGGCCGACCCGTCAGGAGGTCCGCGGAGGGCAGCGGGCGCGCCAGCGTGGAGATCGGCTTGACGGCGCCGCGGACGATCAGCGGCTCGCCGTTGGTGATCCCGCCCGTGAGCCCCCCGGCGTTGTTGGAGCGGTGGACCCACGTCCCGTACGGGTCCCGGCCGGCGATCACGTCGTGCACGGCGGAGCCGAACCGGCGGGTCTGCTCGAACCCGAGGCCGAGCTCCACGCCCTTCACGCTCTGGATGCTCATCACGGCGGCCGCCAGCCTCGCGTCGAGTCGGCGGTCCCAGTGGACGTGGCTGCCGAGGCCGATCGGGAGGCCGTGTACCACGACCTCGAAGACGCCGCCGACCGTGTCCCCGGCGGACCGGGCCTCGTCGATCCGGGCGATCATCCGCTCCTCCGCGTCGGGATCCGGGCACCGCAGGGGGCTCTCGTCGGCCTCGTCGCGCGACCGCGTGCACCGCGCCCGGTCCACCGCCTCGCCGCCGACCTCCGCCGTGAACGACCAGGCCTCGATCCCGAGCGCGCGCAGGAAGGCGCGCGCCACGCCGCCCGCGGCGACCCGCGCCGCGGTCTCGCGCGCGGACGCGCGCTCGAGGATGTCGCGGACGTCGCGCGTCCCGTACTTGAGGGCCCCGGCGAGGTCCGCGTGACCCGGCCGCACGCGCGTCACGGGCACCGCGCGCTTCACGCCCGACGCCTCGAGCGCCGCGATCTCGGCCGCATCCTCGTCCGTGAGCGGGGCGGCCTGCATGATCCGCGTCCAGCTCTCGTGGTCGCGGTTGGCGACGGTCAGCAGGATCGGCGAGCCGATCGTCCGGCCGTGGCGGACCCCGCCGCCGATCACCGCCCGGTCGCGCTCGATCGCCTGGCGCGCGCCCCGGCCGTACCCGCGCTGGCGCCGTGCGAGGTCGGTCGCGATGTCGTCCTCGGTCAGCGGGATCCCGGCAGGGAGACCCTCAAGGATGACCGCCAGGCCGGGGCCGTGCGACTCGCCGGCCGTGAGGTACCGGAGCGCGCCCACCCGCGGCCTCTCAGGCCCCGCCGTCCGAGGTCCCGCCCGGGGCCGCCTCCGACGGGAGCCCCTCGCCGTCGGCAGCGCCCGCGAGCCCGGCGGCGATCCCTTCCTCGAGCTTCGCGCGCATCAGGTCGAGGGGCGCCTTCCGGCCCGTCCAGAGCTCGAATGCCGCGGCCCCCTGGTGCAGGAGCATCAGCTCGCCGCCCATGACCGTGCACCCGGCAGCCTGTGCTTCGCGCATGAGGCGGGTGGGGTTCGGGTTGTAGACGAGGTCCAGGACCAGGAGGTCCGGCGGGATCAGATCGGCCGGCACCGGCGTCTCATCGGGCCTCAGCCCGACGGAGGTCGCGTTGACCACCACCTTCGCCTTGGCCAGCTCGGCCTCGATGACCGACTCGTGCCACGGCATCGCCCGCAGCTCCATGTGGGCGGCGCTCCGCGCGAAGAAGCGGGTGAGCCCCTCCGCCCGATGGAGATGGCGGTTGAAGACGATGACCCGCTGGAAGCCCTGGCGGATCAGCCCGTACACGACCGCCCGCGCCCCGCCGCCCGCGCCGAGGACGACCGCCTGGCGCGGCATCTTCTGCTTGCCCACGAGCGCGTCGAGCGCCACGTTGAACCCGGCCACGTCGGTGTTGTGGCCGATGAGCCGCTTGCCGTCCTTGGTGATCGTGTTGACGGCGCCGGTGGCGTGGGCGTCCTCGGTGCTCTTGTCCACGAGCGGGACGGTCTTCTCCTTGTGCGGGATCGTGACGTTGGCGCCGACGAACTCCTCGCCGCGCAGCTCGGCGATGGCCTCGGGCAGCGCGAGCGGGACGCGGTCCCAGAGCTCGTAGCGGATGTCCAGGCCCTCGGCGTCGAACGCCGCCTGCTGCATCCCGCCCGAGAGCGAGTGGGCGACCGGGTGTCCGATGAGGACGACGCGATTCGTCATGCGCGCACCCTTTCGATCTCGTCGAAGAAGCCGGGGTAGCTGATCGCGGCGCACCCGGCGTCGAGGACCGCGGTCTCGCCCCCGGCGATGAGGCCGGCCACGGCGAACGTCATCGCCAGCCGGTGATCGTCGAGGCTCTCGGTGACGGTGCCGACGAGGCGGTCGACGCCGTCGATGGTCATCGTGTCACCGTCCACGGCGACGTGCGCCCCCAGGGCGCGCAGCCCCGCCGCGATGCCGGCGACCCGGTCGGATTCCTTGTGCCGGAGCTCGCCCACGCCGTCGATCCGCGTCGTCCCGGACGCGAGTGCGGCGGCGAGGCAGAGGACCGGCACCTCGTCGATCGCCGAGGCCACCTCCCGTGGCGTGACGTCGATGCCGTGGAGCGCGCTGGACCGGACGACGAGGTCGGCGACCGGCTCCCCGTGGCCGTCGGCCCCGCCACCGCCGAGCGGCGTCTCCTCGATGGAGGCGCCCATCCGGCGGAGCAGGTCGATGATGGCACGCCGTGTCGGGTTCGTCCCCACGGCCCGGAGGACCAGCTCGGCGTCGGGGTGGGCGGCTCCCGCGACCAGCCAGAACGCCGCGGCGGACGGGTCTGACGGCACCGACTCCTCCGCGGTCGCCACGCGGGCCGGGCCGTCGACGCTCACGCGGGCGCCCGCGGGGCCGCCGATCGTGG
>JAKOQS010000366.1 GCA_029778235.1 Chloroflexota bacterium | reverse complement strand
TCCGACCTCATCCTCGGCAACACGCCGCTCGCACCCGAGCCGGTCGAGTTCTACAGGCACAGGCCCGCCTGAGGTCCGGGGCGGCGACGTCGGCAGGGTCGTGGGACGGACTGCGGTCGTCCGCCACGGGGGCCGTTATGGGACGAGGCGCCAGATCGACGGGTCGCCGCCGTCATCGGGATCGTCGACGCCGATCACGCCCGCCGGGCCGGAGGCGACGAACGCGATCCGCGGCGAGTCGATCGGCTCCCACGCGACGCCGTCGCGCGTGAGCCAGACACCCTCCTCCTGGACGTCCACCGCGATGAGCCCGAGCGGCGTCGCTGCGAGATCCGTGACGCCCGCGCCCATGCCATCCTCGTAGGGGTTCTCCGCCAGTCGCGTCGCCGTCCACTCGACGAGATCCAGTGACGTCCAGACGGCGATCGAGCCGTCCGTCTGGACGAGGCCGCCGAGCGCCCAGACGCGCGGAGCGTCCGGGCCGGGCGCGGCCATCGCGCGGACGAAGAGGGTCTCTGTGCCCTCCCCGAACGCGGCCGAGCGGACGGGATCCCAGTCGCCGGTCGCCCGCGAGGCCCAGACCCCGGAGTCCGTGGGGATCTCCCCGGTATCGGGGTCCCACCATTCGAACCAGGAGCTCAGACGGATCCCGTCCTGGGCGACGATCCCGTCAAGAGGCATCACGCCGTTCGCCGTGTGCGTCGGGCCGTCGAATGACTCGCTCTCCATCCACGTCCGCCCGTCCGTCGAACGGTAGATCGCGTCTGCGGTCTTGACCTCCCCGTAGGCACGGGTCTCGACCGCCGACTCCCACCCGCCCGGCATCGGCCAGGCCGCCGCGACCGTCGCGCCGTCGGGGCCCGTCCACGGCATCGACGCCTGCCAATGGATCCCGTCAGTCGTGACCCACGACACGGGAACCGTCGCGCACGGGCGTGCCGGGGTCGTGGTGGGCGAGGTGCACGGTTCGTGATCCTGTCCCCCGGTCACGAGGACGGAGCGGCCATCGGTCACGACATCCCATGGGTTCGCCGGGCCGTGTGCGACCAAGCCGGGCCGGAGCGCCGCGGCCGGCAGGTCGATCGCCCGCCATCCCACAGCGTCGGCGGAGAAGAGGACCCGCGCAGGGCGGTCGCCCGAGTTGCCGACGAGCGCGACGTAGCCACCATCCCAGCCGACGAGATCCACGGGCATGGATAGACCGGAAAGGGTCCCGATCCTCTCCCAGTGAGGGATGGGTGCGGGCGTGGACGTAGGCGCGACCGCTGTCGCGGACGGCCGAGCCAGGGTCGCGGCGGGTGCCGCCGACGCGGGAGACGCGGTTGGCAGAGAAGCTGCGACTGCGGTGGGGGTCGCGGTCGGGCCCGAAGCGACGGGCGCGCCGGCGCCCGGCGTCCTGTCCGCGCAACCGGCCAAGAGCGCGGCAGCCATGCACAGTTGGAGCGCCACGACGCGACCGTCGATGCCGCGACGGCCGGCACCTGCGTCCGTCGTCCTCCCCGGCATGCACATCTCGGCGAGTCTCGCTGCACCCGAAGGCACGACCGCGACCGAAGGTCGCAGCGCTTACCGCCGCCGATCGTCCGTGCCGCATCCCTCTGCGGCAAGGGCCGAACGGCGTTCACGCCGCGTTACAGACCGCGGACCCGCCGGATCTCGGCGCTGATCGCCGGCACGACCTCGTGGAGGTCGCCGATCACGGCGTAGTCGGCGGCCGACATGATCGTGGCCTCGGGGTCCTTGTTGATCGCCAGGATCCGCTTCGCCCCCTTGCACCCCGCGAGGTGCTGCGTGGCTCCGCTGATCCCGCATGCGATGTACAGGTCCGGGGCGATCTTCGTGCCGGTCTGGCCCACCTGCTCGGTGTGCGGGCGCCAGCCCGCGATGGTGACGGCGCGGCTGCAGCCAACGGCGGCGCCCAGCAGTCCGGCCAGGTCCACGATCGGCGCGAAGCCCTCGGCCGACCCGGCCCCGCGGCCGCCGGACACGACGACCTTCGCGTCGGCGAGCGAGACGCCGCCGGTGGGCGCGGGGACCGTCCCGACGACCCGGACCGCGAGGTCGGCGTCGTCGAGCGCAGGCGTGAACGCCTCCACCGCCGCGGTCCCGCCGGCCTCGCTCGCGACGATCGCGTGCGGCGCGACGGTGAGCATCGCCCGGTCCGCGTGGATCGCGGCCTCCTCCAGGAGGCTGCCGCCCCACCGGACGCGGGTCACGGTGACGGGGTCGCCCGCGGCCACGGACGTGCAGTTCGCCGCGAAGGGGAGGCCCGCACGGGCGGCTGCACGCGCCACGACGGTGTTCCCGGTCTCCGTCCCGGGGCCCACGACGATCCCGGCCCCGAGGCTCGCGGCGAGATCGTCGAGGATGCGCCCCCAGGCGTCGGGCGCGGTCGTCCCCGCGTCCAGCTCCGGGTGCCGGGCGACGTGGACGTGGGTGGCCCCCCACGGCCCGAGGCCGGCGGCGGCACCCTCGTCGCCGATGACGAGGGCGTGGACCGGGCCGCCGGCCGCGAGGCCGCGGCCGAGGGTGAGCGCCTGGAGGGAGACCTTGTCGGCCGCGCCGTCGGCGGTCGTGACGAGGACGAGGACGGTCGCCATCACACGAGCCCCACGCTCTGCAGCAGTGCCACGACGGCCGGCGCGGCGTCCGGGCCGTGGCCCAGGACCTGCGCCTCCTTCGCCGCGGCCTGCGGGACGACGAGCCGGATCATCTCCAGCCGCTGGGCCGGCCGCGCCGGCGTGGACGCGGCGACGGGCTTGCTCTTCGCCCGCAGCCGACCGGGGACGGACGGGTATCGCGGCAGGTTGATCCCCTCGAGCACGCCGACGATCGCCGGCGTGCGGAGCTCGTAGACATCGCGGCCGCCGCCGGCCTCCTGCTCGCACCGGGCCGTGCCGTCCGTGACGGTCAGGCCCTTGATCCCGGTCACGACGGGTCGCCCCAGGGCGCGCCCGATCCGGACGCCCACCTGGTACCCACCGGAGTCGGCCGCCTCGTTGCCCAGGAGGACGATGTCGAACGGGCCGTTCTCCGCCTCGTCGGCCCGGATGGTGTCGGCGATGACGGCCGCGGTGGACTCGGCGTCCCACTCCTCGCCGTCGGTCACGAGGTGGATGGCACGGGAGACGCCCAGGGCCATCGCGTCGCGCAGCTGGTCGAGCGCCTCCCCTGGCCCGAGGGTGAGGACGACGGACTCGCCCCCGTGCGCCTCGATGAGACGGACCGCCTCCTCGACGGCGCACTCCTCGTGCGGACCCACGGTGAAGCCCACGTACTTCGTGTCGATCGCCCTGGCGTCGTCGGTGAGGGTGATCCTTCCTGCGACCTCCGGGACACGCTTGATGCAGACGAGGACGCGCATCGGTCAGGCCCGGATCCGGCTGTTCTCGGGGTCGAACGGCGGCCGTGCACCGACGACGGCGACGGTGACCGGGTACAGCTCCTGGAAGTACTCCACCGCGAACCGGCTCCCCTCGACCGCCAGCTCGGACGGCAGGTACGCGAGGAGGATGTGCTTCCCCAGCGACGGCCCGGCCCCGGCCGACGTCGCGTACGACCGGCGGCCCTTCGCGTCCTCGATCGGGGAGCCGTCGGGGCGCACGATCGGCTGGCGGCCGAGCATGTACCGCTTCTCGCCGCTCGCCGAGGTGTGGTCGTCCACGGTGAGCGTGCACAACTTCGCGACCGGCGGCTCGGCCATCGCGGCGAGGACCGCCGCCTTGCCGATGAAGTCGGCCTCCTTCACCTTCGCCGGGGCCATGTCGGCCTCGACGACGGTGTAGTCGAGATCCAGTTCGGCGCCGAACAAGCGGTAGGCCTTCTCGAGACGGCCGGTGGTGCCGTACACGCCCATGCCGCAGGCGGTCAGGCCGTGCGGCCGGCCCGCCTCCCAGAGCTCCTCCCAGAGCCGGCGACCCTGCTCGATCGGGGCGTACAGCTCCCACCCGAGGTCGCCGACGTAGCTGATCCGCGACGCGAGGACCAGCTGGGACCCGATCTCCACGGTCCGGCAGGTGCCGAAGCGGAAGCCCTCGTTCGACATGTCGGCCCGCGTGATGGACTGCACGATGTCCCGCGCGCGCGGTCCCCAGATGCCGATCGTGGTGAAGGCCGTCGTCTGGTCCACCAGGGCCGCGTCCGGCGCGAGGTGGTCGCGGAACCACTTGAGGTCGGCCATCCCGTGGGCCGCGCCGGTGACCACGCGGAAGTGGTCCCGCGCCAGCCGCATGATCGTCAGGTCGCTCTTGAACCCGCCGGTCTCGGCGAGCACGGGCGTGTACACCACCCGCCCGGCCGGGACGTCCATCTGGCGCATGGCGACCCGCTGGACGGACGCGTGCGCGCCGGGTCCCACGATGTCGAAGATCGCGAACGACGAGAGGTCGAAGATCCCGGCCGCCTCGCGCATCGCGAGGTGCTCGCCGTTGATGATCGGCGACCACCACCGCGCGTCCCACTCGTTGGGCCGGGTCTGCACGCCGTACTTCTCGACGAGCCCGGCGTTGCTGTTGAACCACTGGGTCCGCTCCCAGCCGGACAGCTCGAAGAACTCCGCGTCGTGCTCGGCGTGCCACTCGTGCATCGGCGAGCGGCGGAGCGGCCGGTCGGAGAGGTACTGCTCGGCCGGGTGGACGATGCCGTAGGTCTTGGGGAACGCCTCGAACGCGCGGCGATTGGTGTGCTGGCGCGTCTTCTGGTGCGCGTGGAAACGGCTGATGTCCGACTGGTTGCAGTCGATCGACGGCTCGCCGAGGACCATCCACTCGGCGATGCACTTGCCGACCGCGGGGCCCTCCTTCACCCAGACGGCCGCCGCGGACCAGAGGCCCTGCACCTCCGGCGTCTCGCCGAGGAGCGGCATCCCGTCGGGCGTCAGCGCGATGAGGCCGTTGATCGCGTACTTCACGCCGACCCGCTCGTCCCCGACGATCTCGGGCATGAGCTCGAGCGCGTCCTCCATCTGGGGATCGAAGTCCTCCGGCGTGAACGGCATCTCGGTCGGGGAGAGGACCGCGTCCTCGATCGACGGGATCGTCTCCGGGTCGTGGAGGATCGAGCGGTGGGCGTACGAGCCGATCTCCAGGCCGATCCCGTCCTGGCGCTCGTACATGAGCACATCCATGTCGCGGACGATCGGGAACGCGATGGCCGAGGTGGTGGTCTCGAAGCGCGGCACCGGCCCGACGTCGATCATCTGGTGGACGACCGGCGCGAGCGGGATGTGCGAGCCGGCCATCTCGCCGAGGAGCGGGGCCCAGACGCCGCACGCGACGACGACGTACTCCGCCTCCACCGTCCCGCGCGTCGTCGTGACGGACCGGATCCGGCCGTCCTCGACGCCCATCGCCGTGACCTCGGTGTTGGCGAAGACCGTCAGGGCGCCCATCGCCTCGGCCTTCTCCCGGCAGAGCGTCCCGAACTGGAGTGAATCGCAGACGCCGACGCCGGGCGTGTAGAACCCGCCGACGAGGATCTCCTCGTTGATGAACGGGACGAGCTCCTTGATCTCCGCCGGCGTGACCAGGCGCGACTCGATCTCCCAGTTGACCGACGAGTCCATCTTCCGGCGGAGCTCGTTCATCCGGGTCTCCGAGCGGGCGACCTCGATCCCGCCGCACTCGGTGTAGACGCCCCACTCGCGGTACTGGCGCGCGCTCTCGAGCGTCAGCTCCGCCATCTCCTTGTTGTGGTCCACGAGGAAGAGGAAGTTCGAGGCATGGCCGGTGGAGCCGCCCGGGTTGGGGAGGGGGCCCTTGTCGATGAGGAGGATGTCCTTCCACCCGAGGTTCGCGAGGTGGTAGGCGATGCTGTTGCCGACGATCCCGGCGCCGATGATCACGACCTTCGCGCTGGTCGGGAAGCTGGCCATCTGCTGCTCCTGGTTCGATGACGGACGCGGGCGGCCGCCCGCAGGCCGGGATCCGGCTCCGAGGTGCCGATCGACCGCCGCTCTGAGCCCGGCGCTCTGGGCCCTCGGTGGCGCACGACGCCCGCGCGGTCTCCCTCGCGCGCCGTCTCGCCGTCAGCGATGCTAACTGTTGACAATCGAGCATGTCAACGGCACTCTGGACCGGGCCGACCGGGCGTCGAGCGCCGCGTCGCGCGGCACGCCGCGTCGCGCGGCACGCCGCGTCGCGCGGCACGCCGGGTCGTCGGGGGCGCACCGGGGTGAACCGGGAGCGCCCGGCGGCGTCCGGGAGCGCCCGGGAGCGCCCGGGAGCGCCGGCTTCGGGTTCCCCGCGGAGGGTCGATGACCGCCTTCACCCACAAGCAGCTCTGGGAGACGATCGCGGAGGCACTCCGCGACGAGATCCTCGACGGCCGCCTCGCCGCCGGCGCACGGCTCGTCGAGACGGAGCTCGCCGAGCGGTTCGGGGTCTCGCGGGGTCCGGTCCGCGACGCGCTCGCCGAGCTCGCGCGCGAGGGGCTCGCGGTGGACCTGCCGCGCCGCGGCACGTTCGTGAGCAGCCTCACCGAGGCCGACCTCGACGAGGTCTACGTCATCCGCCGCGCGATCGAGGAAGCGGCCGTGCGCCTGGCCATCGAACGCGCCACGGAGGAGGGGATCGCCGAGGTGCGCGCGAGCCTGGACGCGGTGGAGGAGGCCTACGGGCGCGGCGATCTGGCCGCGGCCTGGGACGCGGACATGGCCTTCCACCGGGCGTACTGCCGTCTGGCGGGCAATGGGCGCCTGCTCACGCTCTTCGACGAGCTCGCTTCGCAGACGGTTCTGCTCATGCGGACGGCGCTCGCGACGCGCGCCTCGCTCGGGTGGACGCCGCCGGTCGCCTACCACCGGCGGATCGCCGACGCCATCGCCGCGCGCGACGTCGAGGGGGCGGTGGCCGCCGTCGGCGATCACTATCGATACACGGAGGACCGGCTCTTCGCTGCCGAACCGCCCGGCTGACGAACGGCGGCGGACGGTTGGACGCCGGTGCGCGGTCCCGCGGCTGCAGGCGGTCCGGGGCCGCACGCGGACAGCCGAGCCTCCCCGGTCGCCATGGTCGTATTCACGTGGGGTGACCGCGGTGCCGGCGTCGGACCGGACGTGGCCTGCCGCCCGTGCTCAGCGACGACATCCTGAGGCGCGCCCGCTGGCCCGATTCACAGGAGACGTGCGGATGGCCGGCCTCGGCGAGCCACACGGTCGCTCCACGTGAACATGGCCACGACCCGCGATCACTCTCGTCTGGACCCCGTCCTCGCAACGCTCTACACTGCGTTCCGCAGTCTGCAACACGTTGCGCTGGGCGCAACACAGTGGCCAGGACGGAGCGGATGGCACAGGACGGGACCGACGAACTCGATCTTCGCGCGCTGAACGACGCGGAGCTGGTCGAGCAGATGCACGACGACCTCTACGACGGGATGGCCGACGAGGTGGTGGAGGGGACGAACATCCTCCTCGAGCGCGGCTGGAGCGCGGAGAAGATCCTCAACGACGCGCTCGTCGAGGGGATGCGCATCGTGGGGGTGGACTTCCGGGACGGGATCCTCTTCGTCCCGGAGGTGCTGCTGGCCGCCAACGCGATGAAGGGGGGGATGGCGGTCCTCCGCCCGCTCCTCGCCGAGACGGGCGCGAAGCCGATCGGGAAGGTCGTCATCGGCACCGTCAAGGGCGACATCCACGACATCGGGAAGAACCTCGTCGGGATGATGCTCGAGGGGGCAGGCTTCGAGGTCGTGGACCTGGGCGTCAACACCGACGCCGACAAGTTCCTCGCGGCGCTCGACGAGCATCGGCCCGACATCCTCGGGATGTCCGCGCTCCTCACGACGACGATGCCGTACATGAAGGTCGTCATCCAGGCGCTGCGGGATCGCGGGATCCGCGACGAC
Source organism: Chloroflexota bacterium (assembly GCA_029778235.1). Lineage (GTDB taxonomy): Bacteria > Chloroflexota > Limnocylindria > Limnocylindrales > CSP1-4 > CAIYQJ01. Next base: position 7,482 of record JAKOQS010000366.1, on the reverse strand, counting down.
TACATCGTCCTCGTGGGCGGTGCCCCGCTCAACGAGGAGTTCGGCACCGCGATCGGCGCGGACGCGTACTGCCGCGATGCCGCCATCGCCGCCGAGACGGCGAAGGCGTTCATCGAGAAGCGGCGTGGTGCCCAGGCCTGACGTCCAGCCCCCGGCGGCCGACGCCCCGGCCTCGATCGGGCCGGGGCAGTCCGGCGCGACCGCGCCCGCCACCGTGGGGCCTCGACAGTCCGGCGCGACCGCGCCGACGACGCTGGTCATCGGCTGCGGCGCCCTCGCGCGCGAGCTGCTCGACGCGGTCCGCGCGAACCGGCTCGACGCGGTCGAGGTCCGCTGCCTCCCCGCGAGCCTGCACAACCGGCCGGAGCGGATCGCGGGCGCGGTGGACGCGGCGATCCGCGCGGACGCGGGCCGACACGACCGGATCTTCGTCGCGTACGGCGACTGCGGCACGGGCGGCGCGCTGGACCGGGTCCTCGCGACACACGGCGTCGAGCGGCTCCCCGGCGCCCACTGCTACGCGTTCTACGCCGGCGAGGATGCCTTCGCGGAGCTCGCGGCCGAGGAGCCCGGCACCTTCTACCTGACCGACTTCCTCGCGCGATCCTTCGATGCGCTCGTGATCCGGGGGCTCGGGCTCGACCGCCACCCGGAGCTCCTGCCGGCCTACTTCGCCGGGTACCGCCGGCTCGTCCTCCTGTCCCAGTCGGACGATCCCGACGTGCTCGCGCGTGCGCGCGCCGCGGCCGACCGCCTCGGGCTCGCGTTCGAGCACCGCCACACCGGGTACGGCGAGCTGGGGACCGCGATCGCCGCCCTGGGCCGGGACGGCGGCGACACCCTCGCCGCCGGCGTGCCGCCGGCTTCTGCCCGCCTGCAGGGAGCCGCGTGAGATGGCGCCGCGACTGACCGTCATCGCCTGGCGCGACATCCCCGCGCAGATCGTGGCCAAGGACGGCCGCCGATCGGCCAAGCACGTGCTCGAGCTCCGGTTCCAGGTCGCGATCGACCGCGCCGCCACGCGGGCCGGCAAGAAGGACATGGACGACTACCTCGACGAATGGCGTCGATCGGATCGGCCCTGCGGCCCGGACCTCGACGCCGAGGTCGCCGCGGAGGCGGCGCGCATCGAGGCGCGGTTCACGAAGGAGCATCTCGCGGCCGTCGTGGCCGCGCTCGGGATCGAGGCCGACGTCCCCGGCGCCGACCCCGCCACCGCCGCGGGGGACGCGGCGCCGGAGACATCGGAGGACGCATGGCCCGCACCCTGATCGCCTCGGCCACCCGCGAGGTGGTCATCGGCGACGACCTCCCGTTCGTCGTCATCGGCGAGCGGATCAACCCGACCGGCCGGAAGCTGCTGGCCGAGGAGATGCGCGCGGGCGACTTCAGCCGGGTGGAGCGCGACGTGATCGCCCAGGTCGAGGCCGGCGCGCACATGCTCGACGTCAACGCCGGGATCCCGCTCGCGGACGAGCCGGGGATCATGGCGCACACCGTCCGCCTGGTCCAGTCGCTCACCGACCTCCCGCTCTCGATCGATTCCTCCGTGGTGGAGGCGCTCGAGGCCGGGCTCGCCGCGTACCAGGGCAAGGCCCTCGTCAACTCGGTGACGGGCGAGGAGGACCGACTCGAGCGCGTCCTGCCGCTGGTGGCGAAGCACGGCGCGGCCGTCGTCGCGATCTCCAACGACGACACGGGCATCTCCACCGATCCGGACGTCCGGTTCGCCGTCGCGAAGCGGATCGTGGAGCGGGCGGCCGACCACGGGATCCCGCGCGAGGACGTCGTGGTGGACCCCCTGGTCATGCCGATCGGGGCGATGCGCACCGCCGGCCGGCAGGTCTTCCGCCTCCTGGCGCGTCTCCGCGACGAGCTGGGGGTGAACACCGTCTGCGGGGCGTCGAACGTGAGCTTCGGTCTGCCCGAGCGCGAGGGGATCAACGCGGCGTTCCTCGCGATGGCGATCTCGAACGGGCTCACGAGCGCGATCACGAACCCGCTCCTGCCCGACGTCCGGAAGGTGATCATGGCCGCCGACGTCCTCATGGGCAACGACGCGGACGCGGCGCGCTGGATCCGTGCGCATGCCGAGCCCGGGGCCGAGGGCGAGAGCCGCCGGCGGGTGAACCGCCGGCGGGCGGGCGCGGCGGCCGGCGCGGGTCCGGCGGCCGGCTGAGCCCGCGGAGCCTCGATCGCGCCGTGGCCGGGTCGCGGGATCCCCTCGTCGTCTTCACGCCCTCGGGCCGCCGGGGGCGGTTCCCGGCCGGCACGCTGGTGCTCGACGCGGCCCGCTCCCTCGGGGTGGACATCGACTCCGTCTGCGGCGGCCGGGGCATCTGCGGGCGGTGCCAGGTGGAGCAGAGCGTCGGCGCGTTCCCCAAGCACGGCATCACGTCGGCCGCCGGGCATCTCTCCGCGACCGGCGACCTGGAGCGGGCGTACGCCGAGCGCCGGGGGCTCGCGGCCGGTCGGCGTCTCTCCTGCGCGACCGCGATCGCGGGCGACGCGGTCATCGACATCCCCGCCGCCAGCCAGGTCCACCGGCAGGTCGTCCGGAAGGAGCTGGAGGTCCGGCCGTTCGATCTCGACCCCGTCGTCCGACTCCACTACGTGCAGGTCGCGCCGCCCGACCTGGCCTCCCCGGCCTCCGACCACGTCCGCGTCCTCGACGCGCTCGAGCGCGAGTGGGGGCTCGCCGGACTGGCGGTGGACCTGCCGGTCGTGCGCGAGCTCCAGGCCGCGCTCCGGGAGGGGGACGGGTCCGTCACCGTGGCCGTCCGCGACGGCAGCGCCGTCGCCGCCGCATGGCCGGGCTTCCGCGATCGCGCGTTCGGCGTGGCGGTGGACGTGGGATCCACGACGATCGCCGGCCACCTCGCGAGCCTGCTCGACGGGACCGTGCTCGCCTCTGCGGGGACGATGAACCCCCAGATCCGGTTCGGCGAGGACCTGATGAGCCGCGTGTCGTACGCGATGCTCCACGACGACGGCGCGGCCGAGATGACGCGCGCCGTCCGCGCTGCGCTCCGGTCGCTGATCGAGGAGTTGACCACGACGGCCGGCGTGGGGACCGACGAGATCCTCGAGGTCGTGCTCGTCGGCAACCCGGTGATGCACCACCTCTTCCTGGGGCTCGACCCGACGCCGCTCGGGCAGGCCCCCTTCACCCTGGCGACGGAGCGCGCGGTCCGGACGACGGCGGCGGCGCTCGAGCTCGACGCGCATCCGGGCGCCGAGGTCTACGTCCTTCCCTGCATCGCCGGGCACGTGGGCGCCGACACGGCCGGGGTCATCCTCGCGGAGCAGCCCCACCGCGGCGACGCCGTGCGGCTGGTCGTGGACGTCGGCACGAACGCCGAGATCGTGCTGGGGAACCGCCATCGGCTCCTCGCGGCGTCGAGCCCGACCGGGCCCGCGTTCGAGGGCGCCCAGATCAGCGCCGGGCAGCGCGCAGCCCCCGGCGCCATCGAGCGGGTCCGGATCGACCCGACCACCCTGGAGCCGCGGTTCAAGGTCATCGGCTGCGGCCTCTGGTCCGACGAGCCGGGCTTCGCCGAGGCCACGCGCGAGATCGGGATCACCGGCATCTGCGGCTCCGGCATCGTCGAGGTCATCGCCGAGCTCTTCCTCGCCGGCGTCGTGACCGCCGACGGCGTGGTGGACGGCCGGATGGGAGAGCGCACGCCGCGGGTGGTCCCGGACGGCCGGACCTTCGCGTACGTGCTCAGCGACGGCGCCCCGCGGATCCTCGTCACGCAGGCCGACGTCCGCGCGATCCAGCTGGCCAAGGCCGCGCTGCATGCGGGCGCGCGCCTGCTCATGGATGCGTACGGCGTGGACGCGGTCGACGAGATCCGCCTCGCCGGGGCGTTCGGCAGCCACATCGACGTCCGCCACGCGATGATCCTGGGGCTGGTGCCCGACTGCGACCTCGAGCGCGTGGGCTCGGCGGGCAACGCCGCCGGCGCCGGGGCGCTCATCGCGCTCCTGTCGCGGGCGGCCCGCGCGGAGATCGAGGCGGTCGTCCGCGACGTCGTGAAGATCGAGACGGCGATCGAGCCGCGGTTCCAGGAGCACTTCGTGGACGCGCTGGCGATCCCGCACCGCACCGCCGCCTACCCCAGCCTGTCGCGCGTCGTGGACCTGCCGGCGCGACCGGTGGCCGGACGCGCGGCCCCCGACGACCGTTCCGCACGCCGGCGCAGGCAGCCTGTCGCCGCCCGGGAGGAGGAGAGATGACCGAGGAGCTCCACCATCGCCGCTCGGGCGGCCGGGCCGCACGCCAGGCGGCGCGGGCACATGCCGCGGTCGCGCGGGTCCCCTTCCTCACGCGCACGTTCGCGCCGTTCGAGGTGCTCGGCGAGGAGGGTCTCGCGCTCATCGAGCACAACGCCGACGTCATCCTCCAGGAGGTGGGCCTCGAGTTCCGCGGCGACCCCGACGCGCTCCGCCTGCTGCGCGACGCGGGTGCGGATGTGGACGGCGAGCGCGTCCGGTTCCCGATGGGGATGTGCCGGTCGATCGTGGCTGCGTCGGCACCCGCCGAGTACGTCCAGCACGCCCGCAATCCCGCGAACAGCGTCCGCATCGGCGGTCCGCACACCGTCTTCGCCCCCGCCTACGGATCGCCGTTCGTCCGCGACCTCGACGGCGGGCGACGGTACGGGACGCTCGACGACTTCCGCGCCTTCGTGAAGCTCGCGTACATGAGCCCGCACCTCCACCACTCGGGCGGGACGGTCTGCGAGCCGGTGGACGTGCCGGTGAACAAGCGCCACCTGGACATGGTCTACAGCCACATGACGGACTCGGACAAGCCGTTCATGGGCTCCGTGACGGCACCCGAGCGTGCGCGCGACACCATCGCGATGGCGCGGATCCTGTTCGGCGAGGCGTTCGTGGACGAGAACGCCGTCATCACGAGCCTGATCAATGCGAACTCGCCGCTCGTCTGGGACGCGACGATGCTCGGCGCAGCGCGCGCCTACGCGGAGGCCAACCAGGCCACGATCATCACGCCGTTCATCCTCGCCGGGGCGATGGCCCCCGTGACGACGGCCGGCGTCTGCGCCCAGACGCTCGCCGAGGCGCTCGGGGGGATGGCGTTCGTCCAGCTCGTGCGGCCCGGTGCCCCGGTGATCCTCGGCTCGTTCGCGAGCTCGATCTCGATGCAGTCGGGGGCGCCCACGTTCGGGACGCCGGAGCCCGCGCTCGTCCTCTACGTCATGGCCGCGCTCGCACGCCGGCTGGGCGTCCCGTTCCGGTCCGGCGGCAGCCTGTGCGCGTCGAAGATCCCGGATGCGCAGGCCGCGTACGAGTCGGCGGCGACGCTCCAGCCCACCGTCCTCGGCGGCGCCAACTTCGTCCTCCACGCGGCCGGCTGGCTCGAGGGCGGGCTGACCATGGGCTACGAGAAGTTCATCCTCGACGCGGACCAGTGCGGGATGATGGGCGTCTTCGTGAACGGGGTGGACCTGTCGGAGAACGGCCAGGCGCTCGACGCGATCCGCGAGAACGGCCCCGGCCAGCACTTCCTGGGCACGGCGCACACGCTCGCGAACTTCGAGAGCGCCTTCTATCGCTCCGAGATCGCGGACAACAACAGCTTCGAGCAGTGGCTGGAGGATGGGAGCCTGGACGCCGCCGCCCGCGCCAACCGCGTGTGGAAGCGGATGCTCGCCGAGTACCAGGCGCCGCCGATCGACCCGGGCGTCGACGAGGCGCTCCGCGATTTCGTCGCCCGGCGCAAGGCGTCCATGCCGGACCTGGAGGTCTGACCGTGGCGCGCGTCCCCGCGCCCGATCCGGTCGCCCCGGGGGCCCACGGCACGCCCGCGCTCATCCGGTCGGTGGACCGCGCGGCGGACGTGCTCGAGCTCCTCGCACGCGAGCGCGTCGCGTCGGTCACCGACGTGGCCGCCGCCCTCGGCGTCCACAAGTCGACGGCCTCTCGCCTGCTCGCCGCCCTCGAGGCGCGGGACCTCGTGGCCCAGGATGGGGAGCGCGGCAAGTACCGGCTCGGCTTCGGGATCGTCCGGCTCGCCGCGGCGGCGACGGCGCGGCTCGACCTCGTCGAGCAGAGTCGGCCGGTGATCCGGCGCCTGGCGGCCGAGGTGGGCGAGACCGTGAACGTCGCCCGCCTGGAGGCGGGGGCCGCCGTCAACCTCGACCAGGCGCTGGGACCCGCCGCCATCACCAGCCACGACTGGGTCGGTCAGCGGACGCCGCTCCACGCGACCTCGAGCGGGAAGGTGCTGCTCGCGTCCATGGACCCGGACGCGCGCGAGCGGGTCCTCGTCGGCCCTCTCGGCCGGTTCACGCCCGCGACCGTCACCGACCCGGCGGCGCTGCGCCGTCAGCTCGAGGCCGCCCGCACGGCGGGCTGGGCCTCGACGGTGGAGGAGCTCGAGGCAGGCCTCAACGCAGTCGCCGCGCCCATCCGCGGCCGTGACGGGACGGTCGTCGGCGCGGTGAGCGTCTCCGGCCCCTCCTACCGCCTGACGCCGGAGCGCATGCCCGGCATCGCCGCTGCGGTCGTGGCCGCGGCGGGGGAGATCGGGGAGCGCCTCGGCTGGTACGGGTAGGGACCGCTCCGTCGGCGGCGGCCGCGGCCCTGACGGGACGCAGCGCACGCGTCGCGGCGACGGACGGGGCACGGACCCGGGGCGCGGGCCCGCGTCCGCCCGGCTATCGGCAGGCGATCGCGATGCGCGTCAGCAGCCGGAACGGCATCGACCGCTTCTCCGCCTGGTTCACGGTGCCCGCGACGTACAGATCGCGGCCGGGCATCCAGAACAGCACGTGCCCCGACGCGCCGGAGTGGCCGACCATCGGCGGCACCTTCCGGAGGCCGGTCATCACGGACGGGAGCTCGTACTTCATGACGCCGACGCCGTACCGGAGTGGCGGGAAGACCCGGTTCCAGTACGCGGTCACGTCCCCCAGCGCCTCGAGCGGGAAGAGCTCGCCGCCGGCGAATGCCCGAAGGAAGCGCAGCGAGTCGGCCGTGGTGGACACGACCCCTCCGTCCGGGCCGAACGACGCCATCGCTCGCGGGATCCGCGGAGCCCGTGACCCGAACCGGATCGGCGAGATCTCGTCGTACCGGCCCAGGGTCGTCGGCGTGAACAGGTAGGTGTCCGCCAGGCCCAGCGGGCCGAGGACCTCGTCATGCAGCGTCTCGGCGAAGGACTTCCCCGAGACCGCCTCCGCGATGGCGCCGAGGAGCTGGTAGTTCGTGTCCGAGTATGCGGCGCGGTCCCGCCCGGGCGCGAACGTGGCAGGCCGGCGCCGCGCCTCCTCCAGCGCGTCGACGCACGTCCAGCCGAAGTCGGCATCCACCATCCGCTCGAGGAAGGTCCGGCCACCCTTGAGCGGCGACTCGAAGTAGTCGGGGATCCCCGTCGTGTGCGCCAGCAGCTGCTCGACGGTGTAGGCGTCCCAGTGGTCCCTCCCGCCGAAGGTGTTGAGCCCGCGCAGG
>JAKOQS010000365.1 GCA_029778235.1 Chloroflexota bacterium | reverse complement strand
TGGACACCCCGGGGTCAGGACAGCAGCCCTGTCGCCAGCGACACCACCACCGGCACGACGCCGACGAGCACGAAGGCCGGCAGGAAGCAGGCACCCAGCGGCGCCACCGCCCGCACGCCTGCGGCGCGCGCGGCGACCTCCACGACCTGCTGGCGGTCGCGGCGCAGGTCCTCGGCGACGCGCGCGAGCACCCCGGCGAGCGGGGCGCCCGATGCCGCGGACCGCACCATCGCGCCGGCGATCGGCCGCAGGGCCGGATCGGATCCCTGCCATGCGAGCGACGGTTCGGCTCCCAGGCCGATGGCGGCCAGCACCGGCCGGAGGGCCTCGCCGACGACCGGGCCGCAGGCGCCCGCGACCGCCGCAAGGGCGACGGACGGCGGCGACCCCGATGCGAGCGTCGCCGCGAGCAGGTCCGCGACGTCCGGCGCCAGCCGTTCGAGCTCCTCGCGGTGACGACGACCCGATCGCGACTCCAGCCGTCGGGCCAGACGCGGCACGAGCACGACGCAGGCGATGCCCGCGACGACGCCGACGGCACCGCCGACGAGGACCAGGCAGCCCACCGCAGCTAGGGCAGCTGCGACGACGGGCAGGGGCAGCGGGGACCGACGCACCGATGCGTCGTCGTCTCGGGTGCGGACGAGCCGTCGAAGTCGGGGCTCCGGCGCGGGTGCCCGCCACAGCCCCGCGGCGACCGCGGCGCACACGACGGCCAGGAACGTCACAGCATCCGCTCCACGCGGGCGGCGATCCGACCGGTCCACACTGCGCCCGCGACGGTCAGGAGCGCACCCGCCCCCAGGCACAGCCGACCGACGGCCGAGCCCACCAGCCACCCGACCGGATCGGCGCCCAGCAGCATCCCGAACCCGATGCCGACCAACGGGAGCGCGGTCAGCACGCGCGCCGTCGCCCGCGGCGCGGACAGCTGCCCCTCGAGCTCGCCGCGCACCTGCTCGGCACGCCGGGCGGAGCGCGCGAGCTGCTCGACGGACACCGCCAGTCCCGAACCGGTCTGCGCCGCCACCTGCCAGCAGGCCGCCAGCTGGCCGAGCACCGGGCGCCGCCGCGCGTCCGCGCGCAGCCCGTCGGCGACGTCGCCTCCCATCCGGACGGCGGCGGCCGCACTCGGCCAGACGGGCGGGTCGCCCGCCGCGCGGAAGAGCGCGACAGTCGGTGGCAGGCCAGAGGACAGCTCCGCCGCCAGGGCTCCGAGCGCCTCGATCGTCCGGCCCCGCTCCCGCGCCCGTCGCCGCCGGGACGACGGCCCGAACCCGACCCGCCCGCCGGCCGCGACGACGACAGCGCGCATTCGGCCCGCAGCCGGGGTCGGCCGCCGCCCGGCGAGCGCCGCCAGCCGGATCTCGGCCGCGGGTCCGGTCGCCAGTCGGGCTGCCAGGGCGGCGAGAACGACCGCCAGCACGGCCGCGATCGCGCGGCCGCTCACGCGCGGGCCAGGAGGACGCGGAGTCGGTCGGCCCCGGCGAGTGGGCTCAGCCGACCCGCCTGCCGCTCGAACGCCGGAACGGTCCGCACCAGGCCGTCGCTTCGTCGCTCGAGGACGTGCAACCCCTGGACGACGCGCGCTCCGTCGACGCGGCCGAGGTGGATCACGACGTCGATCGCCGCCGCGGCGAGAGCGTGCACCGCGTCCCGGTCGAGCCCCGCCGAGACACCGAGCGCCTCCAGCCGCGCCGGCACGTCGCCCGGCGAGTTCGCGTGGATGGTCCCCATCCCGCCCTCGTGACCGGTGTTCATCGCCGCCAGCAGGTCCACCACCTCCGCACCGCGGACCTCGCCCACGACCAGCCGGTCCGGGCGCATCCGCAGCGCCTGGCGCACCAGGTCGCGCAGCGACACCGCGCCCATCCCTTCGACGTTCGGGACGCGCGCCTGCATGCGGACGACG
>JAKOQS010000364.1 GCA_029778235.1 Chloroflexota bacterium | reverse complement strand
GCTCATCGGCATGAGGCTGGCGAGGACGAACACCAGCGCAAGGCTCACGACGACGGCGGCGCCCCCGACGACGAGCGGCACCCCGGCGGCCACGACCGAGCCGAAGACCAGCAGCAGCGCGAGGGCGGCGAGCGGGAGGCTGATCAGCTCGCTGCGCCGGAGGTCGGCCTCGGAGACGTGCTGGATGTCCCCGTAGAATGCCGGTCCGCCCGCCAGGGTGACGGTCATCCCGGCCTGCTGCTCGATGGCGGCCTCGATGCCCGGCAGCGCCGCGGGCGAATCGTCCGGCGGGAGGTCCAGCAGCACGACGTCGTACGCGGTCCGCCCGTCGGCGGAGACCTGCCGCGGTGCGAGGACGTGGGAGAGCGCCTGCACGACGTGAGGCGCCGACGCCACGTCCCGGGTCGCGCGGTACGCCGCCAGCTCGAACTCGCGCGGTCCTGCCCGCAGTGTCTCGGAGTCGTACACGACGACGAGCGCCGACGGGGGGAGGCCGAGCTCGTCCACGAGGAGGGCCCGGGCACGGCTCGACGGGAGGTCATCGAGCGAGAAGCCGCCGGCGCGGAGGGCGGACGGCGCCTGGGGGGCGAGCGGCAGCGCAACGAGGACCAGGACGGCCCACGCGCCGACGACCCACCAGCGGTGCCGGGCCACGAAGAGGCCCAGCCGTTCGAAGATGGTCACGCTCCTCCATCGGTCGGCGCCGGGCTCGCGGATGGACCGGAGCCGGTCCGTCGCGCGACGGACGCCGTGCTCCGCGTCGCCTGGTGGTCGGCCGTCAGGTTGACGGACGTCCCGTGTCGCGTCGCACGGTGCGGCGCCGACCCCTTCCGAGCGCCGGCGCCGCTCTGGTACGATACCCGCCCGACACGTTCAGGCCCTCGGAGGCGTTCTCGGTGGATCTGTTCGTCCTGCCGTTCAAGCACCCGATCGAGTTCTGGCTGTCCGTCGCGATGGCCGGCATCATCGTGGGCATCGCGTTCATGGCGGCCAAGTCGCCGGAGCGCCGCGGCATCCGCTGGGTCCGGTCGATCACCAGCCCGAACGCCAAGATCCTCTTCACGGTCCTGTTCATCGTCTGGGCCGTCTTCTTCGGGACTCTGCTGCAGATCGTCCCGCATACGGGCGCCAACTCGCCCTACGGCGGCATCGCCCTGATCGCGCTGTTCACGGGGTTCTTCATCTCGATGGGGCTGGTCTGGTCCGTCGTCGGGGAGTGACCCGGGCGGCGACCGGCCGCTACGCCCCCCGGCCTCGCGCCTGCGACCACGCCGCGAACGCCTCCGGCGTGCGCACGCCGCCGTCGAGGACCGCCGCGTAGACGTCGTACCCGCGGACCTCGTGGCCGTAGGCCGGTGATCCCGCGAGCGCTTCCTTGATCCGGAGGATCGAGACGCGCGTCTCGCGACCGAGCCGCGGCAGGATCGTCTCCAGGTGCGCGAGGTCGTGCTGGGTCGTCCCCTCGCGAAGGAACCAGAGGTCCAGGTTCCAGTCGGCCCCGTCATCCGCGCGGTAGCCGACGCCGAGGTACAGCCCGTCCGGGTACGCGGGGTCCGTGTTCCAGCGATCCGTGTCGTTGCGGAAGGCCACCCGCGCGACACGCGGATGCCGCGCCAGCGCACCACCCACGCCGAAGACCGCGTCCACCTCGAGCGCCGCACAGAGCGTCGTGACGTCGATGTCGCGGCGGACCATCACGCCGAGGGCGCAGCTCCCGGTGAGGACGGGGCGGCCGACGACGCCCAGCGCCGCGAGAAGGCCCAGGTCATCGAGGACCGCATGGGCGGCCACCTCGCGCGCCCGCTCACGACCCAGCAGATCGTCGTCGCCGTCCATCGGCTGATCGTAGCGGCCCCGGCTCCATCTGGACCGGCGCCCTCCGGCGCGATATCATCCGGGCCTGCACCGCCTATGCACCCTGCATAGTCCTTATGCACCTACCTGACGCGAAGCGAGGCGACCGGCGGACGACCGCGGGGTCCCGTGCGCGCACCGCCCGCCGCACCGGTCGGGCCCCGGGAGGATCGACGTGGACACCACCGAGACCAGGACCTCCGTCGCCCGGTCGGGCGGCTCCACCGACCCCTTCCTCAACCTGCGCGACCCCGCGAAGCGGCTCGGGCCGGACGGGAAGCCGGCCGTCTCGCGCCGGGCGCCGATCTGGGAGGACGTGCCGGACGAGAAGTGGAACGACTGGCGCTGGCAGCTCTCGAACCGCGTCAACACCCTCGAGGAGCTCGAGCGGGTCCTCAACCTGACCGAGGACGAGCGCGAGGGCCTGTCGGCGCCGGACAAGTTCCGCGTGGACATCACGCCCTATTTCGCGAGCCTCATCGACCCCGACGATCCGAACGACCCGATCCGCCTCCAGGTCATCCCCAAGGGCCAGGAGCTGCGCGCCTTCACCGGGATGATGGAGGACTCCCTCGCAGAGGACCGCCACAGCCCGGTCCCAGGCCTCGTCCACCGGTACCCGGACCGCGTCCTCATGCTCGTGACGACGCAGTGCGCCACCTACTGCCGGTACTGCACGCGGAGCCGGATCGTCGGCGACCCGTCGCAGAACTTCAACCGCGCCGAGCACGAGGCCCAGCTCGACTACATCCGCCGGACCCCCCAGATCCGCGACGTGCTCATCTCCGGCGGCGACGGGCTGACGCTCGCCCCCAAGCTGCTCGAGTCGGTCATGCGCGGGCTGCGCGAGATCCCCCACGTCGAGATCGTCCGGATCGGGTCGCGCGTGCCGGTCTTCCTCCCCCAGCGCGTGGACGAAGAGCTCTGCGAGATGCTCGCGAAGTACCACCCGATCTGGATGAACCTGCACTTCAACCACCCGAACGAGATCACCCCCGAGGTGGCGCGGGCGGCCGACATGCTGACGCGGGCCGGCGTGCCGCTGGGCAACCAGTCGGTCCTGCTCGCCGGCGTGAACGACTGCGTCCACATCCAGCGCGACCTCGTCCATCGGCTCGTCGAGAACCGGATCCGGCCCTACTACCTCTACCAGTGCGACCTGGTGGAGGGCGCCGGCCACTTCCGGACGCCGGTCGGCAAGGGCATCGAGATCCTCGAGGGCCTGCGCGGCCACACCTCCGGCTACGCCGTCCCGATGTACATCGTGGACGCGCCCGGCGGCGGCGGGAAGATCCCGGTCATGCCCAACTACCTCATCAGCTACTCCGACCACAAGGTCGTGCTCCGCAACTACGAGGGCTACATCACGACCTACGAGGAGCCCACGACCTACACCCCGCACGACTCGGCGAGCTGCGCCTACTGCCGGAGCCCGCGGCCGGAGCCGGGGCAGGAGGGCATCACCGGCCTGCTCGACGGGAAGAAGATGTGGATCGAGCCGGCCGGGTTCGAGCTGACCCACGCCCGGGGCAACGTGGAGGCCCACCGCCTCCAGGACCCGTCGAAGTGGGTCGCGTACGGCATCGGCGCGATCGAGGGCCGGGCGGGGGCGCCGCTGCCCGTGCTCGAGGCGGGCGGGGCGGGAAGTGGCGAGGTCCCTGGACGTGGCGAGGCCGGCGGCGGCGCGGCGGCGCCCGAGTACGGGCCGGGCGAGGAGCCGCGGCCGGCAGAGGGGATGCCCAGCGGCACGGCGAACCACGAGCTTCTGTAGGGCCGGGGGCCGGGGGGCCGGGCGGGGGGCCCGGCGGGGGCGACCAGGCCGGGGGCGCTGGCCCGCACGCGCCTGGAGGCGCAGCCCCGCACGAGATCGTCTCGGCGCGCCCGCCACCACGGGGCGCGCCGAGGGCCGCTCCGATGTCCATCTCGTCATCCATCGCCCCGCGAAATGGCTGGTGGAGATCCGCCGGGGCGCGGTCCGGCGCTCCTCCCATCGATCGCCCCGGACTCTGCTATCCGATCGTCGTGCCCGTGGCGGCGCCAACGATCGCCCGGGACACTGCTATCCACGCCGGCCCATTCCCGGCTGTCGGGCACGACGGTCGCCGACGCCCTGTCATCGCCCCCGACGGTCGATGGAGCTGGCGGGGCCGACAGAAGGGCTGCGGGGGTCGGTCGGACCCGGGACGGCGTGGTGCGCGGCTGGATAGCACCGCCACGGAGCGTGGGTGACAGGAACAACAGCCCGCCGGCGGGCGACGCCGGCGCGCCGAGCCACGTTCTGAGCGCGCCGCCGCGGAGGGGATAGGCGCGGCCGAGCACGGCCGCGTGTCGGGCGACGTGGCGGCGGGCCGTCGACCCGGCGGGCAGCACGAGCAGCGGCGACGCGTCGACCGCGCGCCATCCGAAGCGCTCGTCGCCGATCCGCGGAGCGAGCCGGACCTTGGCGTCGTGTCTTCGCAGCGTCTCCTCGAGGGAGGTCAGGCTGGTCTTCACCTCGACGACGAGCGTCCGTCGGCTTCCCGCGTGCCAGCCGAGCAGGTCGATCGAACCCCGTTCACCGTAGACCGAGTACGTGACCTCGGCGTGGACCTCCCACGCGAGATCGGTGAGATGACGTGCGGCACCGGCGACGAGCGCAGCGTGAGCCTCGTCGAGGAGGCGGTCGAGTTCGCCCCCGCGCCAGCGGAGGTCGGGCTGCCACTCTGCGCCGACGGCCGCAGCGACTGCCCGCACCGTCGCGACCTGAAGTCGGTCGAGGTGCCCGAGCTCGACGGTGGACACCGTCGCCTGGGAGACGCCCGCGCGCACAGCGACGTCGACCTGTCGCAGGCCGGCTCGCCGGCGGAGCGCGCGGATCGCCCGGCCGAAGCGCTGGTCCTGCACGCGGTGATGATGGTGGGACAGGCTCGTCCGACGATCAACGAGGGGTCGACGTGCGATCATCGCCGGGCTCGCGGCACGGGACCCGCCCCGCGCGGAAGACGAGGCCCGACGAGGCTACCCGCGGCCCAGGTCGCCCGTGCCGACCCCGCCCTCCGCGGCCCAGGTCGCCCGTGCCGACCCCGCCCTCCGCGGCCCAGGTCGCCCGTGCCGACCCCGCCCGCCTGCGGCCCGGTCCGCACTTGCCCCGGCTGCCACTCCCCTGGGACGGCCCCCGCCGCCGGCGACCTCGACTACCCTTGCGCCGTGACCAGCATCGTCAGTCGCGACAAGGCGTACGGCCGCGTCATCGGCGAGGTCGAGGCGCTCGAGCCCGCGGAGGTCCAGGCGTTCGTCGACAGGGCGGCGGCGGCGCAACCCGAGTGGGCCGCCCGCGGGGTCCACGGCCGCACGGCGATCCTGGGCCGCGCCCGGGTGCTCATCCTCGAGCGGATGGAGGAGCTCGCGGCGCTCGTCGCGCGGGAGAGCGGCAAGACGGTGGTCGAGGCGGTGCCGATGGAGGTCGCGCCGGCGCTCGACGCCTGCAAGTGGCTGGAGGGCCACGCCGAGCGCTACCTCCGACCCATCGACGCGGGCACGCCGCAGCGGATCATGCTCGCCGGGCGACGCCACGCGATCAGGCTGGAGCCGTACGGGGTCGTCGGGGTGATCAGCCCGTGGAACTACCCGCTGGCCACCACCGCGGGGACGCTCCTGTTCAACCTGGCCGCCGGGAACGCCGTCGCATGGAAGCCCAGCTCGAACGTCCCGCTCATCTCGGCTGCCTTCCGTTCGATCCTTCTCGAGGCGGGCGTCCCCGAGGAGATCCTGCCGATCCTGCACGGCGGCCCGGCCGTGGGCGAGGCGCTGATCGCGGCAGACGGGGTCGGGAAGATTTTCTTCACGGGGTCCGAGGCGGTCGGCCGGCGGGTGATGCAACTGGCGGCGCAGGCGCCGGGGCATCCGCGCCCGGTCGTCCTGGAGCTCGGCGGCAACGACGCGATGCTCGTCCTCTGGGATGCCGACCTCGAGCGTGCGGCCGCCGGCGCCGCGTGGGCCGGGTTCGGCCACTCCGGCCAGACATGCGGCGCCGCCCGACGTGTCTACGTGGATGCCCGGGTCGCCGACCGGTTCCAGGACCTCCTGGTGGAGCGGGCGCGCAGCCTCGTCCCGGGCGACCCGATGGACCCGTCGAGCCAGCTCGGCGCGATGTCACACGCCGCCACCCGCGACGACGTCTCCGAGCTGATCCGTGACGCGGTGGCCCGTGGCGGGAGGGCCGTGACCGGCGGCCCGGACCCGATCGTGGCGGCGGAGGCCGAGGCGGAGGCGGTCGGTCACCTCCCGGCGACGGTGCTCACCGACGTGCCGCCGGACGCGCGCCTCTGGCACGAGGAGGTCTTCGGGCCGGTGGTCATCGTGAGCCGGTTCACCACCGAGGACGAGGCGGTCCGCTTGGCGAACACGTCGCCGTTCGGGCTCTCTGCGTCCGTCTGGTCGCGGGACATCGCGCGCGCGGAGGCGATCGCCGACCGGCTGGACGTCGGGTCGGTGATCGTCAACGACCACCTCTCGGCCGCGGGGGTCGCCCAGGTCGGATGGGCGGGGCGGAAGGCGTCGGGGTTCGGCGTCACGCGCTCGCGGTTCGGCCTATGGGAGTGCGTCCAGGTCAAGTCGATCTCGACCGACCGAGGCATCTACGACCCGGCCTGGTGGCACCCGTACGACCGCCGGCTGGGCGATGGGTTCCGCGCCGCGCTGCGCGTGCTGTACGGCGACGGCGTGGTGGCTCGGGGGAGGGCCGCGACCGCCGCGCGGACCGAGATGCGGGCCCTGGTGCGCCGGCTCGCGCGCTCGGCGGGCAGAGGCGTGCGCGAGCGGGGGCGGGGCACGAGGCCCTGATCGTCCCGGGCCCGCGCGGATGCGGGCGAGGCGCGGCGGAGCCGTCGGTCCAGGCGACGGGTCAGCAGGTGGCGCGGTCCGGGCCACCCGCGCCGACCGGGCGGGCAGGCCGACCGGGCCCGGCCGCAGCGGCCGGCCCGGCCATCCGGGGCCCCGGGCCTACTCCTGCGCCAGGAGCTCGATGGCGCGCTGGAGCTGGGCGTCGTCCGCCTTCACGATCCCGTCGAGACCCAGGTCGGCGAACTCCGACGGGACCACGATGCGCCCGGTGTCCGGGATCGCCACGACCACGTCCGGCGTGATCCCCTTTCGCCAGATCTCGTTGCCCTTCGGCGTGAGCCACTCGGTGGTCCCCACGTAGAGGGCTGAGCCGTCCGACAACTTGAACGGGGTGAGGACCGTGCCGGTGCCGAACGTCTTCTCACCGACGATCTTCGCCCTGCCCGCGTCCTGGAGCGCGCCGGAGACGATCTCGGACGAGCTGGCGCTGCCGGCGTCGACGAGGACGACCAGGGGCTGCGTGCGCGCTTCGCCGTTCGACAGTGCAGGGACCTCCTTGCGGACGCCCTTGGCGTCCTGCTGGATGTAGACCGTGCCACCGTCGAGGAACTGGCTGGCCACCTCCACGGCCTCGCCGACGTAGCCACCCGGGTTGGCCCGGAGGTCGAGCGCGAACTTCGTCGCCCCGGCCAGCTTCGCGGCCTTGAGCGCCTCGACCATGTCCTTCCCGGAGTCGGCCTGGAACTGCTCGAGGCGGATGACGGCGGTGTCCGTGCCCGGGTACATGGCCCAGCTCACCGCCGGGACCGCGATGACCGCGCGCGTGATGGTCACGTCGAACGGGTCGGACCCGCCCTTGCGGACGAGCGTGAGCGTGACCTGCGTCCCCTCGTCTCCGCGGACCTCGCGGACGACGTCGTCGACGCTCTTCCCCGTCGTGTCGGCGCCGTCCACGGCAAGGATCCGGTCGCCGGCCTTGACGCCCGCGCGCTCGGCCGGGGTCCCCGGGATGACCGACTGGACGATGAGCTCGGAGTCGACCTCCGAGAGGACCGCGCCGATGCCGGCGAACGACCCGGAGAGGTCCGCCTCCTGGCGGGCGAGGTCCTCGGGGGTGAGGAAGCGGGTGTGCTCGGTGTCGCCGATCGCGTCCGTCATCCCGCGGATGGCGCCGTAGGTGATGTCCTTGCTATCGAGCGCCTTCTGGTCCACGTAGTTCTTCCGGAGGATGTCCCAGGCCTCGGTGAACAGCCCGAACGAGTTCGGGTCGCCGGGCTTGGTGGACGCGGCGGGGATCGGGCCGTTCGAAGCGAGCTCGCCGGCGACGCTGGCGCCGATCCCGGCGCCGGCGACGACGCCGCCCGAGAAGGCGAGGACCGCGGCGATGACCGCCGTCGCGAGCGCCACCGCCACGTAGCCCCCGATCCCGCGGCGCCGAGCGGGCGCGGGCGGCCCCCAGCCTGGGGGCGGGGGCGGCGCCGCCTGTCCCCAGCCACCGGGGGCCGGCGCGGAGTACGGCGAGGCGGGCGCCGCATACGGGGACCCGGGCGCCGTCGGCGCCGCATCGCCGTCCGGGGCCGAGGCGGCGTGGCCGGGCGCCGGCTGGGCCGCGGGCGCGGTCCACGCCGGCCCGCCCGGCCCCGGCACGGCCAGGTGGGGGTTGGTGGCGCCCCAGCGGGGCGCGTCGGTCTGCGGTCGATCCTGGTCCACGTCAGCTCCTGGTCGCGCCGGGATGGGAGGACGTCTCCGGGCGCGGTCCGGTGCAGTGTCGCCGGAATCGACGCCGAGTGCGCGTAAGAATGGGTTAAGACGCATGGGAGCTTCGCCGACCCCGCGTATGCTCTTCGGGCGGCGACGCGGCCGGCCGTGCCCCCGCGCGGCCGGCCGGCCCGGGCGCCCGGAGCGACGCCGGAGCCCATCGCGTCCGGCGCAGGTCGCGGCCGGCACCCCGCATGGCGGCCGGCAGCCCGTCGCGGCCGGACCCACCGGATCCCGCGCTCATGGAGTCCCAGACGTGTCCGACGCCCGACCCACCCCCGGCGGACTCCCCCTCCGCCCGGCCCCGCCCGGCCTCCCCGACGCGATGCCGCGACCGCCGGTGATCGCCGAGTCCGGCGACCCGTTCTCGGCCCTGCGCGTGTTCCGCGTCGCGGCGCGGATCGAGCGGGGCCGGCCGGTCCGCCTCGACGACATCGTCTCGGCGCTCAACGCGGCGGAGACAGACTGGCTCTTCGATCGGACCGTGGTGATGGACGCGCTGGTGCGCCTCCAGGCGGCGTGGATGGCCGACTACAGGAACACGACGGGGATCGTGCTGGAGGACGGGCCGTATGGACCGACCGTGATCATCGAGGACACGCCGCGGGTGGACCCCTGGATCGTCCGCCGCGTCGCTCGGGAGCTCGATGCCTGCCGGGAGTCGCTCGCGGAGTTCGCCCGACTGGACCGGCTCGGCGACGCCTGAGGTCGGGGGCGGGCCTCAGAGAAGGCTCGGGTCGGGCAGGAGCCGCTCCGGATCGACGAACGCGGGCGAGGTCGCGAGGAAGATGTCGCGATCCACGACCTTGAAGCCGGCGTCGAGGAGCATGGGGAGCGCCGGGTGCGGGCCGGGGACGCAGACCGACGTGGCGTGCGCGGACGATCCGCGTGCGTCCGGCCTCGCACCGGCCTCGGCACCTGCGCCGCCGGTCGCGGCGGCCGGGGAGGCCGGGCCTCCGGCCGCCGTCGCATGGACCGCGGCGACGGCGACGGCCGTCGCGTCCGCGCCGGGCGCGATCGCGAGGTGCGGCAGCCACCGCCCCGGGCGGCCGCGGCGGTGGACCGCGCAGCCCGCGGCCACGGGCGTCTCGCCGTCGAGCACCAGGAACGAGGTCGCCTCGCGCCGCGTCCCCCAGTAGGCGTGGTCGGCGGACCGGTCGACCCCGCTGAACCCCTGCTCCGCCGCGGCCGCCTCCGGCGCTGCGACCGGGAGGATCCGCAGGCCCGGGTCGGGCAGCCGGACGGCACGGCCCTCCAGGTAGAGGATGGGCCAGAGCGCGCGCAGACCGGCGCGTACGTAGACGGGCAGCGCGCGCGGATCGTCCGAGGCGAACGTCGTGGCGGCCGGGGCGCCCTGCAGCACGGACGCGAGCAGCGCACGGCCCCACCCGTGGCCGCGCGCGGCCGGGTGGACGAACAGGTCGGTCACATGGCGCCACCCGCCGATGGGGACGGCGGCGCCGTACCCCACCACGACCCCGTCGGACTCGGCGACGACCACCGTCCCACGCGCGAGCAGATGCTCGGCATAGGGCGATCCCGGGACCCCGGGCGTCTCGATCGGTTCGTCGCACGCCGCCGCGACCCGGGCGATCGCCGGGACATCGTCGGTCGTGGCGGGCCGGAGCCCCTGCCGGGTGGTCATCGCACCTCCGTCGCCTGCGATCCCGGGCAGGCCGGGGTCACCTCGTCCGGGGCCGCGGCCCCGCCCGCGGCGACCCGTCCGTGCGCCTCCATGATGCTCGCCACGCGGCCGGCGTCCAGCCCGTGGGCGACGACCCCGTCGATGCCGGTCATCGTCCCGGCCGCGAGGAGCGCGTTGACGATCGCCTCCTCGGTCGCGTCGACCGCGGCCGTGAACAGGCCGTCGACCCGATCGTCGAGGAGCATCCGCACGTCGATCGCGTCCGGACCGCCACGATCCGTCGCCGAGACATCCGGGATGCTGCGGTTGCCGGTGGCGAACGCGACGAACAGGTCCCCGCTCGAGTTCCGGCCGTATCCGCCGACTCGCGAGAGGCCGAGGCCGGCTCGCTGGGCGAGCCGTCGGCACTGGTGCGGCAGGAGCGGCGCGTCCGTCGCCACGACGACGATGATCGACCCGGCGCCCGGGGTCCCGGGACCGGTCGCCACGCGCGTGCCGGACTCTGCCCGCTGACGCCTGCGGTAGGGGCTCGGGACGTCGGTCACCGGGATGTGCCGCCCCACGGGGACACCGTCGATCCTCAGATCGTGACGGACGCCGTAGTTGGCCTGGACCAGGACGCCCACCGCCCAGCCGCCCTGCGCGGCCGGCAGCACGCGCGACGACGTGCCGATCCCGCCCTTGAGCTCGTGGCAGATCATCCCCGTCCCGCCGCCGACGGAACCCTCGACGACGGGGCCGCCGGCGGCGTCCGCGATCGCCGCTTCCAGGTGCGCTGGACGGACATGGAACCCATTGATGTCGTTGAGCGTGCCGTCGTAGGTCTCGCCGACGACCGGCAGCGACCAGAACTCCGTCCCCGGCGGGTGCGAGCGCACGGCGTAGGCGATGACCGCGTCGTGCACCACGCCGACGCTGTGCGTGTTCGTCAGGGAGATCGGCCCGGCGAGCAGGCCCACCTCGTCGAGCCAGGCCGTGCCCGTCAGCTCCCCGTTGCCGTTGAGCCGATGCCAGCCGGCGAAGACGGGCTCCAGGAAGACGTTGCCGTCGTGCGGCATGACGACCGTCACGCCCGTGCGGACCGGTCCCTCGCCGACCACCAGCGGCCCGTCGCCGCGGACGATCGTGGCGTGACCGACGCGGACGCCGGGGACGTCCGTGATGGCGTTCCAGGCGCCGGGCTCCAGGTGCCCGATCCGGATCCCGAGGTCCCGTGCCCGCGGCCGCGGTCGGCCGGAGGCGGCCCGCTCGCGGGCGTCTTCCCGGGGCTCGGCCCGCTCGCCGCTCATGCCGGCACCAGCGCCGAGTGGACGGCCGCGACGATCGCGTGCGAGGTCTCCGCGTGGTCCCACCTGTTCGCGAGCACGACGACCGCGAGGTCCGTCTCGGGATCGATGAACAGCCGCGTGCCGCTGATCCCGCCGTGCTCGACCGCGCGCGGCGAGCACGGGATGTCCCCGCCGCCGGCCGGCTTCCCCCAGCCGAGCGCGTAGTGCGGGTCGCGCTCGGGCGCGATCCCGTCGGGGCTCGCCTCCCGCACGTCGGTCGTCTGCTCCCGGCCCATCAGGTCGACCCATGCCGCGGGCAGCAGCGTCGCTCCGTCGAGCGAGCCGTCCCGGAGCCACGCCTGCGCGAACCGCAGGAGGTCCCCGGCGGTGCTCCATAGCCCGCCTCCGGGCGGCGAGATCGACGCCAGGTACCCCAGGATCCCCGCGGCGGCGGCGGGGTCCGCGGGGCCCGTCGGCAAGCCGTGGACCGGGACCCACGCCCCCGGGCCGTCGAACGCCGAGAACGACGTGGCGGTCATCCCCATCGGGCCGAGCACCCGGCGCCGGAGCGATTCCTCGAACGGCACCCCGTCGATCCTGGCCATGAGCTCGCCCAGGACGTAGAACGACGTGCTGCAGTAGGCATAGCGCGCGCCCGGCGGGAAGTCGAGCGGGCGCGTCATCGCCCGCCGGACCAGCTCGTCGCGCGGGGTCACGCCGTCCCACAGCCCGAAGATGTCGTCCGGGATCCCCGACGTGTGGGTCAGGATGTGCCAGGCCGTCACCGCCGCATGGCTCTCCGCGAGGTCGGGGAGGTACGTCCGCAGGGGCTCGGCCAGGTGGATCCGGCCCTCCGCGGCGAGCTGCACCACCGCGGTCGCCACGACGGGCTTCGTGATCGACGCGATGAAGAAGCGGTCGTCCACGCCGACGAGATCCTCGCCGACCATGCCGAACGCCTCGTCGCGGACGAGCCCGTCCGACGTGCCGACGGCGAGCACCGCTGCCGTGGCGCGGCCGGACTCGACGCGCGCCTCCAGCGCGTCGAACGCGGGCTGCAGACGCTCGGGGTCCAGGCGAAGGGCGGGCATGGGCGACCTCGTGTGATGGCGTGTCGCAGGGCGGCCGGAGGCACGGCCGCGGCGGACGCCGATCCGTTCGATGCGATGATGCGCCCCATGAGGGCGACCCGCCAGACGGCCGAGATGCCTATCGCGGCACCCGGTGGTACCCCCAGGGTCGTGGAGCTGCCCGACCTGGACGGAGCCGACGTGCCGGCGATCGCCGAGAGCCTGCGCGACCTGCCCGGGCTGGCGGTCCTCGACAGCGCGCGCGCCGGCCGGCGGTCGCAGTGGACGTACATCACCGCCGACCCGGTCGCCCTGGTGACCGGCCCAGGCCCGGTCGGGGATGTCTTCGGCCCGGCGCGCGCGCTCCTCGCGCGGATGGGAGGGCCGGCGGGCGGCGCCGGCGGCCGCGCCGCCCCGGCGGCGCCCCGGGGAGTGGCGGGGCCCGCTGGCGCCGGAGCAGCCGACGGGTCGCGGCCGCGCCTGCCACCGTTCACCGGGGGCCTGGTCGGCTTCGTCGGCTACGACGTGGGGCGGCTGCTCGAGCGGATCCCCTCGGTCGCGGCCGACGATCAGCCGCTGCCCCTCCTCTCGCTCGCGCTGCACGACTGGACCGTCGCGATCGACCGCCGGGACGGGAGGGTGGTGCTGTGCGGCCGACCGGTGGACGGCGAGGTGGCGCGGCTGGAGGGACGGCTCGCCCTCGTCGGCGCGCGGCTCGCGGGAGTCCGCGTGCCGCCCGCGGGCACGCGCACGGGCACGGGCACGGGCACGGGAACGCCCGCGGGAGCGCCTGCGACTGCCCGGACCGGCACGGGCGGGATCGGCCTCGACGGCCCGCGGCGCTTCGCACCAGGCCTCGACCACGCCGCGTGGATCCATCGCGTGGAGCGGATCCGCGCGGCGATCACCGCGGGCGAGCTGTACCAGGCGAACCTCGCGCGGCGTCTGGAGGCCCCGTTCGCCGGCGACCCGTGGCCCGTCTTCCGCGCGCTCCGGGACGGCGACCCGGCCACGTTCGCCGCCTGGCTCGGCCTCGGCCCGGACCCTGTGACGGGCGCGCCGCGCGCCATCGCCTCCGCGTCACCGGAGCCGTTCCTCTCGGTCGACGCCGAGGGCCGCGTCCAGAGCGACCCGATCAAGGGGACGCGCCCGCGCGGCGGCACGCGGGCAGAGGACCGGGCGCTCGCCTGCGAGCTCCTCGCCAGCGAGAAGGACCGCGCCGAGAACGTGATGATCGTGGACGTCCTGCGCAACGACCTCGGACGCGTCTGCCGGCCGGGGAGCGTCGGCGTCCCGCGCCTCTGCCGCCTGGAGCGGACCGAGGCGGTGCAGCACCTCGTCTCGACCGTGGTGGGGCGGCTGGCCCCGGGGCGCGACGCCTTCGACCTGCTCGCCGCCTCATTCCCGGGCGGGTCGATCACCGGCGCCCCGAAGATCCGCGCGATGCGCCTGATCGAGGAGCTCGAGCCCGTCCGCCGCGGTCCCTACTGCGGGACCGCGCTGTGGATCGGACCGGACGGGGCGATGGGGTCGAGCATCCTGATCCGGACCTTCGTGGCGGACGGGCGCCGGCTGACGCTGCACGTGGGGGGCGGGATCACGCGCCGCAGCGACCCCGACGCCGAGTGGGAGGAGACCCGCGCGAAGGCCCGCGGCCCCCTGCGGGCGATCGGCGCGGAGGAGGCGTAGGGGGCCGCCCGGGACGCGCCGGCGTCAGGGGACGCGCCGCGGCCGGCGTCGCGCCGCGGCCGGCGCCGGGGACTCGGCGGCGTCGGGGACTCGCCGGCGCCGGGGACGCGCTGCGGTCCCCCGGCGCGTCAGATGACGCCGAGCCCGGACAGTCCCTTCAGCAGGAACCACGTCCCGAAGACGAGGCCCAGCGCGATCAGGATCGGCCGGCTGTAGCGGGCGAGCAGGTCGGACGACCGGGCGAGGAGGACGTCGGCCCGCGACGGGGCGGCGAAGGCGACCGCGAGGATCGCCAGGTGGATGCTCTCGGCGAGCACGACGAAGGCCAGAAAGGCACCGACCGCGCCGGCCGCGCCCAGGGCGGCCTCTTCGATCGCTCCCATGGCCCCCAGGGTGAAGACCCACAGCTTGGCGCTGATGAGCACGACGCCGGCGCCCAGCAGGAATGCGCGCCCCGGGCGCACGCCGTCGATGGCGGTCATCCAGCGCGGCGGCGGGGCGTCCTCGTCGGGGACCTTGAGGAACGACTTCGCCGCGACGACGTAGAAGAGGATCGCCAGGATCACCTGCACGGCGGCTGCGGTCGGGCCCGGGTCGCCTTGCGCCGCCGCCTCCCCGCCGGCCACGCCGAAGACGACGCCGAAGAGCAACCCCTGGAGCAGCCGGACGGCGGTCATCCCCGCGACCCAGGCGACGGCCGCCGCCCGGCCCGCCGGCGCCCGGAGCAGGAGCGTCGTCACGGCCAGCTGGACCGGCAGGACGGCGCTTGCGATCGCCAGCGGGACGAGGGTCACGAGCAGGTCGGCCATCCCCGGATGCTCGCGGGTCGCTCACGCCGCGTCAATGAGCGATCGGCCCGGTCTCGAGGCCGCTCGGGCTGGATCTCCCGCCGGTACGGCCGGAGACGCGACCCTGGCGGGCCGTCACGGGCCGGTCGCGGACGCCCGCGATGCGCCCTGCGGGACCACCGGCACGGGGCGACGGGACCTCCGGCCGTTTGACCGATTGGTCCGTACCAGACAGAATCGAGGGACCGGATCGATGCGGCCGCTGCCCGCTCGTGCTGGACGAGCCCAGGCCCGCCCCACTGATCCCACGCTCGAACGGACGATACGCATGCTCATCGTGATCGCACTCATCACCATCACGGCCGGCGTCGCACTCCTCGGCGCCCTCGTGGCGGCGGACTCCGCCGACGGCACCGCCGCCGACGCCTGGATGCTCAACGGCCCGCACAGCCTGCACTGAGCCCGGGACCGGCATCCCGGACGGAACGAGGCCGCCCCGCACAACCGGTCGGGCGTGACCGCTCGAGGAACGGCCGCAGGAAGGTGACGACGGCCCCGCGGCCGTGCGGGTCCCGACCGCCTTGGAGACCCCCGCGAGTCAGCTCCTCCGCCACGCGACGATCCTTGTCGCCGAGACATCGCACCAGACCAGGCCCGGCTCGACGGGCGGTGGAGTCCCGTGGCGGAGCGCCCGTACCCACGTGGCCGACGACCCGGGCAGACGCGCAGCGAAGACCTCGGGGTACGTCGCGACGAGCCGCCGATTCCGCGCGGTGGCCCTGACCACCCAGACGACGTGGACGCTCGACGGATCGGTCCCCCACCACCCGACCGCGACATCCTCGGCCTCGGCGAGCTTCCGCATGCTTGACCGTGCGGCGGCGCCGATGTCGCCGATCGTGTTCCAGCACTCCGCGATCACGAGGCGCCGGGACCGATCATCGCGCAGGGCGACGTCCGCGCTCCGCCACGGATCGGCCGGCTTCGTCGGCAGCTCGAAGCCCGTCCGGTAGCCCGCCTGCCTCCCCAGCCTGAGCACGAGTTCCTGGAGGGCGAGATGGCCGGCGTCCGCGGGTCCGTCGATCGGGTCCCGGCCGAACGTCAAGGTCAGTCGTCGTCCGAAGGCGAGGCCGATGCGCTCGAGAGCCTCGACGTCGAGCCGGGAGACGCCACGTTCGGCTCGACTCACGACCATGCGACCGATGCCCGCCCGTCGCCCGAGCTCAGCCTGGGTCCAACCCCGCCGCAGTCGCATCTCCCTGATCTCGCCCCCGAGTCGCGCCGTCGCCTCGCGGAGCCGACGCGATGCTTCGACCGGGAGTGACGCCCGTCTGACCCTTGGCATGATCGCCTCATGTTCGTTGCGAACCCTTGCCTGCCGCTCACCGGGGACGTGGCCTGCGCGGAGGCGGACGTGGCCTGCGCGGAGGCGGACGTGGCCTGCGCGGAGGCGGACGTGGCCTGCGCGGGGCAGAGGGGGTACCGGGAGCTCCGATCCGGCCCTCGCGGTCCGGCGAGCTGTCGGTCAGCGGCAGACGACATGTGCATGCCGCGACGAGCGACGGCCGGTACCGCCCGGTCCGCCTCGGACAGGGCGAGCGGATAGCCCGATGACGCACACAGGGCGATCACAGCAGCGGCGGGGGCCGCGCGCGGGCGCGGGAGCAGCGGCGGGGGCCGCGCGCGGGCGCGGGAGCAGCGG
>JAKOQS010000363.1 GCA_029778235.1 Chloroflexota bacterium | reverse complement strand
CCTGCTCGATGACCGGATGCACCATCGACGTGGTGGCGGCCGGCTTCGGCCCCGGCGAGATCCTGAGCGTCACGCTCGTCGCCGGTCTCGTCGTGGACGGCCATTCGTTCTCCCAGCGCCTCGCGACGCTGGTCGCCGGCGTCGACGGGTCCGCTCGCGGCACGTTCGTCGTCGACGGCCTCGCACGCGCCGACTACGGCATCGCGGTCGGGAGCATGCCGCCGATCCCGTACGCGGGACGGGTCAGGACCGCCGAGACCGCGAGGACGCTCTCCGTGGGCCCGCCGCCGTGCACCGACCCTCCGTGCTCGTGGTGGGCGTATGCGGGCCGACTCTCTGGCTCGGCGACGCTCACTCTGCCAGCCCAGGCCCGCGCGATCGCGTCGTTCACGGCGAAGGCGCCCGCCCGAGGCGTGAAGGTCGGCGCGCGGATCACCGCGGGGTCCGGCTGTGGCAGCGATGCGGAGCTGATCGCCGCGTTCCCCGGATGGACCTCGGCCGGCCAGGCCGAGCGCACACAGAGGCTGGCGATCCGTGGCGCTGCCCTGGAGCGACTGCGGGCGATCGAGCGCGACGGGACGTCGCTGTGGTTCAGGCTCAGCGTCGGGAAGCGCTGGAGCTGCGTGCGCCTGTGGAGACGCGACTGACCGTCAGCCGGCGAGGCGCTTGTACCTGATCCGGTGCGGCTGGTCCGCCGC
This sequence comes from Chloroflexota bacterium, assembly GCA_029778235.1. Lineage (GTDB taxonomy): Bacteria > Chloroflexota > Limnocylindria > Limnocylindrales > CSP1-4 > CAIYQJ01. Next base: position 2,559 of record JAKOQS010000363.1, on the reverse strand, counting down.
GGCGCCGAGCTCGCGGTGGCGGAAGGCCTCGTAGTCGCTGACGTTGCCCTCGAACCAGCGCACCTGGCTGTCGCCCTCGAACGCGAGCGTGTGCGTCGCGATGCGGTCCAGGAACCACCGGTCGTGGCTGATGACCACCACGCACCCGGGGAAGGACTCCAGGCCGGCTTCGAGCGCCCGGAGCGTGTCCACGTCCAGGTCGTTCGTCGGCTCGTCGAGCAGGAGGACGTTGCCTCCCGAGCGGAGGAGTCGGGCCAGGTGGACGCGATTGCGCTCGCCCCCCGAGAGCTTCCCGCACGGCTTCTGCTGGTCGGTCCCCCGGAAGTTGAACGACGAGACGTACGCCCGGGCCGGCACCTCCCGACTCCCGACCTTGATGATCTCGTCGCCCTGGGTGATCGCCTGGAAGACCGACTCGTCTGGGTCCAGCTCGTCGCGGCCCTGGTCCACGTAGCTGAGCTTCACGGTCTCGCCGATCGTGATCGACCCCGCGTCGGGCGCCTCCTCGCCGACGAGCATCCTGAAGAGGGTCGTCTTGCCCGCCCCGTTCGCGCCGATGATCCCGACGATCCCCGCGCGCGGGAGCGAGAAGGTGAGGTCCTCGATGAGCAGTCGGTCGCCGTAGCCCTTCCGCAGGCCCTGCACCTCGATGACCGTGTCGCCCAGGCGCGGCCCCGGCGGGATGGCGATCTCCAGCTCGCGGGTGTTCGATCGGTCGCCCTCCGCCTCCGCGAGCAGCTGCTCGTAGGCATCCAGGCGCGCCTTGCCCTTCGCCTGTCGGGCCCTGGGTGACAGCCGGACCCACGCGAGCTCGCGGGCGAGCGTGCGCTGGCGCGCGTCGGCCGTCTTCTGCTCGACCGCCAGCCGCGCGAGCTTCTGCTCGAGCCAGCCCGAGTAGTTGCCCGAGAAGGGGATCCCGCGCCCGTGGTCGAGCTCGAGGATCCACTTCGCCACGTTGTCGAGGAAGTACCGGTCGTGCGTGATCGCGACGACGGTCCCCGCGTACTCCTGGAGGAAGCGCTCCAGCCACTCGACCGACTCGGCATCGAGGTGGTTCGTGGGCTCGTCGAGCAGCAGCAGGTCCGGGTGCGACAGGAGGAGCCGGCAGAGCGCGACGCGGCGCCGCTCGCCGCCCGAGAGGACGCGCACGTCGGCGTCGTCCGGCGGGCAGCGGAGCGCGTCCATCGCGATCTCGACGTTGCGCTCCAGGTTCCACGCGTCGGCGGCGGCGATCCGGTCCTCCAGCGCGGCCTGCTCCTCGCCGATCTTCTCGTAGTCGGCGTCCGGCTCCGACCACTTCGCCATCACGGCGTTGTAGGCATCGATGAGGTCCTGCACGGGACGAACGCCGTCGAGGACGTTGCCCTTGACGTCCTTCGCCGGGTCCAGCGTGGGCTCCTGGTCCAGGTAGCCGACCGTGAACCCGGGTGTGAGGCGCGCCTCGCCGGAGAACCCGTCGTCCAGCCCCGCCATGATCCGCAGAAGGCTCGACTTGCCGGCCCCGTTGGGCCCGATGACGCCGATCTTGGCGCCCGGGTAGAACGAGAGCGAGATGTCCTCGAGCACCGTCCGGTCGGGCGGGTAGTGGCGGGCGAGGCGGTACGTCGTGTAGATGAACTCGGCGGGCATGGCGGAAGGGTAGCGGGTGGGGCCTGAGACCGGGCCTTGTCCCCCGCTACCCGCCGGTCTACCGTTCGCGCTGGTCGTCTCGATCCCACTGGCCCTGCCCCGGAGGCTTCCCGTGTCCCTCGCCGACTTCCCCCGCCACCCGCTCCTCTTCGGCCCGTCGCCCATCCAGCGGCTCGACCGCCTGACGAAGCACCTCGGCGGCGCGACGATCTGGGCGAAGCGGGAGGACTGCAACTCGGGGCTCGCCTTCGGCGGTAACAAGGTGCGCAAGCTCGAGTACCTCGTGGCCGACGCGATCGCCCAGGGCTGCGACACGCTGGTCTCCATCGGCGGCGTCCAGTCGAACCACACCCGGCAGGTGGCCGCCGTCGCCGCGCATGTCGGCATGAAGTGCGTGCTCGTGCAGGAGCACTGGGTCGAGTGGCCCGACGTGACGTACGACCGGGTGGGGAACATCCTGCTGAGCCGGCTGATGGGCGCGGACGTCCGGCTCGATCCCGCCGGCTTCGGGATCGGGTTCAAGGAGAGCTGGGAGCGAGCCCTGGCGGACGTGACGGCGGCCGGTGGGAAGCCCTACGCGATCCCCGCGGGGGCGTCCGACCATCCCCTCGGCGGGCACGGGTTCGCGGGCTGGGCGCTCGAGGTCGAGCGCCAGGAGCAGGAGCTCGGGGTCTTCTTCGACACCATCATCGTCTGCTCGGTGACCGGCTCCACCCAGGCCGGGATGATCGCCGGGTTCGCCGTCCTGGAGGACGCCGGCGGCCGCAGGCGGCGTGTCATCGGCATCGACGGGAGCGCGACCCCGGTCGAGACGCGCGACCAGGTGGCGCGGATCGCGCGGCGGACGGCGACGGCGATCGGACTGGAGCGCGACCTCCGCGAGGACGAGATCCTCCTCGACGACCGCTACCACGCCGGCACCTACGGCAT
>JAKOQS010000063.1 GCA_029778235.1 Chloroflexota bacterium | reverse complement strand
GTCTCGGTCATCTGGTGGTCCACGACCACGATCAGGTCGAGACCGGCGAGCGTCTCGTGCAGGCGGTTGACGTCCATCGCTTGGACGAACATGTTCGCGAACGTGCACACGAGGCCGTGCCAGCCGTTCTCCGGGTACGGCACGTCGGGGTGCATCGTCTCCGTCCGTCCGCGGACGAAGTAGATCGACGGGACGACGTGCGCCTTGGTCCCCCCGGGGCTCCACCAGGACGACGTGTCCACGCGGACCTTGTACTGGCCGACGTAGACGGAGAACCCGCCGCCGGACCGCCCGATGTTCCCGGTGAGCGCCGCGAGGAGCGCGAACGCGCGCCCCGTGAGGTCGCCGTGGTACCAGTGGTTGCTGCCGCCGCCCATGAGGATCGCGGCCGGCTTCGTGCCGGCGTACGCGCGCGCGACCCGGACGATCAGGTCAGGATCGATGCCGGTGATCTCCGACGCGGCCTCGGGCGTCCAGCGGTCCAGCTCCGCGCGCACGAGCGCGAAGCCCGGACGGGCCGTCACCGTGGAGCCGTCGACGAGCCGGATCTCCCGGGGGCCCGCGAGCGACGGCTCCACGCCCGGGGGGAACCCGAGCCGGTCGGTGCCGACCGTGACCGGCGCGCCGGCCGCCTCGTCCCACACGACGAATCGGTCGGGAGCGCCGCCGGCGACGATGTCCGCCTCCCGCAGCCTGATGCCCGTGTCGTCGCGGACGAGGAGCGCGGCGTCCGTGTACGTCCGCATGAAGTCGGCGTCCCACGCTCCGTCCTCGATGACCTGGCGGCAGAGCGCGAGCCCGAGCGCCGCGTCCGTCCCCGGCCGGATCCGCACGTGCGCGTCCGCCTTGGCGGCGGTCGGGGAGAAGCTGGGGTCCACGACGACGAGCCGTGCACCCTTCTCCAGGGCGTCGGAGATGAAGTGCACGTCGGGGATGCGGGTCTCGACGGGGTTCGCGCCGAGGAGGAGCAGGAACCGGCTGTTCGCCCAGTCCTTCGCCTCGTGCTCGGCGTTCTGGACGCCGAACGTGATCGGCATCCCCATCGGCAGGTCGCCGTTGAAATCGAAGCTGGTGCCGTGGCTCATCCCCAGGAGCGCGCAGGCCCGGTAGTTCGCGCCCTTCTGGATGTACCCAGATCCCGGCACCTGACCGAAGACGTGGATGCTGTCCCAGCCCCAGGTCTCGCCGATCCGGCGGAGGTCCGCTGCGATCCGGTCGAGGACCTCCTCCCAGGTCGCCTCGCGGAACTCGCCGCTGCCGCGCTCCCCCGTGCGGATGAGGGGGGTCATGATCCGGTCCGCGCCGTACACCTGGTTGACGTAGGAGAGGCCCTTCATGCAGCCGCGGGGGTTGTAGGCGCCGTCCGGGTAGTCGGCCGCCTGCTGGATCTTCACGATGACGCCGTCCCGGACGAACGCGAGCTGGCCGCAGCTGCCGGTGCAGTTGGGCGAGCAGGTCGTGCGGACCACCCGGTCGACGGGGAGGCTCGGTGGGACGTCGTAGTCGCGCGCGGCCTGTGCGGGCGGGGGATCGAGCGTCGGGACGAGGGATCCGCCGGCGATCGCAGCGGCGGCGCCCGCCGCGCCCTTGAGGAGCGTCCGGCGATCGATCCCGCTCATGCCAGCACCCTCGGCGCGAGGGGGCAGCGCCGGTCCAGCATCGTGTGATCCGTCGCCCCGCACTGCGCGCACCGGGTGGCGCTCGTGCCCGACGGCGCGGGCCGTGCCGCACGGATCGCGCCGTTGATGCCCTGCTCGACGACCCCGACCGCCCGCGGCACGGCGAGCGCGCCGAGGCCGACGAGTCCGGCGACCAGCAGACGGCGCCTGGAGGTTGCCATCGATCCGTCCTCTGCTCTCGAGGGGCGGGACGAGACCCCTGGTTCTCAGCGTTCGCGTCGGCAGTCCACCGTGCACAGGGAGGCGTGCACGGATGGGCCGGTCTCAGGCGGTGAGGGCCGCCTCCGCCGACCGGTCGATCCGGAAGCGCCAGTCGACCGGACCCTGCTCCAGCCACGTCCAGGTGAAGCGCCCCGGGTACTCGGCCGCGAGACGCACGGACAGGCCCGACGGGTCGTGGTCATTGACGACCGCCATGGCCTCGCCGGGCTGAAGCCCGAACAGCGTCCGGAACAACAGCTCGTGACGCGGGTCCATGGGCATCCCCCGGAGGTCGATCGACGTGAGTCCTGTCACCGCTCCTCCGCTGGTGCGTAGCCGGGCGACCGAACCGTCGCCCGGGCTTCCTGCCGACCTGTCGACTATACGCCTCGGCGAGCGAGAAAGCAAACTTGACTACTATGTGATTACGGGGGCGATCACGCGCCGCCCGAGTGATGCGGCCGCGCGGCCCGGGTCGTCCCGAGCGCCATCCGCGCCGCGATCACGGCCATCCCGGCGACCGACCCCGCGGCGAGGATCGGCACGGCGGCCTTCGCGGCGCGCGGCGGGAGGACGAGCTCGAAGAACGGCACCGGGTCGCCCATCTGCTCCTGCATCTCGCCCATGGGGCAGTCGCCGCGGCCGACGACCAGGCCGGCGCCCTCGAGCGCCAGGAACCCGATGCTCGCCCACAGGATCCGGTCGCGGTGGCCGGTGATGGCGCATCGCCACACGTGGCCGAACGCCGCGAGGCCGGCGATCGACCACGCGGCGTGGAAGACCCTGTACGCGCGGGCGGCGGGCGGGAGGTCGGTCCACCGTGTCTCCCGCGCGCGCTCCGACAGACCGGGCATCGTCCCTCCTCGCCGGGCGGCGGGCGCCGGCGCCGGCGCCGTGGCTCGAGGCGGCGGGGGCGCGGGGCTCCGCGCCTCTCCTACCCGCTGAACCGTTCCTCGCGCCACGGATCCCCGTCATTGTGATACCCGTAGCGCTCCCAGAACCCGGGCCGGTCGCCGGCGACGAACTCCAGGCCGCGGAGCCACTTCGCGCTCTTCCAGAAGTAGCGCTTGGGGACGACCAGCCGAAGGGGGGCGCCGTGGTCGGGCTCGAGGGGTTTGCCGTCGAAGGTGTCCGCGAGCAGGACGTCCTCGTCGTCGAAGACATCCAGCGGGATGTTCGTCGTGTAGCCCTGCTCGGCGTGCTCGATCACGTGGGTCGCGGTGGGCCGGACGCCGGTGAGGTCGAGGATCGTCCGGGCGGCCACGCCTTCCCAGTCGGTGTCGAGCCTGGACCACCGCGTGACGCAGTGGATGTCCGCGTGCACCTTCCGGCGGGGGAGGGTGCGGAACTGCTCCCACGTGAGGACGAATGGGGCGTCCACCTCGCCCCAGACGCGGAGGTCCCAGGTGGCGAGGTCCACACGCGGGACGCTCCCGTAGTGAAGGACGGGGAACTTCTCCGTCAGGTACTGGCCGGGAGGCACCCGTCGGGCCGTCTCTGGATCCATCCGTCGTCCTCCGAAGATCCGCTCGAGCATCGCGTCCCCCATCAGCACCGCCCGCGGGTGGGCGGCATCTTCTCACCGGAGTTCGCGCGCGACCACCCCGGCGGATGCGGTGGGCCGCCGATCCCGCCCGGCGTCGGGGCGCGCAGGTGCCGATGGCTTCTCGTCGGCGCCGGGATGCGCGCCTCCCGACCTGGGCCTTCGACCGGACCGGCTGCCGCTACGCTTCCGCCATGCCGTCCGACCTGGCCTTCCGAGCCGAGCCGCGCGTCGTCGTGGTCATGCCGGCCTACAACGCCGCGCGGACGCTGGAGCGGACGTACGCCGACATCCCTCACGACGTGGTGGACCACGTGATCCTGGTCGACGACCTGTCGGCCGACGAGACCGTCGAGGTCGCACGGCGCCTGGGCCTCCAGGTGGTCGCCCACCGCCAGAACCGCGGCTACGGCGGGAACCAGAAGACCTGCTACGACACCGCGTTGCGCGAGGGCGCGGACGTGGTCGTGATGCTGCACCCCGACTACCAGTACGACGCGACCCGGATCCCGGCTCTCATCGCCCCGATCCTCGCGGGCGAACGCGACCTGATGCTGGGCAGCCGCTTCCTGGGCGACCCGCTCGCGGGCGGGATGCCGCGCTGGAAGCACGCGAGCAACCGCTTCCTCACCGAGGTCGAGAACCTCGCGTTCGGACTGCGGCTCTCGGAGTACCACACGGGCTTCCGCGCGTACTCGCGGCGCCTCCTCGAGACGATCCGCTACGACCGCGACAGCGACGACTTCGTCTTCGACCAGCAGCTGATCGCCCAGGCGGTGGCCGCCGGGTTCCACGATCGGATCGGGGAGATCGCCGTCCCCACCAGGTACTTCGCCGAGGCCAGCTCGGTCGGCGTCCGCCGGAGCGTGGTGTACGGGCTCTCCACGCTGACGGTCGTTCTGCGCTTCCTGTTCGACCGATGGGGCATCGTCCGCTCGCCCGCGCTGAGGCCGCGGAGACGTCCCGGGTGAGCGGGTCTCCGTCCGGGCCGCATGCGGGCCGCGAGGGTGGCGGGGGGCCCGAGGGGTCGGGATCCGCCCCGGCTGCTCCCTCGCGCCGGTCCCTCGTCCTCCGGACGGTGGTGGGGACCGCGATCTCGCTCGTCGCGCTGTGGTTCGTCTTCCGGACCGTGGACGTGGGCGGGGCGCTCGAGGTCCTCGCGGGGGCGTCGCTCCCGTGGGTCGCCGTCATGGTCGCGGCGCTCGCCGCGGACATCGCGACCCGCGTGGTCCGCTGGTGGGTGCTGCTGCGGCCGGTCGCCGACGTGGGTCTCGTCCGGACGGGCCAGTACCTCACCACCGGCTACGCCGCCAACAACGTGCTGCCGGCCCGGCTGGGTGAGTTCGTGCGCGCCCACTACCTCGGCGACCGCGAGGGGATGAGCCGGTCGACGGCGCTCGGGACCATCGTCGTGGAGCGTGTCGTGGACTTCACGGCGCTGGTCGCCATCGCTGGTGTCGCCCTGCTGGTCCTCGGCGTCCGCGGCGAGATCGGCTCGGCCGTCCTGGTGGGGGTCGCGATCTCCGTGACCGTGGTGGTCGGGCTCGGCGTCGTCCTGCTCGCCGATCGCCTGCCCGGAGCCGGCCGGGTCGTCGCCGCGGCGGAGCGCTACCCGCGGGTCCGGGCGCTCGCGTCCACGTTCCGGGCCGGCGTGGGGGTGGCCGGACGACCGCGGACGCTGGGCGCCGCCGTGGCCCTCACCGCGATGGCCTGGACCTTCTCGATCGTGACGTTCGCCGCGGGGGCGCAGGCCGTGGGGATCGAGCTGACGTGGAGCCAGGCTGCGCTCCTCGCCGCCGGCGTCAACCTGGTCACCGCGATCCCGGCGGGGCCGGGCTTCGTGGGGACGTGGGAGCTCGCGGCGGTCCGCATCCTCGCGCTGTTCGGCGTGGCGGCCGACACTGCGTTCGCCTTCGCGCTGCTCGTGCACGTCTCGACGCTCGCCGCGACGACCATCACCGGTGCGCTCTCGTTCCTGCGCATCGGCTGGCTGCCCAGCGTGCGCGGGCACGCCGTGTCCGACGGCGACGACCCGCGCGTCGGCGACGACGGCGGCGAGCCACGCGCGGACGACGCCGGCGTCGCCGAAGAGGCGGGGGCCTCCGCCTCCTAGTCGAGCGGCAGGCCGTCGATGTCGGCCTGGACGATCCGCCGGTCCTCTTCCTCCTCGATCGCGCTGCAGGCCGCCTGGGCGCGCGCCGCCCACGCGCGTGCGGCTTCGAGGTCGCCCGCGACCGCCGACGCCCGCGCCATCGCCTCGTATCCGGCCGCGATGTCCCAGTCGGCGATGCCGTTCTCGTCGAGGATCGCGACGCAGCGACGCGCGTGCCAGAGCGACGGCTCGCCGCGCCCGAGGACCGCGTACACGCGGGAGCACTGCCATTCCCCGCGGGCGAGGTTCGCCGCGGTGCCCACGGCCGCCCAGTGATGTCGCGACGCGTGCGCCGCGTGGATCATCTCGTCCGTCTGGGCGGGTGTCCGGTCCGGCGTCTCGAGGAGCGACCAGACGTGGTTGAACAGGTCCACCGCTACGGCCCGCTCGGTCGCCGCGTCCAGGGAAGGGTCGGGGGTCGGTCGGTCGGGCATGGTGGCCTCCTTGCCGTCGGTGAGGTGCCGCAATGCGTGGGAGATCCGCTGGAGACGGACCGCCCGTGCGTCGATCCGTGTGCGGTGCACGTCGAGGAGGCGGCGTCGCTCCGCCGGGTCGTCGGCGGCGAGGACGGCGCGTATCCCCTCGAGCGGGACCTCCAGCTCGCGGAGCGTGCCGATCACCCGAGCGGTCTCGAGCTGACCCACCCGGTAACGGCGATACCCGGTCGCAGGATCCACGTCGGCGGGTCGCAGGAGGTCGAGATCGTCGTAGTGGCGCAGCGCGCCGACGGAGAGTCCGGCCATCCGTGCGAACCTGCCGATCGGGATGAGGTCGTCCATCGGCCCGGATGGTGAGGTCTCGACCCGGTCGAGAGCCAAGCCCCCGTCGCCGGCTATGCTGCGTCCAGCTCCCGCGAGATCGCCCGGAGGATGAACCGGGCCGCCTCGGCGCTCTTGCCGCCCACCTTCCCGGTCTCGTCGGGCGCGAGAGCGGCCCGGAGGTCGGCGATCATCGCCCCCAGGACCGGCGTCTCCACGAGAGCCCCGTCGGCGAAGGCACGATCCAGGCCGTCGAGCGCATCGCGCGCGTTCCCGACCGCATGGCCGGGCGCATCCACGTGCGCGCGGAAGGCGGCACGGGCGGCGTCGGCCGCGGGGCCGGTGCTCGGCATCGTCAGGCCCCCGAGCCCGCGGGGCCGGTGCTCGGCATCGTCAGGCCCCCGAGCTCGCGGACCCGACGGCCAGCGCGGGACTCGTCCCGTCGTCCTCGCGCCGCCCGACCTCCCGGGCCCGGCGGAGCGTCCGCCATTCGTCGGCGAGGATCCCCATGATGAGCTCGTCCCAGAAGCGGCCGTCGCGCCAGATCGCCTGCCGCGCCGTCCCCTCGAGCACGAAGCCGGACTTGCGGTACGACGCGACCGCGCGCTCGTTGAACGAGAACACCGACAGCGTGACGCGGTGCAGTCCCAGGCGGTCGAACGCGAGCCCGAGCATGAGGTCGGTCGCCTCGGTCCCGTACCCCTGGTTCCATGCGTCGCGCTCGCCGATCGTGATGTGGTAGAGCGCCGAGCCGTTGTCGCCGTCGATCTGGCTGAACGCGCAGGACCCGATGAGCCGGTCCGACTCGCGGACGTGGATCGCCAGCGCGAGCGACTCGAGCCCGAGGATCCGCGCGTTGAAGAACCGCTCGATCTCGTCGCGGCGCATGGGACCCGACTGGTGGCGGTTCAGCCGCGCGATCTCCGCGTCGGCGTACCAGCGGTAGAACGCGGGGAGGTTCGAGGGGGTGTGCCGGCGGAGGACGACCCGCTCACCCTCGATGCGCTCCGGGAGCATCGAGCGCGACTGCATGGGGGCACGGTATACCATCGCCGCCGTGGCGAGGGACGGGACGAACGGCCCGGCGGAGAGGGCCAGCATGCACGCATGGGCCGGCGTGGCAGCGCGGGTCGCCGCGACGACGCGGACGTCCGAGAAGCGGGCGGTCATCGCGGCGTACCTGCGCGACCTGCCGGCCGACGACCTGCCGGCCGCGGCCACGTTCCTCGGTGGCCGCCCGCTCCCGGGGACGGGCCGCGAGCCGCTCGGCCTGGGCTGGCGCGGGATCCAGTTGGCGGTCGAGACGGCGACGGGCGCTGACGAGGACGCGCTCCGCCGCGCGTACGACCGGACGTCCGACCCGGGCGATGCCCTCGCGCTCGTGATCGAGGAGGTGGTGGCACGGCCGGCGGGCTGTGCCGACGATGGAACGACGGCCACTGTCGGGGATCCTGGCGCGGCCGGCGCCCTCGGCCCGGCCGGCCCCTCCCTCCGTGATGTCGCCGACGCATTCGCGGCGATCGCGGCCACGAGCGTCGCACGGGAGAAGGCGGACATCCTCGCCGCGCTGATCGCCCGGTGCGATGCGGCGACCGCCCGGTTCGTGGTGCGCATCGTCACCGGTGAGCTGCGGATCGGCCTGCGTGACGGCCTGCTGGAGGCGGCGATCGCGGAGGCGTTCGACCGCCCGCCCGCGGCCGTGTCGCGCGCCCGGATGCTCACGGGGGACGTCGGCCGGACCGCGACGCTCGCGCGCGACGACGCGCTCGACCGCGCCACGCTCGACCCGTTCCGCCCGGTGGGCTCCATGCTCGCCTCGCCGGCCGAGGACGCCGTCGAGATCCTGCGGCGACTGGGCCCGATCGTCTGGGTGGAGGACAAGTACGACGGCGTTCGGGTCCAGCTGCACCGGCTCGGCGACGTGGTGCGGCTCTTCAGCCGAGACCTCAACGACGTCACCGGCCAGTTCCCCGAGGTGGCCGAGGCAGCCGCGTCGCTCGACTGGGACGGGATCCTCGACGGCGAGGTGGTCGCGTGGGCCGACGGGTCCGTCCTCCCCTTCCTCCGGCTCCAGGCGCGGCTCGGGCGGAAGGCCCCGTCCCGCGCGGTGATGGCGGCGGTGCCGGTGGTCTACGTCGCGTTCGACGTCCTCGCCGCCGGGCCGCGCGACGGCGCGTTCGAGCCGCTCCTGGACGTCCCACTCGCCGACCGCCGCGCGCGGCTGGCCGCCCTGGACCTCCCAGACGTGCGCGACGGGGGCCGCTTCGCGCTCTCGCGCCTCGTCTCGGTGGACTCGGTGGACGGGCTGGAGCGCGAGTTCGCCGCGGCACGGGCACGCCGCAACGAGGGCCTGATGGTCAAGGATCCGCGGAGCCCGTACTCGCCCGGCCGGCGGGGTCTCGGCTGGCTGAAGATGAAGAAGGCCCTCGCCACGATCGACTGCGTCGTCGTGGGGGTCGAGGTCGGCCACGGCAAGCGCCACGGCGTGCTCTCGGACTGGACGTTCGCCGTCCGGGACGAGGCGAACGATCGACTGGTGACGATCGGGAAGGCCTACACGGGCCTGACGGATGCGGAGCTCGCCGAGATGACCGACTGGTTCACCGCCCACACCATCTCGACGCACGGGCGATACCGCGTGGTCGAGCCGACCGTCGTCATCGAGGTCGCGTTCGACGTGATCCAGCGCTCCCCGCGCCACCGGTCCGGGTTCACGCTCCGGTTCCCGCGCATCGCGCGGCTCCGGCGCGACAAGGACGCAGCGGACGCGGACACGCTCGCGGCGGTGGAGACGCTCTTCACTGGGCTCCAGGCGGGCGCCGAGCACCTCGTGGCGGGGATCCCGGTCACTCCACCGGCAGGTCCGCCCGGTCCGCCCACTCGACCCAGCCGCCGTCGAGCACCGTGACGTCCGAGCGGCCCATGACGGACAGGACCCACGCGAGCCGAGCCGATCCGATGCCGGCCTCGTCGTAGCAGACGAGCCGATCGCCGGAGGGCAGGCTCCCGAGCATGCGGCCGAGATCGCCCGGGTCCCGCAGCCGCTGCAGCGGCGGGGCCGTCGTGGCGGCGACGGGCACGTTCACGGCGCCCGGGATCCGGCCGAGCCGCCGTGCCGTCCCGCCGTGTCCGGCGTACTCGGACGCGGACCGCGCGTCCACGACGGTCTGACCCGGCGCGTGCAGCAGGTCCCTCAGCTCGCTGGCCGTCAGCCGCAGCCGCAGCGACGCCCGGGGGGTGAACACGGCGGGCTCGTGGAGCGACGGACGGGTCGTGACCCGTCGCTCCTCGGAGACCCAGGCGCGCCAGCCCCCGTCGAGGATCCGCACGGAGTCGAACCCGTAGGCCGCGAGCGTCCACCACGCGCGGCCGGCGTACTGGCCCGACATGTCGTCGAGCAGGACCGCCGTCGCGCCGTCACCCACCCCGGCGGCCCCGAACGCCGCCGCGACCCGATCGGGCCCGGCGAGGTGGTAGGCGCCGGTCGCCTCGTCCCGGTCCACGAGCTGCGTGGACCAGTCGATCCAGGTGGAGCCGGGGATGTGGCCCTCGGCGTGGAGGCGCGCGCCCGAGCCGTCCGGGCGCCAGCGGACGTCCACGACCCGGACGTCCTCCCGGCCCAGGTTCTCCGCCAGCCAGGCCGTGGACGCGATGAGCTCGGGTCGGGGGAAGGCCGCCATGCCCGGTATCATACGGAGCGGTGGTCATCCCTCCCGTCTCCGATCCCGAGAAGGTCCGGTCGCTGCGCGCCGAGCTGCCGGCGGTGGCTGCCGGCATCTTCATGAACGCGGGCACCTGCGGACCCATCCCCGCCACGTCGGCCCGGAGTGCGGCCGAGGTCGCCGAGCGCGAGCTCACCGTGGGCCGGGCCCACCCCGACGCCTACGAGGAGCTGCTCGTCCGGATGGACGAGGCGCGGGCGTCGCTCGCGGCGGTCCTGGGGACGACGCTCGACCGGATCGCCCTGACGCACTCGACGACCGAGGGGATGTGCCTCGCGATCGACGCGATCCCCTGGCGGCGCGGCGACCGCGTCGTCACCACGGACCAGGAGCACCCGGGGATCACCGCACCGCTCGCCATGCTCCGCGACCGCGTCGGCGTGGAGATCGACGCGGTGGACGTGGGGGACGGCGGCGACGAGGACCGGGTCGTGGCGGGCGTCGAGGCGGCGATCCGCCGGGAGACCCGTCTCGTGGCCGTGAGCCACGTTCTCTGGACGACCGGTGCCACGCTGCCGGCCGCCCGCATCGTGGAGGCGGCCCACGCGCAGGGGGTCCCGGTCGCGCTCGACGGCGCACAGGCCGCCGGCGCGATCCCGCTCGACCTGGACGCCATCGGCGCCGAGTTCTACGCGGTCCCCGGACAGAAGTGGCTGCTCGGCCCCGAGGGGACCGGGGCCGTGGCGGTCTCCGCCGCGGCGCTCGGCTGGGCGGAGCCGTCGTTCGCAGGCTTCTTCAGCTCTGCCACGCCGTACTCGGTGGGCAGGGTGCACCTGTGGGCCGATGCGCGGCGGTTCGAGTCGGCCGGCTTCCACAAGCCGTCCATCGTCGCCCTGGCGCGCAGCGTCGGGTGGCTGTCGATGTACGTCGGCCTGCCGTGGGCCCACGCGCGTGCGGCGGCGCTGGCGCGCGACGCGGCCCAGCGCCTGGCGCGCATCCCCGGCGTCACGGTCGCCACGCCGGCATCGAACGGCGCGACGCTCGTGACGTTCTCGGTCCGCGGCTGGGACGGGCAGGCGGCCCTTGACGAGCTGGGACGCCGGATCTTCCTCATCGCGCGACGCATCCCCGGCACCCAGCGCGTCCGCCTGTCGGTGGGCTGGTGGAACACCGAGGACGAGGTGGGGCGCGTGATCGACGCGGTCGGAGAGCTCGCGCGTCACACCCCGGACACGCTGCCGCGACGTCCGACGATCGCGATCGTGGACGCGGTGGCCGACCTGGGCGAACGCTGACCTCCCCGTCCGGCCCCCCGTCCGGCCCCGACGCCGCCCCGACGCCCAGCGGCGCGCCCGCGACGACCGTCCGACAGCGCTCGGAGCTGGAGATCCGCTGGCGGCAGGCCCGCAACGCTCCTCGGCCGGTGGTGCGCGCGGTCCTCTCCTCGGGCCTCGTGGCGGTCGTGCTCGGGATCCCCCTGCTCGCGTACGACGTGGCGATCGCCCGCGGCGTGGATCTCCCCGGCGGCGACCTGACCACCCTCGCCGTCGCGCTCTACGTGGCCGCGGTCCTGGCCGCCGGGACGATCATCACGTACCTCGTCGTCCCGCAGCCCACCGGTGCGGGCGGCCGCCCGCGGCGGAGCGCGTGGAGCGGAGCGCTCGGCTTCTTCGCCGCGCTCCCGATCGCGTACATCGGCCTGGTGCTCGTCTCCCAGGTGCTCGAGCCGCTCATCCTCGGCGGCTGACGCACACGACGATGATCCGGGATGGCGCGCGTTTCCCCGTGGACCCGGCGCTCGTGGCGCACGCGCGGTCGATCCTCGCCCCGCTCCGGCGCGTCGTGTTCGTGGTCGGCGGCGCGGGCAGCGGCAAGTCCACGGTCTGCGCGGAGATCGGCCGTCGCGCCGGGGTCGACGTGATCGACGTGGACACGCTCCTGTACGGGGCGTGGTTCGGGAGGTTCACCGCCGACCGTCATCCCGCGAGCCACGCCTGGGCGTCCGCCGCCGACCCCCTCGCGTGGCAGCTTGCGCTGGAGCCGGACGCGTTCCTCGCGTTCCACGCCGCCACGACCGCCGAGCAGCTCGACCTCATCGCGACCGACCTCGCCGACCGCGACCCCGACGCGCCGCTGCTCGTGGACGGCGGGTTCGGCCGGCCGGCGGTCGTCGCCGCCGCCGTCGGACCTGCGCGGATCGCCTGCGTCGCCCTGCCGGTCTCGATGCAGGCCGCCGTCTGGACTGGCTCCGACGAGCGGCGCGGGTTCCTCGCGGCCGTCGCCTCCATGGCGCTCCCGGACTGCAGGGACCCCGTCGCGGCGTTCATGGCGCTCGACGCGCGCCTGCACGCGGCGATGGTCAGCGACGCGCACGCGACAGGCATCGCGGTCTGCGAGCGGGACGCGACGACGACCGTGGGGGACCTCGCCCGCGGCGTCGCAGACGCGCTCCGGATCCGCCTGGACGGCCCCGCCGGCCACTGATCCACCTTCGCGGCCCGGCCGACCACTCGGCCCCCCGCTCGGCCACCCGTCCGCCGGTCAGCGGCCGGCCGTCTCCTCCAGCGTCGCCAGGAAGCGCATCACAGCGTCCGCGTTGATGGCGCGCCACGCCGCCACGATCCGCTCCGACCCCTGCGCCTCGGCCGCCTGTGCCGCCAGGCGCGCGACGACCGACGCGAGCTGCTCACGCTGTCCACGGACCAGGGGCCCCACGTCCTGGCCGCGCCGGTCGAGCAGCAGGACCTTGACGAGGAACGTCGTCCGGACGTCCCGGACGTGGTCCACCGGCTCGCACAGCCACGCCTCGACCGCCGTCACGCCGGCCCGCGTGATCTCCAGGATCTCGCGGTCGGGGCCGCGTCCCTCGCTCCTCCCGGCCCGCCGGAGCAGCCCGGCCGCCTCGAGGCGTTCGATCGCTCGATAGACGAGCGGACGGGAGCTGGACCACGCCTCGCCCAGCGGGCCGCCCTTCCCGAGCAGGCGCGCGATCGCCCACCCGTGCGTGGGTCCCTCCGCGGCGACCGCCAGCACGACCCATTCGGTCAGGTTCGGTTCCGTCCGGTGCCTGCGCATCGTTCCTTCCCGCGCGTCGGGCGTTCCCAGGTAGTCAATGATGGACTACCATCGCCGCGGTGGGGCGGGGACTCGGCACCGCCCTGCGGACCCCTGCATCATCGCGCACGACCCGAGCCCGGAAGAGACCAGACGTGAAGCCCCGCCTCCTCGCGGTCCTCCTCATCGCCACGCTGGCCGTGGCGGCCTGCACGAGCGCCGGCACGACGACGCCGGCGGCGAGCCCCGCCGCGACCGCCGGTCCCGCCACCATCGCCCCGACCGGCGCCCCCGCCACCGTCGCTCCGACCGGGGCGCCAGTCGCATCGACGGAGCCCGAGCCCGCCGAGCTGACGGTCTACGCCGCCTCCTCGCTCACGGAGGCGTTCGACGCCCTCGCCGCCGCGTACGAGGCCGCGAACCCCGGCACGACGGTCACGCTGTCGTACGACTCCTCCGCCGCGCTGCGAGCGAAGATCGAGCAGGGGGCCCGCGTGGACGTCTTCGCGTCCGCCGACACGAAGAACCCCGGTGCCCTGGTCTCGGCCGGGCTCGCAGGTGGGCCCGTCACTCCCTTCACGGCGAACGAGCTCGCCGTCATCGTCCCGGCGTCGAACCCGGCCGGGCTGGTCGATCCCTACGGGCTCGCCGGGCCCGGGGTCAAGGTGATCGCCGCGGGCGAGAACGTCCCCATCACGAGGTATGCCACGCAGCTCCTCGAGAACCTCGAGGCTTACAAGGGGGCCCAGGCCGACCTCATCCCGTCGTACGAGCGGAACATCGTCTCCCGCGAGGACAACGTGAAGGGGATCGTCGCCAAGGTCGAGCTCGGCGAGGGCGACGGAGGGATCGTCTACGCGACCGACGCGAAGGCCGCCGGGGACAAGGTCCGCTCGCTCCCGATCCCGCCGGGGACGAACGTGCGCACGACGTGCGGCGCGGTGACGCTCGCCGACGCGCCCGAGCCGGCCGCCGCGGACGCCTTCCTCGCGTGGCTGACCGGCCCCGACGCACAGGCGATCCTCGCGTCGTACGGATTCTCGGCACCATGACGCCGCGGTGACCGCCACCTCGCTCACGGACGGCGCCGCCCGCACGGAGGGGACGACCATGCCCGTCGCCCGTCGCGGCACCCCCTTCGCGGACCGCCTCGGCGAGGCCGGGGTCGTCGCGGCGACCCTCGTCGCGGCGACGTTCCTCCTCCTGCCCGTGCTCGCGCTGCTCGCGCGGGCGCTCTTGGGCGGGGCGCTCGACTCGATCCTCTCGCCACGGATCCTCGACGCCCTGGTGCTCAGCCTGGCGACCAGCTCCGCGACCGTCGTCCTCGCACTCGTGTTCGGCATGCCCCTGGCACTGGCGCTCGCCCGGCGCGCGTTCCGGGGCCGGTCGCTGCTCGAGGTCATCGTGGACCTGCCGATCGTCCTCCCGCCGGCCGTGGCCGGCCTCGCCCTCCTGCTCGTGTTCGGGCGGCGGGGCCTGCTCGGCGGGGCGCTCGAGTCGGTGGGGATCGTCATCCCGTTCACGGTCGTCGCGGTGGTGCTCGCGCAGACCTTCGTCGCCGCACCGCTCTTCATCCGTTCCGCGCGTGCCGGCTTCGCCGACGTCGATCGAGAGGTGGAGGACGCCGCGCGTGCCGACGGGGCGGGGGAGGTGAGCGTCTTCCGCCACGTGACCGCCCCGCTGGCGTCCGGCGCGCTCGCCGCCGGCCTGGTCATGACGTGGGCCCGCGCCCTCGGCGAGTTCGGCGCGACGATCATGTTCGCGGGGGCCATCCAGGGGCGGACGGAGACGCTGCCGGTGGCCGTCTACGCCGAGTTCCAGGTGAGCCTGGACGACTCCATCGCGGCCGGCGCCATCCTCGTGGTCGTCGCGTTCGCGGTCCTCGCCATCGTCCGCCTGGGTCGCTGGCGGTCCGCGTTCGACCTGGGTCGGCTGCGGTAGGGGCCGGCCGGAGGCGCTCTCGTCCCGGTCGCCTGAGCCCGTGGCGGTCGCGCCGGTACCCGCACCGCCCCTCCGGTGGGTCAGCCGATCTCGTGGTGGAGCCGGCAGCGCGCCTCGTAGCGCTCGTCGGAGAGGCCGCCGATGACGATGAGCGGGTCGTCCGGCGTCGCCGGCCGCCCGTCCACGAGCCGTTGGGTCTTCGTGGCCTCGTCCCCGCAGATCGTGCAGATCGCCGTGAGGACCGTCACCCGGTCGGCGATCGCCATGAGGCGCGGCATGGGCCCGAACGGCCGCCCCAGGAAGTCCTGGTTCAGGCCGTTGACGATGACCGCGACGTGCCGCCGCGCGAGCGTCTCGGCCGCCTCCACCACGCCGTCGTCGAGGAACTGCGCCTCCTCGATCGCCACCACATCCGCGCGCTCGGCCACGGCCACCTTCACGATCTCGGAGCTGCCCCGGATCGCCTGGGCGCGGTAGGCGGTGCCCGACCTGCTGCGGACGACCTCGAGCTCCGTCCGGTCGTCGATCGCCGGGCGGAGGAGGAGGATCCGGCGGCGCGCGATCTCCATCCGGCGGAGCTCTCGGAGCGTGATCTCGCTCTTGCCCGAGAACATGCAGCCGGTGATGACGGTGATGGAGCCCTTCGGGGTGAACACGGCGTCATCTTGCCGTGTCCGCGCGCTCGGTGCGTGGCGGCGCACCTCGGTGGGCGCGCGTCCTCGGCGCTCTCGCCGGAGCCACCCCGGCCGCTTGCGCGACGGCCCGCGGCCCGCCGCCCTCCCCGCGCGGCGCTCGGCCTCGCCACTCCCGCGCGCCCGCCCGCGCTCGCCACGCTCCTGCCCGTGGCACGATAGCCGCGACCGGCGGGGGAGTAGCTCAGCTGGTGAGAGCAGGCGTCTTATACACGCCCGGTCGGTGGTTCGAGTCCACCCTCCCCTACCAGGACGTCCGCGACGGAGGGGCCGCCGGTCTCCCGGCGGAGCCCTGCCCGGTGCACGAGCGCACCACCCGGGCACGATCCGGCACGCCCCGCGGCCCCGGCGCAGAATCGACGGATGCCGACGCCCGCCGGACCGCCCGCTGCCGCGACCCACGGCCGCGCGCTCGCCTACGCGCTGCTCGCGGGCGTCTCGGTCGTCTGGGGCCTGCACTGGGTGGTGGCGAAGATCGGGCTGGAGACGATGCCGCCGTTCCAGTACGGCGTGCTGCGCGTCGTGACCGGGCTCGCGATCCTCGTCGGCATCCTCGCGGCTCGCCGCGACCTCCGCGTGCCGTCACGGGCCGACCTCCCGATCGTGCTCTCGGTGGGCCTCGGGCCGATCGCGGCGGGGATCGCGCTCATGAACCTCGCTCTGCTCGTCGTCCCGGCCGGGCGTTCGTCGATCCTCGTCTACACGATGCCGATCTGGGTGGCGGTCCTCGGAGCGCTGTTCTTCCACATGCGGCCCGGCAGGCTGGAGATCGGCGGGGTGGCCCTCGGGTTCGCCGGCATCGTGCTCCTCCTGAACCCCGCGGTCATCGACTGGGCAGCGCAGGGCGAGGTGGCGGGGGTCGCGATGCTGCTCGCGAGCGCTGTCGTCTGGGCTCTCGCGGCCATCCACATCCGCCGCCACACGTGGCACGCGACGCCGCTGGAGCTTCAGCCCTGGCAGCTGCTCGTCGCCCTCGTCCCGCTCGTCGTGCTGGCGTTCGTCGTCGACGCTGGAGCGTCGATCGACTGGACCCCGCAGACGGTCGTGGTCCTGCTCTACAGCGGCCCGGTCGCCACGGCGTTCGCGTACTGGGCCAGCCAGTCGGTGACGCGCTCCCTGGGTCCGCTCGCGTCCACCACCGGCTTCCTCGCCGTCCCGGTGGTCGGGCTGCTGGCCGGTTCGATCCTGCTGGGCGAGTCGCTCGGCCCGGCGGACCTCGCCGGGTTCGTGCTGGTGCTCGCCGGTGTCGCTGCCACCTCCCTTGGCGGACGGCGCACGGCGGGGACGCGCGAGGTCGCGGCCGAGGCGGAGAGCCCGGTCGGCGCCTGACCGGCTGCCGTCAGCGGTCGGTGAGGGCGCGCACGTTCTCCGGGACCTCGATCCCCGCGGGGAGGTCGGGCGCCGGGACCGGCTCGCCGAATGCGAGGCGCACCGGGATGGTGCCTGCCCAGACCGGCCATGCCGCGTCGTCGGGGTCGTCGCCGAAGCCCGCGTCGCGGACCTTCGCCGAGGCCTCGTCGAGCGAGAGAGCGACGACCGCGGTCTGCTTCAGCTCCTTCTCCGTCATCGGGCGTACCTCGGCAGACCGCCCGGGGGCAAGCGCGTCCACGAACCGCTCCAGCGCGCGGACCTTCTCGTCACCGGTCACGGCCCGGGCCACGCCGACCACGACGACCGATCGGTAGTCGGCGGAGCTGTTGAACCCGGACCGGGCGAGGATGATCGAATCGACCAGCGAGACGGTCAGGCAGATCGGAGCGCCCGACTCGATCGTCCGGATCATCCGGCTCGCCGTCGAGCCGTGCCAGTAGACGCGGTCGCCGTCGCGCCAGTGGAACGTGGGGATCACGTACGGCTGGCCGTCCACCACGTAGCCGACGTGGGCGACGAGGCCGGCGTCGAGGATGGCGTCGATGACCTCGCGGTCGTAGTGGCCGCGGTCGGGCTTGCGGCGGACGCGGACCCGGTCGGAGGGGGCGCCGACCGGCCCGGCGGGCTCGGCGGCGGCCTGGTCGCGGTCGGTCATGGGCTCGTCCTCCCTCGGTGCGATCCGCCGGACCGCTTGCCGCGGCATCGTATCGTGGCGCCGGGCGTCCCGGCCGTTCCCGGTCCGCGAGAGATGCCCGCCCACAGGACGTCGGAGGGTCGGATGGGGAACCGGGTGGACTTCAGCTTCGCGATCGGGATGATCCGCCGGAATGCCGCGCTGCTCGCATTCCCGGTCCTCTCCGCCGCCATCGTGGCGGTGGTGAGCCTGGTGCTCCTCGCGCCCATCGGCCTCCAGGTGGCGACCCAGGTCGCGGACGGGGTCGAGGACCCGACGGTCAGCCCCGTCGCGATCGTCCTGCTCGTCATCGCGTTCCTCGTCAACGCGTGCGTCGTCGCGTTCTTCAGCGGCGCCCTCACCTCGGAGGCGCTCGTCGTGGTGCGCGGTGGTCGTGCGAGCGTGGGCCACGGGCTCTCCGTCGCGTTCGGCCGGATGCTCCCGCTGTTCGCGTGGGGGCTCGTGACCGCCACGGTCGGCCTGATCCTCCAGGCGATCCGCGAGCGCGCTGGTGCCATCGGGGCGCTCGTCTCGTTCTTCGGCGGTCTGGCATGGGGGATCGCGACGCTGTTCGTCCTGCCGGTCGTCATCGTTGAGGGCCACTACCCGGTGACCGCGGTGAAGCGGTCGATCGCGATCCTGCGGACGCTCTTCGGGCCCGAGGCGGCGCTCGGCAGCCTCCGCCGCGTCTGGGGCTATGGGATCGGGTACCTGGTGGTCGTCTTCGGCGGCGTGCTCCTGGGCGTGGCGCTCATCGCGCTCGGCGTCGTCACGGCGGGCAACGGCAGCACGGTCCTCGGCGTGCCGGCGATCGTGGCCGGGGTCATCGTCTTCGGCCTGGTGGCGATCGTCTCGACCGCCCTCGGCGCGATGGTCAGCGCGGTGCTCTACGTGTACGCGACCGAGCACACGACGCCGTCGGGCGTGGACGGCGAGCTCCTGGAGCGGGGCCTGGCCGCGCGCTGAGGCCCGCGAAGCTCGCTGCCGGGTCCGGGCCGCGGCGGCTCGTGGGAGGCGCACCGGGCTCCCGCGCGTCGAGGCGCGAGCGCCACGCCGCCGGGTCGCGACGGGTGGTGCGTGGGGTCCGCGAGCGCAGGTTCATGCGATAGAGTGGCGCCGCCCATGACCGTCGACGCCTGGCTCACGCTCGGGATCATCGTCGCCCTCTTCGCCCTGCTCATCTGGGGACGCTTCCCGACGTGGGCGGTGTTCGCCGGCTCGCTCGCGGCGATCATCACGCTGGGTCTCGCGCCGGAGGGCGAGGCCCTCGCCGGCTTCGCGAACAGCGGGGTGCTGTCCGTCGTGGTGCTCTTCGTCGTCGCGGAGGGGATGTACCGGACGGGAGCGATCAGCATCATCATCCGGCGGATCGTGGGCATGCCGGCCTCCGAGCAGGCGGCGAACCTCCGGCTCCTCCCCGTGACGGCCGCCGGCAGTGGGTTCCTGAACAACACGCCGATCGTCGCGATGCTCATCCCCGTCATCGGGGACCTGGGGCGCTCCGCCCGGTTGACGGTCTCCCGCATGTATCTGCCGGTCTCGTACGCATCGGTGCTCGGCGGCGCCACGACGCTCATCGGGACCTCGACGAACCTCATCATCGCCGGGCTCGTGCTCTCCACGTACGGCGAGGAGCTCGGCATCTTCTTCCCGACGCTCGTGGGCCTGCCCGCCGCCATCGTGGGCGTGGCCGTGCTCCTGCTCGTCTCGGGCCGGCTCCTCGGCCGGCGGAAGGCCGACGCGAACGAGGCCGCAGCGCCCAAGGCCCTGTACCGCGCGGAGTACGTCGTGGCGCCGTCCTCCGCCCTCGCGCACGAGACCCTCGCGCGTGCCGGCCTGGCGGCCCCGGCGGGATCGCGCCTGCTGGGGATCACCCGCGCCGGGACGGTCCACCTCGATCCCCCGGCCGACTGGCGCCTCGCCGCCGGCGACGTCCTTGCCTTCGAGTCGAGCGTCTCGTCGGTGAGCGACCTGTGGTCCACGCTCGGGCTTGCGGCCGCGAACCCGCCCGGGATCACGGGTGTCGAGTACGCGCAGCGCCTGAGCGAAGGCGTGGTCGCGATCGACTCGCCATGGGTGGGCCGTCGGCTGGGCGATCTCGCGCTCCCGGCGCGGAAGGTCGTGGCGATCTCGCGTTCGGGGGGCCCGGTCGGGACCCCGATCGCGGAGACGGTCGTCGCGGCCGGCGACAACGTCGTGCTCCAGAGCGACGAGGACGCCCCGGCGTCGATGGCCGACGTCTTCGCCCTCGTGCGCCGCATCCACGGTTACCGGGTCCAGCGGACCGACCGCGCGATCGCCGCCTCGGTCATCGTCGCCGCGATGGTCCTCGTCGCGGCGTTCGGGATCATGAGCATGCTCAACGCGGCGCTCCTCGCCGCGATCGCCCTCATCGCGACGGGGTGCCTCGACTTCCGCTCGGCCTTCCGCGCGATCGACTGGCAGACCTACGTGGTCCTCGCCTGTGCCGTCGGCCTGGAGCCGGCGATGACCCGGTCCGGCCTCGCCGATTCGCTCGCCAGCGCGCTCGCCAGCGTGGCGGGCGACAGCGTGCCTCTCGGCCTGACGGTCGTCTTCCTCGGCGCCATCCTGATGACGAACCTCGTGACGAACTCGGCCGCGGCCGCGCTCATGTTCCCGATCACGGCCGGGATCGCGGCCTCGCTGGGCGCGGACTGGCACCCGTTCGTCGTCGTGCTCATGCTCGCCTGCTCGTACGCCTTCATCAATCCCGCCGGCTTCCAGACGCATCTCATGGTCATGAAGCCCGGCGGCTACACGTTCGGGGACTTCGCCAGGGTGGGCAGCATCGTCACCGTCGTGCTCGGCATCGTCGTCATCTCGCTCGCCTCGCTGATCCACGGGATCCTGCGGTGACGACATGCCCACCGAGCCCGCCCAAGACCATCCGCGCCGGCCGGCGCGCCGAGGATCCGACCATCACCCGGGACAGGAGACCGACCGATGAACGCCACGACGACCTCCGAGCTGCCGTTCGACGACACCCTGGACTTCGAGGACGCCCGTCGGGGCTTCATCGGCCGGCTCGACCCGTGCATCATCCGGGCGGCTGACGGCCGAGTCGTCTGGGACAACGAGAGCTACGCCTTCCTGGACGGACCCGCGCCCGGGACCGTCCACCCGAGCCTCTGGCGCCAGTCGCAGCTGAACGCCATCCAGGGCCTGTTCGAGGTCGTGCCAGGCATCTACCAGGTGCGCGGCTTCGACCTCTCGAACATCACCTTCGTCGAGGGCGAGACCGGCGTCCTCGTCATCGACCCGCTCATCAGCGCCGAGACGGCCGCCGCCGCCCTGGGGCTGTACCGGGCGCACCGCGGCGACCGGCCCGTGGTCGGCGTCATCTACACCCACAGCCACGTGGACCACTTCGGCGGGGTCAAGGGGGTGACGAGCCAGGAGGACGTGGACGCCGGCCGCTGTTCGATCATCGCACCGGAAGGCTTCATGGAGCACGCCGTCGCGGAGAACGTGTATGCCGGGACCGCGATGACGCGGCGCGCCGGCTACATGTACGGCGCGGTGCTCGAGCGGGGGCCTCGCGGGCAGATCGGCGCGGGGCTGGCGCAGACGACGTCCACCGGCACCATCTCGGTCATCGCCCCCACCGACACGATCACCGCCACCGGCGAGACGCGCCTCGTGGACGGGATCCGGATGGAGTTCCAGCTCACGCCCGGCACCGAGGCGCCGGCCGAGATGAACGTCCTGTTCCCGGACCACGCGGCGCTCTGCATGGCCGAGAACGCGACGCACACGCTCCACAACATCCTCACGATCCGCGGGGCTGTCGTCCGCGACGCGCGGACCTGGTCCGCCTACCTCACCGAGTCGATCGGACGCTTCGGCGACCGGATGGACGTCGTCTTCGCGTCCCATCACTGGCCGACCTGGGGGCGGGAGCGCGCCATCCGCTTCCTCGAGGAGCAGCGCGACCTCTACGCGTACCTCCACGACCAGACGCTCCGCATGCTCAACCGGGGCATGAACGGCGCGGAGATCGCCGAGGCGATGACGATGCCGCCGGCGCTCGAGCGCGCGTGGCACGCCCGGGGCTACTACGGGTCGGTGAGCCACAACGTCAAGGCGATCTACCAGCGCTACATGGGCTGGTACGACGGGAACCCCGCTCGACTCTGGCAGCACACGCCCGAGGAACAGGCGACGCGGTACGTCGCCGCGATCGGCGGCATCGACGCGGTCGTCGCGCTCGCGCGGACGGCGTTCGACGAAGGCGACCTCCGCTGGGCGGCGGAGCTGCTCGACCGCGCGATCTTCGCGGACCCGTCGCACGCGGCGGCGAGGGCGCTCCAGGCGGACACGCTCGAGCAGCTCGGGTTCGGCTGCGAGAACGGGACCTGGCGCAACGCGTACCTTGCGGGCGCGACGGAGCTCCGGCACGGCTCGTTCGGGACGCCGGTCACGACGTCGCCGGACCTGATGCGGGCCCTCTCGCCGGAGCAGGTCTTCGACGCGATCGCGATCCGCGTGGACGGCCCCCGTGCCTGGCACGAGGCGCTCTCCATCGGGATCGTGCTGACCGACCGCGGCGCGTCCTATCGGCTCGACCTGCGCAACGGCGTGCTCGTCCACCGGCAGGCGCCGGCCGACGGGGCGGACGTCGTGCTCCGGATGCCGGCCGCGGCCCTGGTCGGCGTGCTCGCCGGGAGCATGGAGGGGATCGCCCTCGAGGGCGATCCGTCCGTGCTCGGTCGCCTCATGGCGGTGCTCGACACGCCCGATCCGGACTTCGCGATCGTCACGCCGTGACCGGGGCCTTTCCGGTCCCCCGTGCCCTCCGCCTCCCGGGCTCCCTGGCCCCCTTCGGCCCCGTTCGGCCCCCTCGGCAGCTTCGGCCCGTCGCCCCCGGCTCCTCGGCCTCCCCGGCCCCGGAGCCGCTCGACCTAGATGACCGGCACGAGCCTCCGCACCAGGGCCGCGGCCGTATGCGCCGCGTCGTCCAGGAAGACCGTGAAGTCGATCGCCCCGTCCCGCCCCGCGAGATCGCTCACCGCGCGGACCACGAGCCACCCGACGCCGTACCGCTCCGCCACCTGGACCATCGCGCCGCTCTCCATGTCGGCCGCGAGGGCGCCGAACCGCGAGGCCAGGTCCGCCCGCACCCGCTCGGACGCGACGAAGACGTCGCCGGTCACGATCGGGCCGAAGTGGACGGCCGGGACGTGCGGCGTGTCGCCCGCCCGCGCCCGGATCCCGGGGAGCGGCTCGCCCTCGAGGGCGCCGCGGACGTGCGCGAGGAGGTCGGCGCGCAGCGCCCATCCGACCCGGTCGCTGCCGCCGGGGAATGGCATCCCGCCGGGCTGGTAGGCCACCGGGCCGTCGTCCGTGACGCGGCCGTAGTCGTACTGGGCGACGCGCGTGGCCACCACCACGTCGCCGATGGACAGGCCGGGGTCCAGGGCTCCCGCGACGCCGGACATGAGGAGCCGGTCACACCCGTGGCGTTCGACGAGGATCGTGGCGGCTGACGCGGCGTTGACCTTCCCGATGCCCGATTCGGCGAGCGCGACGGGACGTCCGCCGATCGACCCGACGACGACCTCGATCCCGCCGTGATCCGAGAAGGAGCCTCGCTCGACCTCCTCGCGGTAGAGCCGCAGCTCCTCGGGCAGGGCGCACAGGATGCCGATGGGGGCGGAGGCGTCACGGCTGCTCATGGCGCGGTATCGACCGTCAGTCGGGCGCCCTGCCCGGCTTCTCGGCCGCGCGCGCGAGCGCGACGGCCTCGGACGGCGTGCCGGCGAACGGCTCCCCGTGCCCGGGCAGGACGATGCGCGCCGGCAGGCCGTCGAGTCGCGCGAGCGATGCCACGGCGAGAGCCCGGTCCGACCAGAACGGGCTGATCCGCGGGCCGGTCTTCCCGCGGACCACGTCGAGCGTGTTCAAGGTGTCGCCCGTCATGAGAGCACCCCGCTCCTCGAACAGGAGCGCGCACGCCCCGGGCGTGTGTCCCGGTGCGTGGATCACGCGGGGCGAGCCGGGGACATCGAGCACGTCGCCGTGGGCGAACGTCGATGCCGTCGCGACCGGTGGCATCGTCGTCCCGCGCTTGCGCAGCCCGTACAGCGCCGTCCGCAGGAGCCACATGCTGGCGCCGCGATCGATCCCGCCGGCTGGCCGCTTCCCCGCCAGCAGGTACTCGAGGTCCGCCTGGTGGATCCTGGCTTCACAGGGCGCGGCGCTGCGGATGCGCTCCGCCAGCCCGACGTGGTCGGCGTGGGCGTGCGTGAGGACCACCGTCTCGATGTCGGCGATCGTCCTGCCGATCCGGGCCAGGCCGTCCACGAGCAGGCCCCAGTTGCCGGGCATCCCCGCGTCCACCACGGTGACGCGCCCGGCCTCCTCGACGAGGTAGAAGTTGACGATGCTCTCGTTGACGCGCTCGATGCGATCGGCGACCTGCATGGCCGAAGGATAGGGCGGGGCGGCCCGACGGGCCCGCGCGGGCCCCGGATCCGCCTCAGCGGACCAGGAGCACCAGGGCGGCGAGGAGGGGCCGGCGTCCCGCCCGGCGGCGTCCGGCCAGGATCGCGCGGACCACGGGGCGCGCGTCCGGCGGCCGTAGGCGCGCGGACCGCCTGCTCCGTTCGGCCACGGCCCGCTGTGTCGGCGACGCGGTCCGGGGCGGGATGACGACGGTCAGGCGAACGCCCGGCCCGGCGGCGCGGAGCTCCTCCGCGAGCGATTCGGACCACGTCCACAGCGCGCCCTGCGGCGCCGAGAGGTCCCCGAGGCCGGCCAGGCCCAGGCGGCCGTTCTGGCCGATGAGGACGCCGATCCGCCCGCTCCCACGGGCCAGCATCGCGGCCGCGACGTCGCCGAGCAGCGCGGTCCTGGCCAGGTAGTCGGCCCGGGCGAGCGCGGCCGCGTCACCCTGGACGGAGAAGGCGCAGTCCACGAGCACGTCCGGCGTGGAGCGCAGCCCGTCCGGCACGCGCGCCAGCAGGTCGGCGACCGCCGCGTCGGGTCCCTCGAGGTCGAACGCCACCCAGCCGGAGCGCCGCCCCGCGGCGGCCGCCGCCTCCGCGAGCCACGGCGGCTCCCGCCGTCCGAGCGCGACGACGTCGTACCCCACGCGGAGCAGCTCGCGGCCGATCGCACTGCCCCAGGCGCCGGTCGCGCCCGTCACCCACGCGATGCCCGCGGCGGCGCCCGCGGCGCCGTCCGCCCGTCCCCGGCCCCCGGGCGGGCCGCCCCGGCCCGGGGCGTCCTCGTGCGTCCGGGCGGGCCCTCCGCCCGCGTCCATCGGTCGCTCGCTCATCGGACACGCCGGAGCGTCGCCACGCCGAACAGGCGCTCCTTCTCCCGTTCGACGGCCACGGGCTCCCACCCGAGCGGGCGCGCCTCCTCGACGACCTCCTCCGCGCTGCGGGTCACGGCCACCCACGGCCCGAGGTCCCAGTCCACGAGAACGTCGCGCAGCAGCGCGAGGTCCGGGTGGTCCTCCATGACCGTCAGCACCCACCGCGACCCCGGGTGCGTGCCGACGGTCCCCGCCCGCAGGAGCCGTCGGACGTCCTCGATGTCGTCGAGGATGTCGAAGAAGCCCGAGGCCACCAGGATGTCGAAGGACGGCTCCGGCCACGTCGCCGGGTCGAATGCGTCGGAAGCCACGAAGCGGATATCGTCACGGCCCTCGCGCGCGACACGCGCCGCCCCGCGCGCGACCTCGTCGGGGTCGCGGTCGCCGGCCCACAGCGTCCCCACGCCCGCCGGCAGCATGAACAGGTACGAGCCCGGGCCGGCGGCGACGTCGAACAGGCGCTGCCCCGGCGCCTCTGCCAGCGCGGTGCGCACCTGGCCCACCAGGAGCTGGCGCCTGCCGCGCACGCCGCGCCAGACGGGATGGTTGAGCATGACGCGGTCGATGAACGTGCCCAGCGGGGTCACCCCGTGCGGTCGGTTGCGGTAGACGTAGTCCACCATCACGCCGGCGTTGAACCCCTCGCTGTAGCCGAGCCGGATCCCGTCGGAGAGCCGGCCGCCGGTCCGCATCGCGAACCGGAGCGCGGCGTGGTACGCGTCCACGGGTGACCTCCGTCAGGCGTGCCCGAGCTCGCGCCACGTCCGTCGGACGCGGAGCGCGAAGGTCGGGACGGACAGGACGACGATGAGCGCGGCGACGATCGACCAGTCGATCGGCACGAAGATGGCGATGGCGGCGGCGAGGAGGACGATCGCGATCCGGTCGGGCTGCCCGGCGGGCCCCACCGGCTGCATGGAGCCCCCGGCGATCCCGGGGAGGACGCCGGCGATGTTCACGAGCCACGCGGAAGCCAGGAGCAGCGCCACCCAGGCGGGCGCCGCCCACGGAAGGAAGGCGACGAACAGGGCGGCGTCGCCGACGTCCTGCGGCAGCCGGTTCACGTATGGGCCGATCCGGGTCTTCCGGCCGTACTCCTCGGCGATCAGCCCGTCCATGACCGTCAGCATCATCCGGCCGGCGATGCCGACGATCACGAGCGGCCACCATCCGTACCACATGGCGACGGCCGCGAGCCCCGACGGGACGAGCGAGGCGACCGAGACCGCGTTGGGGCGGAGCGTGCGGACGCCCGGGAGGTGCGCGAGCCACCGACGGAGCGCGTACTTGGTCGTGTACAGGCCGAGGTCGCGGCTCATGGCGGTGCCTCCGGGGTGGCGCGGCCGGGCCTGGCCGGGGGCGCGGGATCCGGGAGCGCGGGATCCGGCCGGCCGGGTCTGGCCGGAGGCGCGGGATCCGGGCGGCCGTTCTCCGCCCAGAACGCGGCCAGGGCGTCGAGCAGGTCGCGGGTGCCGGCGTCCTGGATCGGCGTGCCGAACGTGACGCGGATCCGCCGGAAGGGGTGCCAGAGCCGCGCGCCGACGGGCCATGCCTCCGCCGTGCCGGAGAGCGCGACCGGAAGGACCGGCCAGCCCGCACGCGCGAGGACGAGCGGGAGCCCCGCGTGCAGCCCGGCCGACTTCCGGCTCCCCTGCGGGAACACCAGGAACCAGCCGTCGGGCGTGTCGTGCAGGATCCGCGTCCACCGCCGCAGCTCGGACAGGCGGCTCCGGCGGTCGAAGGCGACGGCGCCCCAGAGGACCGACGCGGTGAGCGCGGGAGCAGGTCGCTCGAAGAAGTAGTCGCGGGCGGCGAGGACGGTCACCCGGCGACGGAGGCGGGCGGGCAGGACGCTCAGGACGGCGAGGGCGTCCAGGTGGCTCTGGTGGTTCGGCATCAGCGCCAGGCGCGGGACATCCGGGACGGAGCCGACGACCTCGAACCGGAACTGGGACCGGATGAACGCCGCGGCGATGGGCCC
>JAKOQS010000062.1 GCA_029778235.1 Chloroflexota bacterium | reverse complement strand
CGATCTTTGGCAACTCGACCTCGACGATCTGCGCGCCGACCCCGACTTCCCCGGGACCGAGGCGGAGCGGCTCGAGGGGTACGGCCTGGTCGGCACGACCCCGGGCGACGGCATACCGGGTCTCGTCCTGCAGGGGCACGTTGACGTCGTGCCTGTCGGAGACCTCGCGAAGTGGGCTGCAGGCGACCCGTACTCCGCGCGCATCGACGGTGACGTCCTGCTTGGTCGGGGGGCCTGCGACATGAAGGCCGGCGTCGCCGTCAACCTCGCCGTCGCCCGCGCGATCCACCGCTCCGGGGTCCGCCTCGAGCGCCGGCTCGCGATCCACAGTGTCGTCAGCGAGGAGGACGGCGGGCTCGGGGCGTTCGCGACCCTGCGGCGGGGACACGGCGGCGAGGTCGCCGTCATCACCGAGCCGACCAGCGGCAAGGTCATCACGGCGAATGCCGGCGCGCTGACCTTCCGGCTCGAGGTCCCGGGGCGGGCGGCGCACGGGAGCACGCGGCTGGAGGGGGTGTCGGCGTTCGAGGCGTTCTGGCCGATCCATCTGGCGTTGCGGGCGCTTGAGGCGGAGCGGCACGTCGACGTGGATCCGCGGTTCGCCGGGCACGACCTGCCCTACGGGATCTCGATCGGTCGGGTGAGCGCGGGGGACTGGTCGAGTTCGGTGCCCGACCTGTTGACCGCCGAGGGGCGCTACGGCGTGCGGCTCGGCGAGGACCTCGCGCACGCGCGGGCGGTGTTCGAAGAGCGGGTCGCGCAGGGGTGCGCCGCGGACCCGTGGCTGCGGGAGAATCCGGTTCGCGTGACGTGGCCGGGTGGTCAGTTCGCTTCGAGGAGCCTCGCGCCCGGGCACCCGCTCATCGGCGAGGTATGCCGCGCAGTCACCGACCTCGGCGGAGCGCTGCCGGTCGAAGCGGCCGCGCCCTACGGCTCGGACCTGCGGCTGTATACCGGTGTGGGCGGCATACCGACGCTGCACTATGGGCCCGGGGACGTCCGGTTCGCCCACGCGCCGCGCGAGCAGGTGTCGCTGGCCGAGACGATCCAGGTCGCGAGGGCCATGGCCCTGCTGGCCGCCCGCCGCCTCGGCGCCCACTGACCGACGGGCGCGAGGCAGAACGACCAGGTGGTGGAGTCAGTCGGACGAGTTGGCGTCCGGCTTACGGGGGGCGACGCTTGCAGCCGCGAGCACGTAATCGACCAAGGAGGCGGCATACTCCTCGGCTCTCGCCTGCTGCGCTGGTCGGAGGGCGGCGGGCGCGGCCTGCGCGTGCATCGAGGCGGCGCCGCACAGGGTGTCGAGCAGGAGTGTCACGGAGGTGCCTTCGGGGAGTTCCCCGCGGGCGATGGCTCGGCGGACGATGGCGCGCGCGGCCAGGATCTGTTGCTG
>JAKOQS010000362.1 GCA_029778235.1 Chloroflexota bacterium | reverse complement strand
GTGATGGCGGCGGCTCGATAGAAGGATCCGATGGCCCGCACGTCGGCCCGGGTGGCCGGCTCTCCCACGCCCAGCCCGATGGCGCGGTTGAAGAAGTCGTGGTCCACCGCGGGGAACGCGAGCGCGATCGCGCCCCCGATCGGCTCCCAGCGCGCGACGCCGGGGACGACCTCCGCCGCTGCTGCGTAGGCCTCCCGATAGGCGCCGGCCTCAGCCGATTCCACGGCCCGCGCGATGGCCGGGTCGAGGTCCGAGGGGAGGGGCGGGACGGGCTCGGTCATCGGACCACCTCGGGCGGATCCGCGGCACGGCCCGGGGACGTCTCGGGCGGCGCGACCGTGGACCGGATGCTGCCACACGACCGAAGGCGGAGGAAGTCCCCACCCCGGTTGAGGCCTCGGCTGCGGGGGGCCGGCAAGGCGGGGACGCACCTGTCGCGCGCCCGGCCGCCGCGCGCGATGCCGCCGGGCGCGGTGCGGCCCCCGGTCGGTCATCGGGGCGACACCATGACCGCGACCCGTGCAGCGGCCCGCCCTGTGACTGGCAGTCACGTTCTCGCGTGCACCGCTGTCGCCCCGATGACCCCGGGGCATCACGAGGGCCGTCGATGGGTCATCCTGGGCCCCGCATCGGTCGCATCCGTGCGCCCCGGGCATCGCGGCTACACCCGAGCCTCGGCGCTGATGTGTGGCAGTCACATCGGTGGCCGGGGGCGCCCACACCCGGGCCGCCGGGGGGCGCGGGGCCACCAGGGAACCGGGGCCCGCCGGGGGCCTGCCGCCCTCCCCGGCCCCTCGCACTCCCCGCCCGCGGCCGCGGCCTCCCCCTCCCCGCCCCTCCCTCTGCCGCTACGATGACCTCGGCTCGGCGTCGCGTCGGACGTCGATGTGCCCTCGTCCCGAGGCAGGTACCTTCCCATGACCATCGTCCTCGACGGCACGTCGCTCACCATCGAGAAGCTCGCCGCGATCGCGCGCGGCGGGGAGCGCGTGGAGCTCGACCCCGGCGCCCTCACCCGCATCGCCGCCAACCGCGCGATGCTCGAGGAGAAGATCGCCGCCCACGAGATCATGTACGGGATCAACACGGGGATCGGCGAATTCTCCGAGGTAGTGCTCACCGACGAGCAGGTCTCGCAGTTCCAGCGCTATCTCATCTACAACCACGCCGCCGGCATCGGCGACCCGGCCCCGATCCCCACCGTCCGTGCCGCCATGGCCGGCCGGATCAACGTCCACGCGCACGGCAACTCCGGCTGCCGCCCGGTCATCACGCAGACGCTCGTCGAGATGCTCAACCGAGGCGTCACGCCGGTGGTCTGCCAGCGCGGGTCGGTCGGGGCGTCGGGCGACCTCGCCCCCATGGCCCAGGTCGCGCTCCTGCTCATGGGCGAGGGCGAGGCCTGGTACCAGGGCGAGCGACTGCCCGGGGCGGAGGCCCTCCGGCGGGCCGGCATCACCCCGCCCGGCCTGGAGGCGCGCGACGGCCTCTCGACCATCAACGGGTCGAACGTCCTCACCGCCATGAGCGCGCTCTCGCTGTACGACATCGAGCGCCTGCTCAAGCAGGCCGAGATCGCGGCGGCGATGACCCTGGAGGCGCTCCTCGCCAACCTCAAGCCGTACGACGTCCGGCTTCACCAGCTCCGGGGCTTCCCGGGCGCGGTCCGGTCGGCCCAGGCGATCATGCGGCTCCTCCAGGGCTCCGACCTGCAGACCGGGAAGATCCACACGAAGGTCCAGGACGCCTACTCGATGCGCTCGACCCCGCAGGTGATCGGCGCCGCGCACGACGCGGTCGCGTGGGCCCGCAAGCAGGTCGAGACGGAGCTCAATGGCGTCGGCGACAACCCGATCTTCCTCACCGACGAGAAGCTCACGCTCACCGGCGCGAACTTCCAGGGGACGCCCGTGGCACTCCCGATGGACATGGTCGGCGCCGCCGTGACGACCGTCTGCGTCCTCTCGGAGCGCCGCCTGAACCGCCTGACGAACCCCGCCCTCTCGGTGGGCCTGCCCGCCTTCCTCACGAAGGGCGCCGGGATGTTCTCCGGGATGATGCTCAGCCAGTACACCGCCGACTCGCTCATCGTCGAGCAGCGCCTGCTGTCCAACCCGGCCTCGGTCCAGTCGATCCCGGCCGCTGCGGACCAGGAAGACTTCGTCTCGATGGGCATGAACACGGCGATGAAGACCGAGCAGATCGTGGACGACGCCTACGGGGTCATCGGGATCGAGCTCATGGCGGCCGCGCAGGGCCTCGACTTCCGCGAGATGACCCGGGGGAAGGGCACCGACGCGGCGCATGCCGTGATCCGTCGCCACGTCGCCCACCTCGACGAGGACCGGCCGCTCCACGTGGACCACACGCGGATGAAGGCGCTCGTGAAGTCGTGCGAGATCCTCGACACGGTGGAGGCGGCGGTCGGCCCGCTGGGGTAGAGGGCAGGCGCGGTCGCCCGAAACACGACGACACCCGGAGGCCGGTGGCGCTCCGGGCGTCGCGATCTTCAGGCGCGTGTCCGCGCGCGTCGGGAGGAGCGGATCCCTCACCAGTCGGTGGCGATGCTCCGCAGGTACTCGCTGTCGAGACGGTCGCGGAGCGGGGTCCGGGCGGCCGGGGCCGCGGGGACGGCGGGGCCAGCGGGCGCCGCAGGGACGGACCAGTCGGTGGCGATGCTCCGCAGGTACTCGCTGTCGAGACGGTCGCGGAGCGGGGTCCGGGCGGCCGGGGCCGCGGGGACGGCGGGGCCAGCGGGCGCCTCAGGGACGGCCGATGCCGGGGCCGCTGGGGCGGCCGGGGCCGCGGGGCTCACCGCGCAGGCGGTGACGACGATCGAGCAGACCACCAGCGCGCCGGCGGCGATCGCCCTCATCGAGGTCGAGGGCCGCGCGGGGGACGTGCGATGCTGATCCATGATGCAACTCCTGTTCGATGCATGGAGGTCGGGCGACCTGACACCATCGATCCTCGGGT
Source organism: Chloroflexota bacterium (assembly GCA_029778235.1). Classification (GTDB taxonomy): domain Bacteria; phylum Chloroflexota; class Limnocylindria; order Limnocylindrales; family CSP1-4; genus CAIYQJ01. The sequence continues at coordinate 10,176 of JAKOQS010000362.1, read as the reverse complement.
CGAACGAGGAGATGCGGAATCCCGGAAACCCCTACTCGTGCCCCTCGATCCGCCCGAGCGCGCGATCATCCGGCCGGTCGTCCGCACGATCATCCAGACGGTCGCGCGGCTGCGCGGTCATCGCCCGGGCGAGCTCGGTCCGGCTCCTGATCCCGAGGCTCCGATAGATCCGGGTCAGATGGGCCTCGACGGTATGCACGCTCATGAAGAGCGTCTCGGCCACCTCGCGATTCGTCCGTCCCGCTGCGACGAGGTCGGCCACCTGGCGCTCCGTCCGGGTGAGTGACGAGCCCGTCTCACGGTGTCCGGTCCGGGCCAGTCCGGCCATCGCTCGCTCATGCCAGCGTCGCGCTCCGAGCCCCTCGAAGACCGTGGCCGCCGCGGCGAGCGCGTCGCGCGCCCTGCCGCGCTGGCGCGACCGCCTGAGACACTCGCCCTCAGCCAGGAGCGTGCGGCCGCGCTGGAACGGCTCCGGGACGCGGTCGTGCTGGAGGTACGCATCAGCGAAGCGGGACGCGGCCCCGGCCTGGTCACCGGCGGAGGCGGCGACGAGGCCCCGCACGCGCAGGCACGCGGCGCGAGCGGACGGGTGATCGAGTCGCCGTGCGACCGGCTCGTACAGATCGACGAGCGACGCCGCCTCCCCGATGCGGTCGAGCGCGACGAGTGCCTCCGCCCACGACGGCAGCCAAACGAGCGTCACGGGGCTCACGTAGCCCTCCTCGAGCCACGGCACGACGGCCTGTCGCAGCTCGTCCTCGGCGGTCCGTGGATCCCCCGCGGACAGGGCCAGGAAGCCGAGAGCAGCGCGGTTGTTCAGCTCGCTCGCTCGCGCATGGACCTGCCTTGCGATGGCGAGCCCTTCTTCGGCGGCCTCCCGCCCCGCCACCTCGTTCCCGAGCGCGGTCTCGATCACGGCCCGGAGGCTGAGCGCGAGGGACAGGGCCTCGTCCTGGCCGTTCTGGCGCGAGCCGCGCTCCGCGTCCGCGGCGTGGCCGAGCGCATCGCGCCACGTTCCGCGGCGGAAGGTCACGTCGGCGAGGTTGCCCGAGACGAGGGGAAGCGAGTCCCAGTCCCCCATGTCCGCCGCCCGGATCCGCAGGTCGAGGAGCGTCGCGATCGCAGCGTCGAGCCGATCGCAGTCCGCGTCCGCCAGCGCCTTCGTGAAGGACGGCCAGAGGAAGACACGCTCGCGCTCGATGAAGGGCTCGAGAGCCATGGCGCGCTCGAGGAGATCCGACGACAGCCCTTCGCCCACAGCGAGGCGGGCATGGACGGCGGCGAGGTACGCCGAGCACCGTGCGACGGGATCGTCCTGGAGGTCCGCCTCGATCACCGAAGCGGACGCGAGCGCGAGCCCACCGCGCGCGTCGCGGACCGTGTGCCAGTTCGTCTGCGCGAGCGCCTGCAGGATCCGACTCCTGAGCCGGTGGTCCGTGCCGACCTCCAGCAGCGCCTCATCCAGCAGGTGGATCTTCGCCTGCCAGTCGTCACTGGACCGCGCATCCGCGAGCATGATCAGGGCGTCGGCGCGACCGGGTCCGTGCGGGGCGTCGGCAACGCAATGCTCCAGCACGACGCGGGCCCTGGTCGGGTCGCCGGCCCGGATGAGGTGGGCGCCCGCCGCGACCGTCCGACGCAGCCGCGCGGCGGGATCGTCGTCGGGCGTCAGCCTCGCAGCCTGAAGCTCGAGGTCGGCGGCGGCGTCCGACGCGCCTTGTGACAGTGCCTGCGCGGCGGCCCGATCGAGCTCCGCGGCGACCCACTCGTCCGGCGCCTCCGCAGCCAGCGCGAGATGCCGCGCATGCTGCTCGGGTTCGGCCACGATCTCCGCCAGTCGCGCGTGCAGACGACGGCGTTCGGTGGGCTCGAGGAGGCCGTATGCACCCGCCGCGAGCAGCGGGTGTGTGAAGAGGACGCGGTCCGCATCGACCTCCACGACGCCTCCGAGGCGCGCGGTCTCGATCGCGCCGTCCGATCCCGGGATGGCCGCTGCGACGAGCCTGATCGGAGGGTTCCCGAGGGCGGCGACGGCGGCGAGCGGCAGGCGACATGACGCCGGGAGTGCGTCAAGGCGGCCCCGCACGAGATCGGTCGGGGCCGTCGGGACCGCGAGCCCTTCGAGCCCGGGCTTGATGCCGCCCCGCTGGATCGCCCGGGCCATCTCGAGCGCAACGAACGGATTGCCGCCGGACCCGGCATGGATCCAGGCCAGCGCTGGCCGCCGAAGGGTGAGGCCGAGCCCCTGTCGGACGAGCGCGTCGATCGCCCCGAGGTCGAGCGGCCCGACGTCGAGCCGGTCCACGCGCCCGTCGAAGCCCGCCGCAGCGGGCGGCACCGTCGTGTCCGCGCGGACCGTCGCCGTGAAGCCGACACGCGCATCGCCGAGCCGCCTCGTCACGTACTCGAGGATCCGGGCCGACGGCGCATCCAGCCACCCCAGGTCGTCCACGGCGATGATCAGAGGGGTGCGCGCAGCGAGCGCCCGGGTCGCCGCCAGCGTGCCGAGCGACGCGGCGAGCGGGGGCGGGGCGGTCCCCTCGGCCGGGATCCGGTGGAGTGCGACCTCGAGCGCCGTGCGCTGAGCGGGCGGAAGCACGTCGATGACCTCATCGATCCACGGGTCGAGCAGGTCCGCGAGTCCGCCGAAGGCGAGCTGGGCCTCCGCCTCGACCGCGCGCGTCTCCGCCGTCCGGTAGCCACGACGCGTGGCATCGGCGATGACGGCGCGCCAGAGCGACGTCTTGCCGATGCCCGCGGGACCGGCGATGACGAACGCGGCGGGCCCACGTGCGGCCGCATCGAGGAACGCCGCGGCCGCGGCCTGCTCTGGCTCGCGGCCGACCAGCGCCGACACGGTGCCCGACGCGTGACCACCCGGGACGGTCGCCATGCACGCATCCTAACGGGCACGTGGACATGGGCAGCGCGCCCTCCGGGGGGACGACCCGACTCCGGACGCCACCGTCCCGGAGCTCGATCGTCACCGAGCCGTCCCACGCGCGCGACGCCCTCCTCGGGTACCCTGTGCGGACCCCGAGCCCGGAGCGTCCCGAGGAGGAGCCCTGATGTCCACGACCGTTCGGCCGGCAGGACGCCGGCTCACGACCATCGCGGTGCTCGCCGCGACGGTGGCGATCGCCGCCGCCGCGTGCTCCAGCAGCAGCGCCACCACCGCGCCCACGACGGCCCCGGCGAGCGAGGCCCCGGCCGAGTCCGCCTCGGCCGCGGCCGTCGCGTGCACCCCGGAGGCCGGCACCTTCCGCATGGGCACCGAGCCCTGGCTGGGCTACGGCCCCTGGTGGGTCGCCGACAGCAAGGGCCTGTTCGCCCAGAACGGCCTCGACGTGAAGGTCAGCAGCTTCACGACCGACGACGAGATCAACGCCGCCCTCGTCGCCGGCCAGATCGACGGCGCGAACATCGCGACACACACCGCCATGCGCCTCGCGCAGGCCGGCACGCCGCTCACGATCGTGCTCGTCCTCGACCAGTCGAACACCGCCGACGCCGCCCTCGCGGCCGCCCCGGTCGCCTCGATCAAGGACCTGAAGGGCAAGAAGGTCGCGTACGAAGAGGGCACCACCTCGGACATCCTCCTGCGCTATGCCCTCTCGCAGAACGGCATGACCATCGACGACATCGTGAAGGTCCCCACGCCGGCCGCCGACGCGGGCACCGCCGCGATCGCGAAGCGCGTGGACGCCGCCGTCACGTACGAGCCGTACCTCACCGCGGCCCTCCAGCAGGACCCGGCCTTCAAGCTCATCTACACCGCGGCCGAGAAGCCCGGCCTGATCTCCGACGTCTTCGTCGTGCGAAACGACGTCGCCGGCAAGGTCCCGTGCCAGATCCAGACGCTCATCAAGACCTGGGACGACGCGGTCGCCTACTACAACAGCAACGGCGACGACGCGAAGGCGATCATCGCCAAGGCCGTCGGCGCCACGCCCGAGGACCTCAAGACGGCGTTCGACGGGGTCGACATCTACACCGTCGCCCAGGCGAAGTCGCTCCTGGAGGGCGCCTTCCCGGCCACGATGACCGACATCATGAAGATCGCGGTCGCCGCCGGGATCATGCCGGCGGAGATCGACCCGACCAAGCTCCTCGACACGAGCTTCATCGACAAGGCCACCCAGTAGGCCAAGCACGCAGGCCGTCGCCGGGGAGCGCCCCACCCGGCGACGCCGCGGAGAAGCCATGACCGCGACGGCGCAGGATCGAACGACCGGCGGGGCCGGCTCGCCCGTACCCGCCGCGACCCCCGTACCACGCCGCCGCCGGCGCCGCCACGAATCGCTGCGGATCGGCGGCGGTATCTCGCCGCGCCTCTACGTCGCGGTCGCGTCCAGCGCGTTCGTCCTCCTCTTCGCGATCTGGCTCGCGCTCACCGTCACCGGTGCCGTCCCGCCGCTGTTCCTCCCGACGCCGGGCGAGGTCCTCGACCGTCTCCTCACGCTCGCGGCCGACGGCACCCTGTGGAACGACATCCTCGTCTCGGTCGGCCGGATCGCGGTCGGGTTCATCCTCGCGACCGTCCTCGCCGTTCCGATCGGCATCCTCATCGGCACCTACTCCTTCTGGGAGGCGGCGGTGGAGCCGATGGTGGACTTCGTCCGCTACATGCCGGTGGTCGGGTTCATCCCGCTGACGATCATCTGGATCGGGATCGACGACAGCCAGAAGTGGGCGATCATCTTCATCGGGACCTTCTTCCAGGAGGTCCTGCTGGTCATGGACAACGTGAAGCGGGTCCCGCGGGACCTCGTGGAGATCGGGTACACGCTGGGCGAGCGTGACCGGTCGATCCTCCGGCGCATCGTCCTGCCGTCGGCGGCGCCCGGGATCTGGGACACGCTGCGCATCAGCCTCGGCTGGGCGTGGACGTGGATCGTGCTCGCCGAGCTGGTGGCGGCGGGCTCCGGCCTTGGGTATCGGATCACCACGGCCCAGCGGTACTTCCAGACCGAGACGATCATCGGCTACCTCATCGTCCTCGGGATCCTGGGACTCGTGACCGACCAGACGATGAAGCTCGTGGGCCGGAGGGTCTTCCCGTGGGCGGAGCGATGAGCGCGGCAGCCGGCGGGGCGCCAGTCCCCGCGGACCCGACGAGTGCGCGCGCCCCCGCGATCGCGAGCGACGCGTCCGCCACTTCGGCCGCCGGCGCCCCCCGCCTCGAGATCCGCGACGTCCGCAAGACGTTCGAGGGCAAGACCCCGGTCGAGGCCCTCGCGGGCATCTCCATGTCGCTCGCCGCCAACGAGTTCGTCTCGCTCGTCGGGACCTCCGGCTGCGGCAAGTCCACGCTCCTGTCGATCGTCGCGGGCCTCATCGACCCGACCGCGGGCGACGTCCTCGTGGATGGCGCCCCGATCGACGGTCCCGGCCGCGACCGCGGCGTCGTCTTCCAGACGTACACGCTGTTCCCCTGGCTCACCGCCCGCGAGAACGTCGCGTTCGCGCTGCGCGGCGAGAAGCTGAGCGCGAAGGCGCGTCGCGAGGTCGCCGACGAGCACCTCGCGCTCGTCGGCCTCGAGTCGTTCGCCGAGGCCCGCCCCCGCCAGCTGTCCGGCGGCATGAAGCAGCGGGTGGCGATCGCCCGGGCGCTCTCGTACAAGCCGTCGATCCTGCTCATGGACGAGCCGTTCGGCGCGCTCGACGCGCAGACCCGCCTCCTGATGCAGGAGCTGCTCACGCGCGTGTGGGAGTCGCACCGGCTGACGGTCCTCTTCGTCACCCACGACGTGGAGGAGGCCGTCTACCTGTCCGACCGGGTCTTCGTCATGACGAACCGACCGGGCCGGCTGAAGGACGAGGTCCGCATCGACCTCCCACGCCCGCGGACGATCGACCAGCAGGAGACGCCGGAGTTCCTGGAGCTGCGCCGGCGCATCCTGGCCTCGATCCGCGAGGAGTCGCTGCGCACGGAGCCGGGGATCGAGAAGGAACCACGCGGGTGAGCGCGGGCGCGGCGGCCGCGGCTCCCGGCGCGGCCGACGCGGCTGCCGGCGTGACGGACGCGGCTCCCGGCGTGACGGACGCGGCTCCCGGCGTGACGGACGCGGCCGAGGCGGCCGACGCGATGGGCACGGGCGTTCGGCCGAGACGGGCGGGCGGTCCCCGCCGAGGCGGCCGAGGCGGCGGTCGCGAGGGGTCTCACGGGCGCGGGCGAGGTGACGGCCGCGACGGGCGCCGGCGTTCGGCCCGGGCCGGTGGCCAGATCCACGTGGCGCGACCGACCGGCACATGCCCGCCCGTCGCCCCCGACCAGATCCACATGGCACGACCAGCTGGCACGGGAGTGGTCCCCTCGCCCGGCCAGATTCACGTGGCACGACCAGCTGGCACGGGAGTCGCCCCCTCGCCCGGCCAGATTCACATGGCACGACCAGCTGGCATGGGTGGGGCCTCCTCGCCCGGCCAGATTCACATGGCACGACCAGTTGGCACGGGAGTGGCCCGATTCGGCGGCCATCAGCCCACCCGATGTGAATCTGGCCGCACCTGGGGCTCGGCCGAGCGTCGCGCGCCCAGCGCACGCGGCCGAGCGGTCACGTCGGGTGAATCTGGCCAGACTCCAGCCGGATCGGACCCTCGTCGAGGCGCAGGCGCCGCCACCCGCGCGCGATGAACCACTTCGCCGTCGTCGAGACCGTCCTGGGCCCGGTCCCCGCCGAGGACCTGGGCCCGACCCTCATCCACGAGCACGTCCGCATGGACCTGTGGCCGTGGTTCGACGCGCCCGGGCCCGAAGCGTCCGCCGCCGAGCGCGCCATCGCGGAGCTCCGCGTCGCCGACGACCCTCTCGTGATGGGGCGGGTCCGCGCGAACCCCTTCGCGGTCCGTGACAACCTCCTGCTCACAGACGTGGACCTCGCGGTCGCCGAGCTGGCGCGGTTCGCGGCGGCCGGCGGCCGAACGGTCGTGGACCTCACGCTCGACGAGATCGGCCGCGATCCCGGCTTCCTGCGCGACGTCGCGCTCCGGACGGGCCTCCACGTGGTGATGGGCTGCGGCCATTACGTGGGTCGGGCGCACCCGGCGTCGGTGCGGGACGCGCCGGAAGAGGCGCTGCGCGACGAGATGATCCGGGACCTGACCGACGGCGTGCCGGTGGGGCCGGCCATGGGTGGCCGCGTTAGCGGGGGCGGCGATGGCGGCCGGGTCGAGCCGCGTCGCGCGGGCCCGGGCACGCTCGGGGCCGCGGGCACGGCCACGGGCGCGGGCTCGGGCACGCTCGGGGCGGCGGACACGGCCTCGGGCGCCGGCCCGGCCGCCGCCGGGGAGCGCGTCCGAGCCGGGGTCATCGGCGAGATCGGGACCTCGGACCCCATCGATCCCCGCGAGATGAAGGTCCTTCGCGCCGCCTGCGCCGCCCAGCGCGCCACCGGGCGGACCATGGTCGTCCACCTGGACCCCTGGGGCCGAGCCGGTCATGCCGTCCTCGACGCGTGCGAGTCGGCCGGCGTCGACCTCGATCGCGTCGTCCTCGCCCATCTCGACCCGACGCTGCCGGACCACGCCTACCACCGCTCCCTCGCCGCCCGCGGCGCGTGGCTCAGCTACGACATCTGGGGCGACGAGGACGCGTACGGCGACCGCGGCATGCCCACCGACGACCTCCGGATCGCGGCGGTCCTGGTCGCCCACCTCGACGGCTGGGAGGACCGCCTCCTGCTGTCCCAGGACGTCTGCCTCAAGAGCCAGCTCCGGGCGTTCGGCGGGGGCGGCTACGATCACCTGCTCGTGGACATCCCGGCCCGCCTGGAGGCCGCCGGGCTGGATCCGCTGGAGGTCGACGCCCTCGTCGTGGACAATCCCAGGCGCGCCCTCACCGGCACCGACCTCTGAAGGAGCACCCATGAAGGACCCGATGAACGAGTACCGCGGGATGCGCGTCGCGACCGCCGACGGCCGGGCGGAGGTCTCCCGGGTCACGCGCGAGGCGGAGGTGAAGGTCGCGATCGACCGCGCCCTTCCTCGGCGCGAGCCCTCCCTCGCCACCGGGCTCGCCTTCTTCGACCACATGCTCGAGATGATCGCGTGGCACGCCGGGCTGAACCTCGACGTGACCTTCGCGAAGAAGACCTACGCGCTGCGGCACGTCGTGACCGAGGACATCGGGCTCGCGCTCGGACTCGGCGTGAACGCCCTGCTGCGTGAGGCCATGGCAGCCGGCGTGGAGGGCTCGGCGTCCGCCTCGATGGCCATGGACGAGGCCTTCGCGACGGCCGCGCTGTCGTTCGAGGGCCGGTCCATGCACTTCATCGACCGCGACGCCCCGGGCGCCCAGCTCGAGTGGGTCGAGGACATGCTCGGGGCGGACATGGTCGCCTTCTACGAGGGGTTCGCCCAGGGCGCGCGCTGCACGCTGCACCTCCGGGTGAGCGCGGGGAAGGACCCGCACCACGCGTGGGAGGCGGCGGCGCGGGCGTTCGCCGTCGCGCTGCGGCGGTGCTTCGACCCGATGCCGTTCCGCGCCGGTCTCACCGCGGGCGTGAAGGGGACGCTCGACTGATGCGGGCAGAGGACGGGGGCTGGACGGAGCCGGCGCTGGAGCCGACCCGACCGGAGGACGGCCCGGGGGCGGGAGACGGCGCCCGGGCCCCGGAGGACGCCGACGCGGTCGGGAGGCCGGCCGGCCGCGGCGCGGCCGCGGGCGCGCGGTTCGTCGGGAGGACGGCGCTGGTCACCGGGGGCTCGTCGGGCATCGGGCTGGCGACCGCCACGCGCCTCGTCGCCGAAGGGGCCGGCGTCGTCATCGTCGGCCGCGACTCCGTGAAGGTCTCGGAGGTCGTGGGGGCGCTGCGCGAGGTGGCCGCGATCACCGCCGCCGAGCTCGGGACCGATCCGGCGGGCGTCGAGGGCGCGTCCGTGGACGTCATGGACGAGGAGGGGATCCGCCTGGCGGCGGAGGCCGCGGCGAAGCTCGGCCGGCGGCTCGACGTGTGCATCGCCTCCGCCGGGGTGGACGGCGCCGCGGAGAACGCGCTCGAGCTGACGGTGGAGGACTTCCGCAGCGTCCTCGATGTGAACGTGCTGGGCCTGTTCATCGCCGCGCGGACCGCCGCGGAGCGCATGGCGCACGACGGCGAGGGCGGCGCGATCGTCCTCGTCGCCAGCGTGAACGGTCTCGTCGCCGAGCCCGAGTTCGCCGACTACAACACGAGCAAGGGGGGCGCGGTGATGCTCGCGAAGTCGCTCGCGCGCGACTGGGCGGCGAAGGGGATCCGCGTCAACGCGATCTGCCCCGGCTACACCCGCACGCCCATGACCGAGGCCTACCTCGCCGACCCGCCCACCGCGGCCACGATCCTCGGCCGGATCCCGCTGGGCCGAGCCGCGGACCCGGCGGAGATCGCCGCCGTCATCGCCTTCCTCGCCTCGGACGAGGCGAGTTACATGACCGGCTCGGTCGTGGTGGCGGACGGGGGCTGGACCGCGTAGGCAGCCAGAGGGCCGCGCCTCGCGGCGGGGCCGGGGGCGCGGCCCGGCTCCCGGCCGCGCCGGTAGAATCGGAGCCCCTCGCACGCCATGCCCGGAGATCCCGCCATGCAGGTCCTCGCGCTCCGCCGCTGGTCGGCCCTCGACGACGCCGAGAGGCGCCGCATCCTCGCCCGGTCGAACGAGCGAGTCTTCGACCCCGCTCTGCGCGCGAGCATCCAGGCGATCTACGACGACGTGGCCGCGCGCGGGGATGTCGCGGTCAGCGAGGCGACCGCCCGCTTCGACAAGGCCGATATCCCGCCCGAGCGCCTGCGCGTGACGGCGGCGGAGCTGGCCGCCGCGCACGCGTCGATCGACGCCGACCTCCTCGCGGCGATCCGGGTCGCGATCGCGAACGTGCGGGCGTTCAGCGAGGCGCAGCTCGCCGCCACCGCCGACGGGTGGCGTGCCGAGATCCGGCCGGGCGTGGTGGTGGGTGAGAAGTTCAGCCCGATACCGTCGGTCGGCCTGTTCGTCCCGTGTGGGAAGGCGTCGTACCCGTCCGTCCTCGTCCAGATCGGAACCCCGGCCGTCACGGCGGGCGTGCCCGACATCGCCGTCGTCGTCCCGCCCGTCCCCGGCACGTCGGACGTGGACGTCGCCACGCTCGCGACGGCGCACGAGCTCGGGCTGGAGCGCGTCTACCGCGCGAACGGCCCGGCAGGGATCGCGGCCATCGCGCTG
>JAKOQS010000361.1 GCA_029778235.1 Chloroflexota bacterium | reverse complement strand
CGCCTCTCCAAGACCGCGAAGCACTTCATCGCGGGCCTGCTGCGCCACGCGCCGGAGATCACCGCGGTCACCAACCAGTGGGTCAACTCCTTCAAGCGCCTCGTCGGCGGCAGCGAGGCGCCGTCGTTCGCCTGCTGGGGCCGCGCGAACCGCAGCACGCTGGTGCGCGTGCCGCAGTTCAGCCCGGGCAAGACGTCGTCCGCGCGGATCGAGTACCGCGCCGTCGACTCCGGCGTGAACCCCTACCTCGCCTACGCCGTCCTGCTGAACGCGGGCCTGAAGGGCATCGAGAACGAGTACCCGCTGCCCGAGGAGACCGAGGACGAGGTGTGGCGCCTCTCGGAGCGCGAACGCCGCGCGATCGGCATCGCGGAGCTGCCGCGCAACCTCGAGCAGGCCATCCACCTGATGGAGGAAAGCGAACTCGTCGCCGACACCCTCGGCGAGCACGTGTTCGAGTACTTCCTCCGCAACAAGCGCGAGGAGTTCACCGCCTACCGCCAACAGGTGACCCCCTGGGAGCTGGCACGGCACATCCGAGTGATGTAGCTCTAGAGGGGAAAGGCGCGGGCGGTCTCATGTGCGTGGGCGCCGCTCGCCGAGAGCCGGGCATCCTCCCAGGCTGTGGCGCCGGTGGCGAGCGCGATGAAGACCTCGGGTGCAAGCTCGACGACGTTGGGCGGCGTCCCGCGCGTGTGCCGCGGGCCGGTCTCGAAGCCGATCTGCACGGCGGCGAACGGCGGCACCCGGACCTCGATCGCGTGCCCGGGATGGCGTTCGCCGAGCAGGCCGCAGCCCGCCCGGCAGACGGCCGCCGTCAGCTCGCGGCCGAGGTCGCCGGGAATCGCCGCCGCTTGCAGCAGGAGCCCCGTCAGGTCGGGGCGCCGTGTGGCCAGGACGGCGTCGACGGGCGCGTCTCCGAGGCGGGCGCGCAGCTCGGAAACGACCTTCGGGGTTGGCTTAAACATCGTCCGGCCAGGATAGCCACGGCTACGCTTCCCTCATGCCCAGGTACCAGTCGCCGACCGCGGAGTTCGCGCGCCGCGGCTTCGACGACGCGACGGCGTCGGCGCGGGTCTGGGAGCGCTGGGCGGAGCGGCTGGGAACGGAGCCTCCCGTGAGCCTCTCCCTCCTCGAACGCGTATCCGACCGCGACCAGGCCCTAGAGGCGCTCGACCGCTTCGAGGCCGCGGATCCCGCCCTCTTCGCGCGGATCGCGGCCGACCCCGACTGGCTGCAGCGGCTCCTGCTCGTCCTCGGCGGCAGCACCCTCCTGGCGCAGACCCTCACCCGGCACCCCGCCGAGGCGCTGCTCCTCGAGGAGGAGCCGAGGCCGCGCGGGGCTTCCGGCTGGATGGACTTCTTCGGAGGCCGCGTGGGCATCGTCGACGGCGTGGCCGAGGGCAACGGTGACGCGCTCCGTCGGGCGAACAGGGCGGCGCTGATCGAGATCGCGGCCCGCGACCTCGCCGCGGTCGACGCGGGCGCGGTCGAGATCGTCGAGTCCGTCGCCGAGGAGCTGAGCCACGTCGCCGACGCGGTGCTCGAATGCTCCCTCGCCTATGCGCGCGCCGAGGTCCCCGGCTGGGAGCGGGCGCGGCTCGCGGTCCTGGCGCTCGGCAAGGCGGGCGCGCAGGAGCTCAACTACATCTCCGACGT
>JAKOQS010000360.1 GCA_029778235.1 Chloroflexota bacterium | reverse complement strand
GGGTGACGGTCCCGATCGCGGTGGCCGGATCGTGCAGCGCGGACATGGTCGCACCTCCCGTGCGTCCGACCGTACGCCTCGAAGGATCCGCGTGTCGACGGCCACTGGTCGCCTCGAGGACGGGCAGACCGCCGGTGCCGGGCCCGGGCGGGTGGGGGAGGCGCGCCGGCGGGGCGCGCAGACGCCTTCGCGCTCGCCCAGTGCCAGACTCTGCGGATGCGATTCCAGACGACGCTCCGGCGGTTCGGCCCGAACAACACGGGGATCGAGGTGCCCGACGAGGTGGTCGCGGCCCTGGGCCGCGGCCGCCGCCCGAAGGTCGTGGTGACCGTCAACGGGTACACGTATCGGTCGACGGTGGCGCCGATGGGCGGCCAGAACCTCATCCCCTTCGCCGCCGAGCATCGCGCCGCGTCGGGCATCGCGGGCGGCGACGCGATCGACGTCGAGATCGTCGTGGACGATGCGCCCCGGGAGGTCGTGCTTCCCGACGACCTCGCGGGCGCGATCGCGGCCGCGCCCGAGGCGCGGACCTTCTTCGACGGGCTCTCCTACACGAACCGCCGCGCGTACGTCCTGTGGATCGAGGACGCGAAGAAGCCCGAGACGCGCGCCGCGCGCGTCGCGAAAGCCGTCGAGATGCTCACGGAGGGCAGGACGCGCTGAGGCGGCAGGGCCGCGGGCGCGCCCGCTGCGCCGGGCGCCCGCGTCGTGGGCCGCCGCGCGCGGGCACGCGGGCGCGCGGGCGCTCAGGACGAGCCGGTGGATCGCCAGCGCCGGGGCGGGTCGTTCCAGGCCGACCAGTAGTCGTCCCACTCCAGCTCGTAGCCGGGCATCGAGCCCGCCTCGTCCCCGCCCTCGGTGGAGCCGGCCCCTCCGGTCGAGCCTGCGGCGTGGCCGTCCGGCCGCGGTCGAGCCGGCCGCGACGATCCGGGCAGCGCCCGCGCGAGCGCCTCGTCGCGTGCCCGGTTCAGATGCGCCATCGCGGAGGTCGTGTCGGTCCCGGTCGCATCCGGGTGGAGTTCCCGCGCGCGACGCCGGTACGCCCGGCGGATCTCTGCCCGGTCGGCCCCGCGCGCGACGCCGAGGGTCGCCCAGGGATCGAACGGCTCGCGGGTGGGACGCATGCGCGCAGCGTCCCCGAAGGCAGCGCCCCGGTCAAGCGTCGTGGGCGGCCGGCTCCGGTCAGCCGCCCCGATCCCGGCGCGGCGCGGCCGTGGACCGGCGGAGGACCAGCTCGACCGGGAGGGCGAGCTGAGCGGCGGTCCGCGCGGGGCCGCGCGGGAGCTCCGCGCCGGCGCCGGTCGTCGCCGGCGCGGTCTCGGTCCCGCCCCGCGCCTCCGCCCGCGGCTCCGTCTCCGGCCCCCAAGCGGGCTCCGGCCGGGGGCCGGACTCGGCCCCGGGCTCGCCCGAGGGGGGCCTCTCCCACGGCCGGCGCCCCGCGGCGGCGCGACCCGCCGCATCCGCGAACGCGGCCGCGCCGCCGGCCGCGGGCCCGCCGTCCCCCGGCGCGTCCAGGATGAGCCGCGCCGCCGCGTAGCCTTTCAGGTGGAGCGGCTGTCGCACGGTGGTCAGCGCCGGCCGCGCGCGCGCCGCGGCCTCGATGTCGTTGAACCCGGTCACCGAGAGGTCGCGCGGGACGTCGATCCGCATCTCGCGTGCCGCGTGCATCACCCCGAGCGCCAGGCGATCGCTCATCGCGAGGATGGCGGTCGGCCGGTCGGGTCGATCGAGCAGGTGCCGCCCCGCCTCGGCCCCCAGGCCCTCGTCCGAGTGAGCGCATTCGAAGACCGGCACTGCGGAAGGGTCGATCCCGGCCTCCGCGAGGGCCTGCCGGAAGCCCGCCAGCCGCGAGGCGCCCACGTCGAACCGCGCGTCCGCCACCCGCGACTCGGTCGCCGGCCCGATGTAGCCGTCCGGGTGCAGGGGCATGCAGACGATCGCGATGCGCCGGTGCCCAAGGCCCACCACGTGCCGGGCCGCCTCCGCAGCGCCGCCGCGGTCGTCGATCCCCACGGTGGTCACGCCGGGCAGCCGCGGCTGGTCGATGATCACGAGCGGGACGCCTCGCCGCATGGCGGCCGACAGAGTGGCCGCCCCGTGCGGCAGGGAGTAGGCGATCACGCCGTCCACCACCGCCTCGGAGATCGCCCGCGCGTCCTGCCCGTCGCGGCCCCCGGGGACGATCAGAAGCCCCAGCCGCCGCTCGTCGCACGCGTCCGCGATCCCGCGCAGGAGCGCGCCGACGGCGGGGTCCTCCATCGAGAAGGTGAAGGACTCGGGGAGGATCAGTCCCAGCGCCCCGGACCGACGCGTCCGCAGCATCCGCGCCACGGGATCCGGCCCGCCGTAGCCGGCCGCCTCGGCGGCCTCCAGGATCCGCGCGCGCAGGGCGGGGGAGAGCTGGTCGGGCCGGCTGAAGGCGTTCGAGACGGTGGTCTTGGAGACGCCGAGGGATGCAGCCAGGTCGCCCAGCGTCAGCCGGTCCCTGGTCGCCATCGCATCCTCCCTCGTCGCCGCCCGTCTGCAAGTCGCTCGGCCGCCCGGCCTCCGGCGTCGCGGGCCGGGCAAGTCGCTCGGCCGCCCGGCCACCATGCTACTACTTGACCGGTTCAGATGCCAGTGGTAGGATGCGAACGTCTTGACCGGTCAAGAACACGCAGAGGGCCGGTGAAGACGGGAGAAGGACCGATGAACGAGAAGACCACCGCCACCACGCCGACCCCGCTCACCACCCCGACCGACGCGGGCCGCGCCCGCGAGATCATCGAGTCGGCGCTGCGAGACCACCACGCGTGCAGCGACTGCGGTGAGGCCATGGGCATCGCCGAGCACGGCGGCAAGATCTGGATCGAGTGCGCAAGCCTCCACACTCGGACCGGCCTCCGCCACGCCTTCAGCTCGGCGTTCCACGAGCGCCATCGGCTCTGGCTGCCGACCGGCGAGCTCGCCGCCGCCGCCTGACGGCCACCTCCGCCAGGGCCGCCCCGATCGGACGGCCCTGGTCGGTCTCCTCGCGCCGGGCGGGCGCCTTCAGGCCTCTCGCCGGCCCCGGCCCGGTCGACCAGGCGGCGCCCCTCGCCGATCTCCGTCGCCTCCGGCCGACCTCGGTCGACGCTCCTCCATACCCTCGTCGGGACCGACGGACCCCCGCGGCAGGGCGGGTCGGCCTGTCCATCGTGCCCCGGCCTCCGTATCCTCCGGTGATCCGGCTCGCGCGGGCGGACGTGCGTGCTCGGAAGGGAGACCGGGAGATCGACATGGACGCGCCGACGCAGAGCGCCGATCCGGCGCGCACGGGCCACCTCGGGATGGGCAGACCGGAGGGGATGCCCGACTTGGTGCGCTGGGTGGACGAGGTCGCCGCCCTGGCCCAGCCGGACGCGGTCCACTGGTGCGACGGCTCCGACGAGGAGTACGCGGAGCTCTGCGCCCAGCTCGTGGAGGCGGGCACGTTCATCCCGCTGGACCCGGAGAAGCGCCCGAACAGCTTCCTCGCCCGGTCGGATCCCAGCGACGTCGCGCGCGTCGAGGACCGCACCTTCATCTGCTCGCGCGAGGCGGCCGACGCCGGCCCCACCAACAACTGGCGCGACCCCGACGAGATGCGCGTGACCCTCACGGACCTCTTCCGGGGGTCCATGCGCGGCCGGACCATGTACGTGATCCCGTTCTCCATGGGGCCGCTGGGCTCGTCGATCAGCCGGCTGGGCGTCCAGGTGACGGACTCGGCGTACGTGGTCGTGAACATGAAGATCATGACGCGGATGGGCGCCGCCGCCCTCGACGAGATCCGCGCCGCCGGCGACTTCGTGCCGTGCCTGCACACGGTGGGCGCGCCGCTGGAGCCCGGCCAGGCCGACGTGCCGTGGCCGTGCGACGCCCAGACGAAGTACATCGTCCACTTCCCGGAGACGCGCGAGATCTGGTCG
>JAKOQS010000061.1 GCA_029778235.1 Chloroflexota bacterium | reverse complement strand
GTACCCGATGCCGACGGCGGCGACGAGCCCGAGCACCGCCCCGAGGACGACACCGCCGGCCCCGCCCGTGTCGCGGACCGCGGCGGCCTGGCCGATGAGGAAGACCGCCGTCTCGATCCCCTCGCGGATCACGGCCGTGAAGGCGAGGAGCGTCAACCCCCACATGCCGCCGTGGTCGAGCGCCCGGTCCACGCGCGCGTGGAGCTCGCCGGCCAGGCCCCGCGACTGCCGCTTCATCCAGAAGAGCATCCAGGTGACGATCCCGGCCGCCAGGAGCATCGTCGCGGCCTCGAGGATCTGCTCGTACGGCTCGTCGAGCTCGCCGACGAAGACGAAGATCCCGGCGCCCAGCGCGATGCTCACGCCGACCGCGGCCGCGACCCCGAGAAGGACGGTCGGGATGCGGCGCGCCTCCCCGGTGCGCGCCAGGTAGCCGGCGATGATCGCGACGATCAGGGCCGCCTCGACCCCTTCCCGCAGGCCGGTGACGAAGCCGCCGAAGAACGCTCCAGGGTCGAGCACGGGACGCCTCTCGTGGGATGGGACGACGCGCCGATGCTACCCGCTCGCGACCCGCGGGTCAACCGGTCCTGATGTGAGGTATAAGGCGTGCCTTCCATCGGGTGTGAGGCCGCCTGGCGTGCGGGATCACCGGGGCGTGAGGGCGGTCGCCCGGACATGGGCCGCCCGTGGCGTGCCACCCGTGCCCCAGCGCCACGCGGAGCAGTCGAGCGACCCCCGGGGTAGCCCGTGCCTACAGGGCGAGCGGGTCCTCCTTCTCCGGGTCGATCCCCAGGTCCGCCAGCGCCTTCGCGGCAGAGCCCGCCGGCACGGTCCGCGCGTCTTCCAGGGCGCGGACCGCGGCGTACGCGATCGACGGCGCGTCCACCTCGAAGAACGCCCGCAGCGCCTCGCGCGTGTCGCTGCGGCCGTACCCGTCGGTCCCCAGTGGCACGAACGGCGCCGGGATCCAGCGCGCGACCTGGTCCGGGATCGCCTTGAGCCAGTCGGTCGCGGCGATCACCGGGCCGCCGTCGGCGCCGAGCACGCGGGTCACGTACGGGACGCGCGCGGCCTCGCCCGGGTGCAGCCGGCTCCATCGCTCGGCCTCCAGGGCATCCCGTCGGAGCAGCTGGAACGAGGGGGCGCTGTAGACCTCGGCAGCCACGCCGAACCGCTCGGACAGGAGATCGCGCGCGGCGACGACCTGGGCGAGGATCGACCCGCTGCCGACCAGCCGCACCTGCGGCGCCCCGGCGGGCAGATCCGGCGCCGCATGCAGCCGGTAGATGCCGCGGAGGATCCCCTCCTCCACCCCGTCGGGCTTCGGCGGCATCGGCTGGTTCTCGTTGTGGATCGTGACGTAGTAGAAGACGTCCTGGTCGTCGACGAACATCCGGTGGATGCCGTCGCGCACGATCGCCGCGAGCTCGTACGCGTACGCGGGGTCGTATGCACGGATGCACGGGATCGTGGACGCGAGCAGGTGGGAGTGGCCGTCGTCGTGCTGGAGGCCCTCGCCGTGGAGGGTCGTCCGGCCCGCCGTCGCACCCATGAGGAAGCCGCGGCCGCGTGCATCCCCGAACGCCCATGCCTGGTCGCCCGTCCGCTGGAAGCCGAACATCGAGTAGAAGATGTAGAAGGGCACCATGGCGACGCCCTGGGTGGCGTATGCCGTGCCGGCCGCCTGCAGCGAGGCCATGGACCCGGCCTCGTTGATCCCCTCCTCCAGCACCTGGCCGTTGGTCGCCTCGCGGTAGGAGAGGACCAGGTCCGAGTCCACGGGCTCGTACCGCTGCCCGAGGGCGGCGTAGATCCCCACCTCCTTGAACAGGGGGTCCATGCCGAAGGTGCGCGCCTCGTCGGGGATGATCGGGACCACGCGCGCCCCCACGCCCTCGTCGCGGATGAGGTTGCGCAGGAGCTTGGCGAACGCCATCGTCGTGGAGACCGGGGTCGCGCTGCCGGCGTCGAACTCGGCGTCCACCCTGGGCGCAGGGTCGGGGAGCGACCGGTGGCGGACGATCCGCTTCGGCAGCGAGCCGCCGAGCGCCCGCCGCCGCTCGAGCATGTAGCGGACCTCCTCCGAATCGGGGCCCGGGTGGAAGTACGGCGCCTCCTTCAGGGCGGCGTCGGGGATCGGCAGCTCCAGGCGGTCGCGGAAGACGCGGAGCTCGGCCTCCGAGAGCTTCTTCACCTGGTGGGTGACGTTGCGCCCCTCGGCCGCCGCGCCGAGCGTCCAGCCCTTGATCGTGTGGGCGAGGATCACGGTCGGCGCGCCCGTGTACTCGGTCGCGGCCTTGTACGCTGCGTAGAGCTTGCGGTAGTCGTGACCCCCGCGACGCAGCCGGGCGAGGTCGTCGTCGTCGTAGTCCTCGACGATCCGTCGGAGGCGGGGGTCCGGGCCGAAGAAGCGCTCGCGGATGTGGGCGCCGCCGCTGACCGAGAGCTTCTGGTACTCGCCGTCGAGCGTCTCGTTCATCTTGTTGACGAGGACGCCCTCGGTGTCGCGGGCGAGGAGCGGGTCCCAGTCGCGCGACCAGATGACCTTGATCACGTTCCAGCCGGCGCCGCGGAAGAGACCCTCGAGCTCCTGGATGATCTTCCCGTTGCCGCGGACGGGGCCATCGAGGCGCTGCAGGTTGCAGTTGACGACGAAGGTGAGGTTGTCGAGCCCCTCGCGGGCGGCCAGCGAGAGCCCGGCGAGAGCCTCCGGCTCGTCCATCTCGCCGTCGCCGAGGAACGCCCAGACGCGGGTGCCGCTCGTGTCGGCGAGGCCGCGGTTCTGCAGGTACCGGTCGAACCGCGCCTGGTAGACCGCCGAGAGCGGGCCGAGGCCCATCGAGACCGTGGGGTACTCCCAGAAGTCCGGCATGAGGCGCGGGTGCGGGTAGGACGAGAGCCCATGGCCGCGGACCACCTCGCGGCGGAAGTGGTCGAGCTGGTCCTCGGTGAGCCTCCCCTCGAGGAAGGCGCGGGCGTACATCCCCGGGGCCGCGTGGCCCTGGTAGAAGATCCGGTCGCCGGGCGCGTCGTCCTTGCCCCGGAAGAACCAGTTGAAGCCGACCTCGTAGAGGCTGGCCGAGCTCGCATACGTCGAGAGGTGGCCGCCGATCCCCGGGTAGCGGGTGTTCGCGCGGAGCACCATCGCGACCGCGTTCCACCGGATCAGGCGCCGGATCCGCCGCTCGAGCTGCTCGTCGCCCGGGAAGTCGGGCTCCTGCTCCGGGCTGATCGTGTTGATGTAGCGCGTCTGCGTGAGCGCCGGGAGGCCCACGTGGAGCTGTCGCGAGCGCTTGAGCAGCTTGAACATGAGGAACCGCGCGCGGGCGATCCCCTCGGAGGCGACGACGTCGTCGAGCGACTCGAGCCACTCGGCGGTCTCGGTGGGGTCGGTGTCGGGAAGCTGGGCCTTGAACTCGTCGAAGTACATAGGGCCCGAGGGTATCCCATCACGGCTGAGGGCGGGGGCGGCGCGTCCTCGAGCGCGGCCCGGCCGGGGAGTCCGGCCCGCGGACGACGGGCCGGTCCGCGTCGATGGCGCACGGTCCGGCTGGTGAGTGCGCCCCGGGCGCGCGATCCGTGGGCGCAGGGGCTCGTCCCGGGCGCCTCGACCCGATGGGGTACGCTCGCTGCATGCCCGAGACGCGTCCTCCCTACGACCCGGCCACGGCGCTGCTGGTCGTGGACGTCCAGAACGACTTCGCCGACCCGGCGGGGTCGCTCTCGGTCCGCGATGGGGCCGCGGTCATCCCGGTCCTCGCCGCGGAGATCGCGGCCGCCCTGGCTGCGGGCGCCCTCGTGGCGTACTCGCAGGACTGGCATCCGGCGGTGACCCCGCACTTCGCGAAGAACGGCGGCGTCTGGCCGGCGCACTGCGTGATGCAGACGTGGGGCGCAGAGTTGCACCCGGATCTGCCGGTCACGGGGCATGTCGTCCGCAAGGGCAGCAACGGCGAGGACGGCTACTCGGCGTTCACGATGCGCGACCCGCTGACGGGCGAGACCATCGAGACCGAGCTGCACGACCTCCTGCGCCGTCGCGACGTGGACCGGGTGGTGGTGGGCGGCCTCGCGACCGACTACTGCGTCGCCGAGACGGCCATCGACGCACTGCGGCTGGGGTACGCGACGATCCTCCTGCGGGACGGCATCCGGGCGGTGGACCTGGAGCCGGGCGACGGCGACCGGGCCATCGAACGGATGCGGGCTGCCGGCGCGGTGATCGTCGAGAGGCTCGCGGGCGCGGGGGACGAGGCGGCCGCGCGCTCGCCGGGCGCCGGTGCCGGGTCCAGCGCCGAGCTTGCGGCGGACGAGACCGGGGAGGCGGGATCGTGAAGCGCCTCGTCCGGGAGGCGCTCGCGCTCGCCGGGTTCGTCGTGGGCATGACGGGGCTGGCCGATCTCGTCCTCGCACGCCTGGCGCGTGCCGGGCTGCACGACCCATCCATCCGCGTCGCCACGGAGATCGACGCACCCATCGACGCGGTCTGGGAGGTCGTGGCCGACGTCGACCGCCAGCCCGAGTGGATGACCGAGATGTCCGACCTGCGGATGCTCACCGACCCGCCGCTCGGCGTCGGCTCGCGGGGTGAGGCGACCGTGACGGTCGCGGGGATCTCGACGACGGACCCCGTCACGATCTCCGTCTTCGAGCCGCCGCGTCGCTTCGGGATCGTCCACGAGGGGAGGATCCACGGCGACGGGCTCATCGCGCTCGCGTCGCGCGCCCCCGGCGGTCCCACGATCGTCGCGTGGGAGGAGCGCCTCTTCCCGCCGGTCTTCCCGTACGTCGGGGCGGCCGTGATGCGCCCCGTCCTGCGGCGCATCTTCCAGGCCGACCTGGCGCGCCTCGCCACGATGGTGGCGTCCCGGCGCGCCGGCGGCGACTGACAGCCGTCGGACACGGCCCGGAGCACGAGCGCCGTCCATGGAGATCCACCTCGTCGACGCGACCTACGAGCTCTTCCGGGCGCACTTCTCGCCGCGCCCGCGGGTCCGGGGCCGGGACGGGGCCGACCTGACGGCGGTCACGGGGCTCGTGGACACCCTGCTCGCGCTCCTGCGCGACGAGAGAGCGACGCACGTGGGCTGCGCCACCGACCACGTCATCCGGTCCTTCCGCAACGACCTGTACGCGGGGTACAAGACCGATGCGGGCGTGCCGCCGGAGCTGCTCGCGCAGTTCCCGATCGCGGAGGACGCGATGACGTCCCTCGGGATCGTCGTGTGGCCGATGGTCGAGCTGGAGGCCGACGACGCGCTCGCGACCGCCGCCGCGCGCTGGGGTGGCAGCCCGGACGTGGAGCGGGTCCTCATCTGCACGCCCGACAAGGACCTCGCCCAGTGCGTGCGCGACGGGCAGGTCGTGCTGCATGACCGGCGCCGGAGGATCACGTACGACGCGGACGCGGTCCGGGAGAAGTGGGGCGTCCCGCCGGCATCGGTCGCGGACCGCCTCGCGCTCGTGGGGGACGCGGCCGACGGCTTCCCCGGGCTTCCCGGCTGGGGAGCCCGGTCCGCGGAGACGGTCCTCGCGCGGTACGGCCACCTCGAGTCGATCCCGCGCGATGCGGCGGCGTGGGACGTCTCCGTGCGGGGCGCCCCCGCGCTCGCGGCGACCCTGCGCGAGCGATGGGAGGACGCCCTCCTGTTCCGGACCCTCGCGACGCTGCGGACCGACGCGCCCCTGCCGCAGTCGTCACCCGGGGACCTCGCGTGGCACGGGGCGCCGCGCGAGGCCTGGACCGCCTTCTGCGCGCGGACGGGGCTCCGGCGAATGGAGACGCGCCCGCATCGCTGGGCGCCCGGCTGACCGAGCCGGGCCGCCGCGACCTCGGGTCCGTGCTCTCGCGGGGCACGCCGGGGCGCGCGCTCGCGGCTACGCGCGCAGCAGGTCGAGCAGCGCGCCGTGATGGGGGGCCGCGGCGGCGACGAGGCTCATCGTCCGCGTCGGCGCGTCCAGCCGGAACCACGGACCCCCGGTCGGGTCGGTCACGACGGCGCCGGCGCGCTCCGCGATCAGTCCGGCCGCGGCGACGTCCCACGCCGACAGGTTCTGCTCCTGGATGAAGGCGTCGAACCGGCCGTTCGCCACATACGCGAGCGCCAGCGCGGCTGCGCCGAAGCCACGCGGGACGCGGACGGCGTCGCGCAGCTTCGCCCAGCGTTCGGCGGAACGCTCGCCGGAGAGGCCCATCGAGATCAGGCAGTCGCGGAGCCGCCCCTTTGGTCGCACCGCGACCGGGCGGCCGTCGAGCGTCGCCGGTCCGTCCTCCGTGGCCGCGTACGACTCGCCGCGGACCGGGTCACGCACGACGCCGACGACGGGGCGGCCATCGACGACGAGCGCCAGCGAGAAGCAGAAGAACGGGATCCCGTTCGCGTAGTTGACCGTGCCGTCGAGCGGGTCCACCACCCACGTGCGGCCCGTCGGCACGGCATCGGCAGCGGGACCGACGAGGCCGATCTCCTCCGAGAGGACCGAATCCCCGGGGTACGCGGACCTGACGGCCTCCACGACGAGCGCCTCGCTGCGATGGTCCGCCTCGGTGACCACGTCGGTCTCGGACTTGTGCTCGATCGCCACGAGCCGGTCCTGGAGGTCCACCAGCAGGCTCCCGGCTCGATCGGCCAGGTCGAGCGCGAACTCGATCTCGTCGCCCCAGCGGGAGCCCGCATACGGAGCACCGGACCCATCGCCGGCGATGGCCCGGACGGGCGAGCCCGTCATCGGCACTCGGTCTGAAGCGGGCGGACCTCCGTGCCCAGGGCGGTGACGAGCGAAGCGAACGTCGCCGTCTGGCCCGCCGCGATCCGGGGGCTGTAGACGATCGCCGGCGCGTCGCTCAGGCCCGGCGCCAGCGGGTCGAACACGCGGCAGCGCGTTGTCCCCTCCTTCGACCCCGTGTTCTCCACCGCGAGGGTGACGGTCAGCCCGCCGGCGGCGGCCTGCACGTCGGTCACGCGGCCCGTGAACGGCCCCACGCCCGAGACCGCCAGCTTCGCCACGATCGCGAGGACGACGACGCCGACGAACAGGCCGAGGGCGATCGTGCCGTGCGCCTGGGAGGTGGCCGGCTGCTCGAGCCCCAGCGGGTTGCATCGCTCGCACATCGAGAGGTCGAGCGGGATCGGCGCACCGCACCGGACGCAGGCATGCAGCGGCCCGAGGTCGCGGGGCGCCGGCGAGGGCGCCGTGGGGGTGGCGGCGGGCTCGGCGGCCATGGCGCCGGTCAGGCGGACGGCCGCGTGAGCGCGCCGAGGGTGGTGTCGATCATCGCGTCGACCGCCTGCTCCAGCTGGCCGAGGGGCAGGTACGTCTGCTCCGGCCCCACGTCCTCGGTCAGGACGTCGCTCACCGTGAGGATCGTCGCGGCGACGACCTCCTCGCCCGCCGCGGCGGCGCGTGCAGCGAGGTAGAACAGGACGGACGACTCCATCTCGAAGGCGAGGACGCCCCGGTCGCGCCACTTCGTCGCGTAGTCGGGATCCGGGTTGTAGAAGACGTCCACGGTCGCCACGGGGCCCACGTGGCGGCGCAGCCCGCGGGCCTCGGCCGCGGCGGCGAGGAGCGTGACCAGGCCGTGGTCCGCGGTCGGGGCGTACGGCTCGCCGTGGAGGTACGTCTGCGTCGCCCCGTCCATCGCGACCGCCGAGGAGGCCACGACGACGTCGCCCGTCCGGATGCCCCGGCCGATCCCTCCGCACGTCCCCACGCGGATGAGGCGCCGCACGCCGAGGCGAAGGAGCTCCTCCACGACGATGGCCGCCGACGGCGCGCCCATCCCCGTCGTCTGGACGCTGATGGGGATCCCGCGGTACGTCCCGGTGTAGCCGTGGAGGGCCCGGTGTGCGTTCACCTGGCGGCATGCCTCGAGCCCGCCATCGAAGCGGCGCGCGATCGCGGTGGCGCGGTTGGGGTCGCCGGGCAGCAGGACCGTGGGCGCGTAGTCGCCCGGCTCTGCCCGGAGATGGATCTGCGGCATGGTGCCCTCCGTCCGGCGCGCGCACGGCGTGCCACCGGGAGTCTACCCGTCGCAGCCCCGGCGGTCAGCCGGAGACCGTGACCGCGCCCGTCGCCGGGTCGATCGAGATCGGGACGGCCGCGAGCGGACGCCGGGCGGGTCCGTTGACCACCACCGCTTCGGCCGACGGATCGAACGCGGCGCCGTGGCACGGACAGAGCAGGAGCCCGGACGGCCCGTCGTACCCCACCGGGCACCCCTCGTGCGTGCACGTCGCGTCGTACGCGACGACCTTCCCGTCGGACAGCTTGACGACGATCCCCGGGTCGCCGCTCGCGAGCACGAAGTCGGCGGCGGAGCGGGCCGGCATCGACTGCGCGTTGGCGATCTCGCCCGCCGCGAGAGAGGGCGCCACGCCCGAGGCGACCGGAGCCCCGGAGGCGCCCGCTTCGTCCGAAGCGCCCGGCGCGGCCGTGGGCGACGCTGTCGGGGCGGCGGCGACCTCCTGCGTGAAGACGGGGCCCAGGACCCGCCCGAAGGCCCGCGCCACGACCGCAGCCGCAAGGGTCGCCGCGCCGAGGACCCCGACCTCGAGCACCGCGCGTCGTCCCGCCGACGCGGGAGTCCCGTCGTCCGCGAGAGTCGCCGGCAGCGGCGCGCGCCGCAGGCGGTCCACGAGCCGGTCCTCCAGCACGTACAGGCCGCCGCTCCCCGCCAGCGCGAGCGTGATCCAGCCGACCATGTACGGCAGGTCCGGGCCGTAGTAGATCGGGCGCGTGTCCCACGATGCGGTGAGGAGGAACAGCAGCGACAGTCCGGCACCGACCGCGGCGCTCGCGCGGTAGAGGATGCCCGTGAGGGCGCCGAGGCCCACCGCGATCTCGAGGAGCGCCATCCCGAGGCCGACCGCGACCGGCCAGGGCTGGGCGAAGACCTCGATGAACGGGGTGAGGGGTGAGACGTGCGTGAACGCGGCGAGCTGCTCGCCGACCGATCCCGGCCCGGTGGCCGCCAGGAACGCGGGGTCCACGAGCTTGTCGAGCCCGGCGTAGAGGAACATCCCGCCCAGGAAGAAGCGCAGCGGCAGGAGCGCCCGGTAGACGGGATCGGGCCCCATGCCGATGGGGCCGCGCCGTGGGCCGCTGGCCGGAGCGCGTCGCGGGTCCGTCGCCGGCCTCGAGGGGGCCTGCACGCCCCGGGTCCCGGGCGAGGCCTGCGGGGGCGATGACGTCCCGGCGGTGCCGGTCGCGCTGGGGTCCGGCCGGTGGGAGGTCCCCCTGCCCCGGCCCTGATCGGTGGAACGTCGACGGCTCATGATCCCCTGGCGGTCGCGGCGCGCTCGGCCACGGCGCCAGAGGCGCCGCCCGCACGCCGGCGCGGCCCGGCGGCGACCCCTCCCCGACGGCGGCAGTGTAGACGGGGACCGCGCACGGCGCCGCGGCCGGTACCATGAGGGAAGGAGCCCCGTGCGCGCACCGCCCGTGCGCGCACCGCCCGTGCGCTCCCGCCGGGGCCGCGGGCGGCCACGAGAGCCGCCCGGCCCGCTGCGGCGACCACCCGGAGGGACCATGCCGGATCGATCACCCGCCGCTCTCTCGCCCGAGGCCCGCGCGTTCCTCGCGGCGGAGCGGTTCGCCGTGGTCGCCACCGTCGGCGCGGACGGGATGCCGCACCAGGCGGTCGCGTGGTACGCGCTCGAGGGCGACGTCGTCGTGCTCAACAGCGCGGACGGCCGGCGGTGGCCCGCGGACCTCCGGCGCGATCCGCGCGTCTCCGTGATGGTCGAGGACGGCTACCGATACGTGGGCGTCTCGGGGACCGTGGAGGTCGACGACGACCAGGAGCGGGCGCAGGCGGACATCGCGGCGATGGCGCGTCGCTACCACGCGGGGGAGCCGGAGCATGCGGAGAGCCTGATCCGCGACCGGTTCCGGCGGCAGCACCGGGTCAGCTTCCGGCTGCTGCCCGACGCCGTGCAGCAGGACCTGTGAAGGCCCGCGGGGGCGGGCGAGAGCGATGGCGGGGCGGCCGGTGCGGCCGACGGCCCGCGCGGGAGGCGGCATGAGCAGGGCGAAGGTCGGGTACGCGGCGATGCTCGAGCAGTTCGGGCCGCGCGAGGTCGTGGACTACTGCGTCGCGGCGGAGGCCGCCGGCTTCGACGGCGTCATGGCGGCCGACCACTTCCAGCCCTGGGTCCCGCAGCAGGGCCAGGCCCCGTTCGTGTGGACGGTGATGGCCGCGATCGGCGAGCGCACCACGGGTGACTTCGGCCCGGGCGTCACGTGCCCCGGCTACCGGATGCATCCCGCCACCGTGGCGCAGGCCTCCGCATCGCTCGCGGCCGCCTACCCGGATCGCTTCTGGCTGGGCCTCGGATCCGGCGAGGCCCTCAACGAGCACGTCGTCGGCGGCTACTGGCCAGAGACCCCCGAGCGCATCGCCCGGATGCTCGAGTCGATCGATATCATCCGGAAGCTGTTCACCGGCAAGGACGTCAAGCACGACGGTCGGTGGCATCGGCTCGAGACGACCCGGCTCTGGACGCTTCCCGACGTGCCGCCGCCCATCTACGTGGCCACAGCGGGCCCGTACACGGCGAAGAAGACCGGCGAGCTGTGCGACGGGATCATCACCGTCGGGGCGGTCGAGGAGAAGATCGACACGGTCTTCCGCAGCTTCGAGGAGGGCGCGCGGTCCGCGGGCAAGGACCCGACGACCATGCCGCGCATCCTCCAGCTGCACCTCGCGTGGGCGCCCACGTACGAGGAGGCCCTCCGCGACGCGATGGTCGAGTGGCCCAACGGCGGGATGAAGTTCCCCAAGCAGGACATCCGCTCGCCGTTCGACTTCGCGGCCATGGCGAAGCTCGTCCGGCCCGAGGACTTCGAGGGGCGGATGGTCATCAGCGAAGACCCCGAGGTCCACCGCGCGTACATCCAGAAGCTGCTCGACCTCGGGTTCGACCAGGTCTACCTGCACAACGTGGGTCGGAACCAGCGCGAGTGGATCGAGGTCTTCGGGCGGGACGTGCTCCCGAAGCTCACCCGGTGAGCGCCTCCGTGCGTCGACATCCCGTCCGCGTCGGCGTGCTCCTCTGGCCGCAGGGCGTCGACTGGGCGGACCTGCGCGATGCGGCCGTCCTCGCCGACTCGGTGGGGCTCGACTCGCTCTGGACGTGGGACCACCTCCACGCGATCGTGGGCGACCCAGGCCAGCCGATCTACGAGGGCTGGACGACGATCGCCGCGTGGGGGGCCCTGACGACCCGCGCCACGGTGGGGCTGATGGTCGGCGCCAACACCTTCCGGAACCCGGGGCTGACCGCCAAGATGGCCGTGACGGTCGACCACATCACGGCCGGCCGCGCGTGGCTGGGCATCGGCGGCGCCTGGTTCGCCCACGAGCACGCACGCCACGGGATCGACTTCGGGTCGGGATTCGGGGAGCGACTCGACCGGCTCGACGAGGCCGTGGCCGCTCAGCGGGCGCTCTTCCGGGGCGAGGCCGTCACGTCGCCCGAGGACGGGGCGTACCGGTTCGACGCGCTGCGCCACGCGCCGCTCCCGGTGCGTGGGCCAGGTCGCCTGCCGATCATGATCGGGGGTGGAGGCGAGAAGAAGACGCTGCGGACCGTCGCACGGTACGCGGACGGGTGGAACGTGGGTGGCTCCCTGGAGACGCTGCGGCGGAAGGTGGACGTGCTCGCCGGATACTGCGGCGAGATCGGCCGCGAGCCCGGGGAGATCGAGTTCACGCTCTTCCCCTATTGCGTCATCCGCGACGACCAGGCGGAGGCACGGCGCGTCCTCGCCGCATCGCTCGCCCGCCACGGGGAGACGTCCGCGGAGAACCCGGGCTTCGACATGCTCGGGCCGGAGGAGGTCGCGGCCGAGGTGTGGCGGCCGTACCTGGAGCTGGGGTTCACCCACCTGATCCCCGATCTCGCCGGTCCGTTCGACCGCGAGACGATCGAGCGACTGCCGGAGCTGCGCCGCCTGGTCGCCGGCGCCTGAGCCGGGCGGAGGGAGGACGATGTCGGACGACTTCCACGACCCGTGGGTCGGCTCCGCGCTGGAGCGAGGCGACCTCGGGATCCTCGAGACGACGGGAGCCCGGACCGGCGAGACACGCCGCACGCACACGGGGTTCGCCTCGCGCGCCGACGGCAGCCTCGTGATTGGGGCTGCCCATCGGTCCACGCAGTGGCCGTACAACCTCGTCGCCGATCCCGCATGTCGCTACGAGATCCGTGGCGTCGAGCGCGCCTACGTCGCGCGCGAGGTGACCGGGGCCGAGCGCGACGAGGCGCTCGAGGCGCTCGAGATGGTCTACGGGGCGAACACGCCGAAGGGCGGCCGGACCTTCGTGCTCGAACCCGCGCGGTCCGTCGGATGAACCGGATCGGCCGGGCCTTCAACGCGGTCGGCGGTGCGTTCATGGTCCGCATGGGCTGGGTCGCGAGCCTCGGCACGACCGGGGCCCGGAGCGGCCTCCCGCGGACTGCTGCGGTGGGCTTCCTTCAGCGTGCGGACGGTTCTGTCCTCATCGCCGCCGGCGGGACCGGTCGCGCGTGGGCCGCGAACCTGCGTGCTCATCCGGCGTGCACCCTCACGATCCGGGGCCGCCGGCACGCGTACGTGGCGGCCGCCCAGAGCGGAGCTGACCGCGACACGGCGCTCGCCGAGCTCGTGGCGTCGATGCCGCGCAACTTCCGCGACGCGAGCTGGACTGACGTCTTCGTGCTCCGGCCCACGGAGACGCAGGACGGCGGTGTCCCTGCGGAAGCGGCCGCGGGGCCGGACGCCACGCCGCGCGAGCCCGTCCGATGACGGTCGTCGCGCTCGCGGGCGGCGTCGGCGGTGCCCGGCTGGCGGAGGGCCTCCAGGCCGCGCTCCCGGCCGGGGACCTCGTCGTGGTCGTCAACACCGCTGACGACACCGAGCGGCACGGCCTGCTGGTGTGCCCGGACCATGACACGGTCCTGTACACCCTCGCGGGGATCGCCGATCCGGCGCAGGGCTGGGGGATCGCCGGCGAGACATTCGCCGTGATGGAACGCCTCGCGGTCCTCGGGGAGGAGACCTGGTTCCGGCTGGGCGACCGGGACATGGCCACGCACATCGCGCGGACCGCCCGCCTGCGTGCCGGTGCGCGGCTCACGGAGGTGTCGCTGGAGATCCAGCGGGCGCTCGGGGTGCCCACGCGCATCCTGCCGATGGCGGACAGCCCGGTCCGGACGCGCGTGCTGTCGGACGATGGCTGGCTCGACTTCCAGGACTACTTCGTCCGGCTGCGCCAGGCACCCGACGTGCGGGCCGTGAGCTTCGACGGCGCGGACACCGCAGAGCCGACCCCGGAGGTCCTGCTGGCGCTCGAGGCGGCGAGCATGGTCGTCATCTGCCCCTCGAACCCGATCGTCAGCATCGGGCCGATCCTGGCCGTGCGGCCGCTCCGCGACGCGCTGCGCGCGGCACGCGCACGAGGCGTACCGGTGGCCGCGGTCTCGCCCATCGTGGGCGGCAAGGCCCTCAAGGGCCCCGCGGACCGGATGCTCGCGAGCCTGGGTCACGAGGTGAGCGCGGTGGGCGTCGCACGGCTGTACGCCGGCCTCGTGGACGTCTTCGTCCTCGACGCGGTGGACGCGGACCTCGCCGGCAAGGTGGCGTCGCTCGGGATGCGCGCGCTCGTGACCGACACGATCATGGGCGACGCGGCCGCGCGCGCCCGCGTGGCGCGCGAGACGCTCGCCGCCCTCGACGGGGGCTGACGGCCGGCGGCCGCGCCGCCCCGGTACCATCGCGCCGATGGAGACCGCACCTCCGCCGCTCCCCGCGGCCGACCTCTCGCGCATCGTCGCGCTCGTGCCCGTGCGCACCCTGGAGCGCGCGAAGACGCGCCTCGCGCTGGCGCTCGACCCGGAGGAGCGCGCCGCGCTCGCGGCCGGGCTCACCGAGCGCACGCTGCGGGCGCTCGTCGAGGCTCGGGCAGCCGGCGCCGTCACGGAGATCGTCGTGGCGAGCGACGACCCCGCCGCGCTCGCAGCGGCCGTCGCCGCGGGCGCGCTGCCCCTGCCGGCTGGCGGACACGACCTGATCGCGGACCTGCGGACGGCGCGTGAACGGGCGATCGTGGAGGGCGCAACGGCCGTCCTGGTCGTCCCGACCGACCTGGCGCGGATCTCCGCGGCGGCGGTCGCGGAGGTCGTGGCCGCCGCGCGCGCTGCGTGCGAGCCGGGCCGGGCGCTCGTGGCGATCGTGCCGGACCGCGCCGGCGAGGGGACCAACGCGCTCCTCGTGTCGCCGCCGCGCGCCATCGAGTTCGCGTTCGGGCCCGGCAGCCACGGCCGCCATGCGGCAGCAGCCCGGACCGCCGGGGCCGCGTGCGTCGACGTGGAATCGGCGCTCGCGCTTGACCTCGACACGCCGGAGGATCTCGCGGCCGCGCCCGAGATCGAGGCAGTCGCGGACGCGGCCGGCGCGCGCGCCGGCGGAGCGGCCGACGCATGAGCCGCGACGACCTGGACGGGGCCGGGCGCCGGGCGGGCGCGCCGGGCGCAGGATCGGCCGACGCACGCGGCCGCGCCGAGGGCGCGGGATCGGCCGACGCACGCGGCCGCGCCGAGGGCGCGGGATCGGAGCCGGCCGGGATGCCAGCCGGGACGCTCCCCCACCCTGCCCCGGGCTCGGATGCCCCGGGGGAGGCCGAGGCGGGTGGCGGGCGCGTCGAGATCACGGCCCTCCGCGGGATCGGTGAGGTCGTCCCGGGCGTCGACCTCGGCATGCTCGTCGTGCGAGCCATCGCGGCGACGCCCGGCGTCCTGCCGCTCCGAACCGACGACGTCCTGGTGGTGACCCAGAAGGTCGTCTCCAAGGCAGAGGGCGCCGTGGTGGACCTGCGGACGGTCGAGCCGCGCCCGGAGGCGGTGGCGTTCGGGGAGCGCTGGGACCGCGATCCCCGCCAGGTCGAGGTCGTCCTTCGCGAGGCGGTCCGCGTGGTCCGCATGGAGCGCGGGGTGATCGTCACGGAGACGCACCATGGGTTCGTCCTCGCCAACAGCGGCGTGGACGCGTCGAACGTGGGCCCGCGGAGCGGCGACCTGGTCACCCTCCTGCCGCGTGACCCCGACGCGTCGGCCGCTCGCATCCGCGCGGCCGTCCGGGACGCACACGGCCTGGACGTGCCGGTCATCGTCTCCGACAGCTTCGGGCGCCCGTGGCGCTGGGGGATCGTGGACGTCGCGATCGGGGTGAGCGGGCTGTCGCCGGTCGAGGACCTGCGCGGCGTCCCCGACGCCGACGGCCGCGTGATGCGATCGACGAGCCGCGCCGTCGCCGACGAGATCGCGTCGGCGGCCGAGCTCGCCCTCGGCAAGTCCGCCGGCCGGCCGGCGGCGATCGTCCGGGGAGCTCGGCCCGTGCGAGCCGAGGCCTCGATCGCAGACGTCGTCATGCCGGCCCGCTTCGACCTGTTCCCGTGACCCGCCCTGGCATCGCCGGATCGCCGCCGGCGGCGAGAGACCGCGAGGGACCACCGTGAGGATCGGCCTCCAGATCAACAGGTTCGACTGGCCCGATGCGACCGACGGGATCGGGCCGGCGCTGGCGCGGTACGCGCGCCTCGCGGACGACGCGGGCTTCGACTCGATCTGGGTGATGGACCACTTCTTCCAGATCCGCGGCCTGGGTCCGGCCGAGGACCCGATGCTCGAGGGGTGGACGACCCTCGGGTTCCTGGCCGCGGCGACCCGGCGCGCCCGGCTGGGCCTGCTCGTCGGCGGGGTCCACTACCGCGCCCCGGGGCTGTGGGTGAAGGCGGCGACCACGCTCGACGTGCTCTCGGGCGGTCGGGGCTCGCTGGGGATCGGCGCCGCGTGGAACGAGGAGGAGTCGCTCGCCCTGGGGTTCGATTTCCCGCCGCTCGCGGAGCGCTTCGATATGCTCGAGGAGACGCTGCGGATCGCGCACGGGATGTGGTCCGGGCCGCGCGGGACCGAGGCGTCCTTCGAGGGAGTCCACGTCCGGGCCGGGCGACTGCTCAACGTCCCCCAGGCGATCAGCCGGCCCCGACCCCCGATCATGGTGGGCGGCGGCGGCGAGCGGAAGACGCTCCTGCTGGTCGCGAAGTACGCCGATGCGTGCAACGTCTTCGGCGGACCGGCGCAGGTCGCGCACAAGTACGCGGTGCTGCGCGAGCACTGCGACGCCGTGGGGCGGCCCTATGCCGAGATCGAACGGACCAACCTCCAGTCAGGCAGGCTGAGCCAGGAGGTCCTCGACGGCCAGCGCGAGCCCGACGCCTTCGTCGCCGACCTCGCGGCGCTCGCGGAGTCGGGCGTGCAGCACGTGATCCTGGGCGTCCCCTCGCGGGGCGTGGAGCAGTGGATCGACCTCGTCGGGACGCGGATCATCCCCGCCG
This sequence comes from Chloroflexota bacterium, assembly GCA_029778235.1. Lineage (GTDB taxonomy): Bacteria > Chloroflexota > Limnocylindria > Limnocylindrales > CSP1-4 > CAIYQJ01. Next base: position 19,558 of record JAKOQS010000061.1, on the reverse strand, counting down.
CACGGGCGCTCTGAACCGGGCGCCGGGCGCGGGTGCTCCGAGCCCCGCGCCGGGCACGGTCCCATACTCCAGGGGAGTATCCACGCCCGTGGTACAGTCGGGGGACGGTCGCGGAGGGCCAGCGGGCCGGAGCAGAGGCGGAGGCGGATGACGGAAGAGAAGATGGGCGGCGGCCTCGGCGGGTTCGGCGGCTTCGCGATCGACTTCAGCGGGATGACGGCCCAGGCGGCCGAGTCGGCCGTGGTGCGGACGGCAGGCGCCGGTGCGAGCGTCGATGCGACGCTCGTGATCGTCGGCTCCGGCCCGGCGGGACTGACGGCCGCCATCTACGCCGCGCGCGCCGGCCTGGAGCCGATCGTGCTCGCGGGACACGAGCCGGGCGGCCAGCTGATGCTGACCAGCGACGTGGAGAACTACCCCGGGTTCCCCGACGGGATCCAGGGCCCGGAGCTGATGGCGCGGTTCCGCGCCCAGGCCGAGCGCTTCGGCAGCCGCGTGCTCGACGTCGCCGTGGACCGCGTGGACCTCACCGACAGGCCCTTCCGCCTCTGGGCCGACGGGGTCGAGTACCGCGCGCGGGCGGTCATCGTGGCGACGGGCGCATCCGCCCTCTGGCTGGGCCTGGAGAGCGAGACGCGCCTTCGCGGCCGCGGGGTCTCCGCCTGCGCCACCTGCGACGGCTTCTTCTTCCGCGACCAGGACATCGCCGTGATCGGCGGCGGTGACACGGCTCTCGAGGAGGCGCTCTACCTCACCCGGTTCGCCCGGACCGTCCGGATGATCGTCCGGCGCGACGAGTTCCGGGGGAGCCGGATCATGCAGGACCGGGCTCTCCGGGACCCGAAGATCACGGTCGAGTGGAACTCGCAGGTCGCCGCCGTCCTCGGCGGCGAGAAGGTCGAGGGCATCCGGCTCCGCGACTCGCGGAGCGGCGAGGAGCGTGACGTCGCCGTCGACGGCGTCTTCGTCGCGATCGGCCATCGTCCCAACACGGAGGTCTTCCGCGGCTGGCTGGACGTGGACGAGAAGGGCTACCTCAGGGCCCACGAGCACTCTGGCGCGGGGATCCCCGGGGTCTTCGTGGCGGGCGACGTCGACGACCCGCACTACCGGCAGGCGGTGACGGCCGCGGGCGAGGGCGCCCGGGCCGCCATCGACGCCGAGCGGTGGCTCGAGGCCCAGGGCGACGCGGAGCCCGTCGAGGCCACGACGACGGCAGCGGGTCCCGCCCCCCTTGCTCCCAGCGCCCCGGCGGCCGCGGGCTGAGGGCGCGACCGATGGCCGCGGCAGCGCGATCGGGAGGCACCACGCGGGCGGCGCGGCTCGACCTGCTGCCGCGTCTCGGGATCCGCCCGTCCGCCGGCGAGGTCGTGAACCTGCTCCTGGAGGCGGCCGTCGGCGACGCGTCCGTGCGCGCCCTCGCGGAGGGTCGCAGGACGACGGTGCTGGACGCCGGGTGCGGACGTGTCTCGGCACTCCGGCAGTTCCGGTCCCGGATCGGCGAGATCGTGGGCATGGACATCCACGGCCAGCCCCCCGGCAGCGTCGGCCACCTCGATCGCTTCGTCATCGCCGACCTGTGCACCGACCCGGACACGTTCGCCCCAGAGACGTTCGACGTGGTGCTCATGAGCTTCACGGTGGAGCACCTGACCGAGCCGGCGCGGGCCTTCGCGAACCTGCGGACCTGGACGCGGCCGGGCGGGGCGCTCGTCGCGACGACCGTCAACCGCCGCCACCCCTTCGTCGCGGCCTACCTGGACCTCCCGCTCGATCTGCGTGCCCGCCTGCAGGGCGTGGTGAAGGAGCGGCCGGAGGACGCTCACCCGCTCGTGGGGGCCTGCAACACGCGACGTGCGCTCACGGCGGGGCTGCGCGACGCCGGGTGGGTCGACGTACGGGTCAGCTCGGTCGGCCATCTGGCGCGCGCGTGGGCGCGCACGTGGCCCACCTTCGCCCTCGGCGTCACGGGCGACGCGCTCACCCGCGGGCTGCCCTCGCGGCGGTCCACGCTCATCGCCTCGGCACGACGCCCGGACGTGCCCGGCACCCGGTGACGGGGCGCAGGGTCGCCCGGCTCGCGGGCCCGGACGCATCGGCCCCGCCCGTGCCGCGTGAGCGTCGCTGGGCGACCGCCCGGCGGATCGTCGGGTTCTTCCGGCCGTACCGGCGAGAGGTGCTCGTCGTCCTCGTGGCGATCCTCGTCACGAGCCTCCTGGGCCTCATCAACCCGCTCCTGCTCAAGGCGCTCATCGACATCGCCATCCCGGAGCAGGACTGGTTCCTGCTCAACCTGTTCGTGGGGCTGATGATCGTCGTTCCGATCATCAGCGGCCTCATCGGCGTCGGCCAGGCGTACGTGAACAACGTCATCGGCCAGAACGTGATGCAGGACCTGCGCAACGCGCTCTACGCGCACCTGCAGCGCATGCCACTCCGGTTCTTCACGGAGACCCGCACGGGCGAGATCCAGAGCCGCCTCGCCAACGACGTCGGCGGCGTGCAGGCCGTGGTGACGGACACGGCAGCGAGCATCACCAGCAACATCGCCGTCTCGGTCAGCACCGTCATCGCCATGATCCTCGTGGACTGGCGGTTGACGCTGCTGTCCCTGGGTATCACGCCGTTCTTCCTGTACCTCACGTACCGCGTCGGGAAGATCCGCCGGGCGGTCAGTGCCGAGACGCAGCGCTCGCTCGCCGACATCTCCGCGGTGACGGAGGAGACGCTCAGCGTGAGCGGGATCCTCCTCGCGAAGACGTTCGGCCAGCAGGGTGCCTCCACCGAGCGGTTCCGCGCCCTCAACCGGAACCTCGCGGGCCTCCAGATCCGCCAGGCCATGGTCGGCCGCTGGTTCTTCATGATCATCGGGACGGTCTTCTCGATCACCCCGGCACTCGTCTACTGGCTGGCCGGCTATCTCGCGATCAACGACCCGGCCAACGCGCCGACCATCGGCGACATCGTCGCGTTCACGACGCTCCAGAGCCGCCTGTTCTTCCCCCTCGGCCAGCTGCTCTCCGTCCAGGTCGAGTTCGCCGGCGCGCTGGCGCTCTTCGACCGGATCTTCGAGTACCTGGACCTCGACCCGGAGATCGTGGACGCGCCCGATGCCGTCTCGCTCGACCCTCGAGGGGTGCGGGGCAGCCTTCGCTTCCGGGACGTCTCGTTCAGCTACCCGGCGACGCCCGTCCCGTCGGCGCCGTCGCCGGAGCCCGACGGCCGGGGCACCGGACCAGGCGGCGCCGGCGTCGAGGACGCAGCGCTCGCGGCCGTGGAGGAGGCCCGCGCGGAGGAGGAGGCCGTCGGGACCGCGATGGTCGGCGACGGTCAGGCGGTCGAGGGCGCCCCGTCAGAGGCGGCAGCCCTGATCGGGACCGCGCTCGAGGTGCAGGCAGAGGCGGGACTCGGGCCGGAGGGTGCCGGCGTCGGCCCGGCTGCACCGGGCGACGCGCCTTCTGCCGCGACCGACGCCGCGCGCGAGGGATCGGCAGACGACGGCGCGAGCGCCCCGGGCGTGCCGGCCGAGCGATTCGCGCTCCGCGGCATCGACTTCGAGGCGGCGCCGGGCGAGCTCGTCGCCCTGGTGGGACCGTCCGGCTCGGGCAAGACCACCACCACCTACCTGATCCCGCGCCTGTACGACGTGAGCGACGGGGCGGTCGAGATCGACGGCGTCGACATCCGCGGGATCACCCTGGAGTCGCTCGGCCGGACCATCGGGTTCGTGACGCAGGAGACGTACCTGTTCCACGCGACGGTGCGGGAGAACCTCCTGTACGCGCGCCCGGACGCGTCCCAGGCCGACCTCGAGACGGCCGCACGCGCCGCGGCGATCCACGACCGCATCCTCGAGCTGCCCGAGGCGTACGACACGATGGTCGGCGAGCGCGGCTACAAGCTCTCCGGGGGCGAGAAGCAGCGCATCGCGATCGCGCGCGTCCTCCTCAAGGACCCACGGATCCTCATCCTCGACGAGGCGACGAGCGCGCTGGACACCGTGAGCGAGCGACTGATCCAGGCGGCGCTCGAATCGCTCACCGCGGGCCGGACGACCGTGGCCATCGCCCACCGGCTCTCGACGATCCTCAAGGCCGACCGGATCCTCGTCTACGAGCGGGGCCGCATCGTCGAGCGCGGGACGCACGACGAGCTCCTCGCCCTCGACGGGCTGTACGCGCAGCTGTACCGGGAGCAGTTCCTCTCGGCCGACGCCTGATGATGCGGGGCGCGCCACCATGGCGTGGACGACGGCAGCAGAAGGGGCTTGCATGACTATTCATCAATCGTGTATAGTCATGCGAGCGATGGCGGCGACCCAGCACGATCCGACCCGAACCTCCCTGCGGCCCCCGGCGAGGGGCCCCAGGCGCCGGTGAGCGCAGCAGGGAGCGGGGCGGGCGGGCCGGATCGCCGCACCGTCGCTCCTTCCCGCGCCGTCGCGCGCGGCTCCCGCCCGGTCCGCGTCGCGATCGTCGGCGCCACCGGCTACGTCGGCGCCGAGCTCGTGCGGATCCTGCACGACCACCCAGACGTGGAGATCGTCGGGCTGACGGCACGCGGGCGCGCGCAGGAGCCGGTCGGGGTCACACACGTCCACCTGGACACGACCGACTACGTCGTGGACGCCGATGTCCCCGCGTCGGACGCGGTCTTCCTCGCGCTCCCCCACTCGGCCGCCGCGGAGATCGTCCCCGACCTGCTCGACGGCGGCCGCGCGGTCGTGGACCTGGGCCCCGACTTCCGCCTGCGGGACGCGGCCGACTACCCCCGCTGGTACGGCTTCGAGCACCCGCACCCGGAGCTCCTCTCGGGCGCGGTGTACGGGCTGCCGGAGCTCCATCGCGACGAGATCGTCGCGCTCCGTGGGACCTCCCCCGCGATCGTCGGCGCCCCGGGCTGCTATCCGACGGCGACGATCCTCGCGCTCGCGCCGCTGGCGCGGGCCGGCCTCGTCGGAGACCTCGTGGTGGACGCCAAGAGCGGCGTCTCCGGCGCCGGCCGCGAGACGAAGGCGGAGCTCATGTTCGGCGAGGTCAACGAGAGCGTGCGCGCCTACGGGATCGCCGGGCATCGCCACACGGCCGAGATCGAGCAGGAGCTTCAGGCGCTCGCGGGCGCGACCGGGACCGACGGGCCGTCGAACCCGGGCGCCGTCGGCGTCGACTTCCTTCCCCATCTCATCCCGATGACGCGCGGCATCCTATCCGCCTGCCACGTCCGGCCCACCCGCCCGGTGACGCAGGCCGAGGTGGACGCGCTCTATGCGGCAGCCTACGTGGACGAGCCGTTCGTGCAGGTCGTCCCCACCGCCCCGGCGACGAAGCACGTCCTGGGCAGCAACACCTGCCGCGTCTTCGCCCGGGTGGACGACCGGACCGGCCGGGTCCTCGCGATCGGGGTGATCGACAACCTTGTCAAGGGCGCCGCGGGACAGGCCGTGCAGGCGTTCAACGTGCTGTTCGGGCTGCCGGAGACGGCCGGCCTCGGACGCCTGCCGCTCGTCCCGTGAGCGACGACCTCCTGGCCGCGGCTGCGGCCACAGCGGCCCAGCCGCTCCCCCTGGACCCGCTGGGCCCGGTGCCGTCCAGCCTGCCGGCCGTCGTCCGCGAGCCGGCGATGCCGGGAGGCTTCCGTGCGGGCGGCGCCGCCGTGGGCATCAAGCGTTCGGGCAAGCCGGACCTCGCCCTCGTCCTCGCCACCGGGCGGCCGGCGGCCGCGGCGGCGGTCTTCACGACGAATGCGTTCGCGGCAGCGCCCGTGCGGCGCTCGCGCGCGAACCTCGCCGCCTCGATGCCCTCTGGCGGAGGCGGGTACGGCGTGGCGCGCGCCATCGTCTCGACCTCCGGCTCTGCCAATGCGGCCACCGGGCCGTCGGGCGACGTGGACCAGGCGGCGATCTGTGAGGCGGTCGCGCGCACGGTCGGGTGCGAACCCGCGCACGTCCTGGCGCTCTCGACGGGCCTGATCGGCACGCGGCTGCCCGTCCCGGTGGTGATCGCCGGCGTCTCCGGCCTCGCCGACCGTGTCGAGGCCGGACCCGTGGGGATGCAGGACGCGGCACGGGCGCTGATGACGACCGACCTGCGGCCGAAGTGGGCGGCCGCGCGGATCTCCCTTCCGCGGGCCGACGGCGCACCGGCGGATGTCACGGTGGCGGGGATCGCGAAGGGCGTCGGGATGATCCACCCGCGCATGGCGACCATGCTCGCGGTGATCCTCACCGACGCCGCCGCCGAGCCGGCGGCGCTCCACGCCATCCTCCGACGCGTGGCCGCGCGCACGTGGGACCAGCTCACGGTGGACGGCGACACGAGCACGAACGACACGGTGTTCCTCCTCGCGTCGGGGGCATCGGGCGCAGCCGATCCGGAGTCGGGCTCTCCACAGGAGCGCCTGCTGGAGGCGGCGATCGAGGCGGTCGCGCGCGACCTGGCGCGGCAGCAGGCGGCGGACGGCGAGGGTGCCACCACGCTCCTCGTGTGCCAGGTGACCGGCGCCGCCGACGACGCGGATGCCCGTGCCGCGGCACGGGCGGTGGTCGCGAGCAGCCTCGTGAAGGCGGCGGTGCACGGCCGGGATCCCAACTGGGGCCGGATCGCCGCGGCGCTCGGTGCCGCGAGGCTCACCGACGCTGCCGTGCTCGAGGCCGCGGGGGTGGAGTCGGCTGTCGCGCGCGACCGTGCCGGTGCCCCGGTGCGGATCGTGCCAGAGCGGGTGCGGATCGCGATCGCGGGGACCGACGTGTTCGCGGGCGTCCCCCTGGCGTTCGCCGCAGAGGCGCTCCGGGCCGCGATGGATGCCCCCGAGGTCCTGATCCGGGTGGACCTCGGCCTGAACACGGGGCACGGCGAGGCGTTCGGGTGCGACCTCACGGAGACGTACGTGGTCGAGAACAGCGCGTACTCCACGTGAGGGGGCGATGAGCGAGGTCGTCGTCGTCAAGCTGGGCGGCACGACCATCGCCGAGCAGCGCAGTGTCCTCGGCGACGTCGCGGACGTCTCCCGCCGGCGCCCGGTCGTGCTCGTGCACGGCGGCGGCAGGCGGATCACGGAATGGCTGGACCGGCTCGGGGTCCCCACCAGGTTCGAGGGCGGGCTCCGCGTCACCGATCCCGCCGCGATCGAGGTTGCGACGGCCGTCCTCCGCGGCGTCGTGAACAGCGAGCTCGTCGCCGGCCTGCAGGACCTCGGCGTGGATGCCGTCGGGCTGTCTGGGGTGGACGGCGGGATGCTCGTGGCCGAGCGGGTCGCGGGGATGGGCCTGGTGGCGCGGGTCGTCGGCCTGCAGCGGGACCTGCTCGACTCGCTCCTCGTCGCGGGCCGGGTCCCGGTGGTCGCGCCGCTCGCGCGCGACGAGCGGGGCGTCGTGTGCAACGTCAACGCCGACGACGCGACCGCGGGGATCGCGGCGGGGCTCGGCGCCCGGCAGACGGTCTTCATGACGGACGTGGACGGCATCCGCGGCGCGGACGGGACGCGGATCCGCGAGATCACGGCCGCGGAGGCCGAGGGGCTCATCGCCCGCGGCGTGATCTCCGGCGGGATGATCCCCAAGGTCCGGGCGGCGCTCGCGGCCCTGACGGTGCACGGGACGGAGGCGGTCATCGCGGACGGCGCTGCGGACGGAGCCGTCTCCCGGGCGATCGCGGACCCGTCGTTCGGCACGCACGTGCGCCGCGGGGCGGTCGGCTGAGATGGCGACCGACCTCGCGGCACGGCCGCCGGCGTCCAAGCAGGCTCGCCAGCGCGCGATCCTCGAGCTCGTCGCGGCGAACCCGATCGGCAGTCAGGACGAGCTGGTCGAGCTGCTGCGTGGGCGCGGCATCGTCGCGACGCAGGCGACCGTCAGCCGCGACATCTCCGAGCTCGGACTCGCCAAGGTCGCCCGCGATGGGCGCCACGTCTACGTCACGACAGCGGGCCTCCCGGCCACGCCCCGCGACGACCGCCTGCGGCGGATCCTCGCGGACATCCCCATCCGCATCGGCCGCAGCGGCCTCACGCTCGTGCTCACGGCGCTGCCCGGCACGGCGGCGGTGATCGCGCAGGCGATCGACCAGTCCGACCTCGACGAGCAGGAGGGGACGCTCGCGGGCGACAACACGCTCCTCGTGCTCTTCCGCGACGAGGCGCGCCTCGAACGATGGCTCGGGCGGTTCCGGACGCTGCAGGGCGTCGTCGAGCCGGACGGGCCCGACGCTGCCGTCCCCGACCGGGCCTGACGGGGCCCGCGAGAGAGGCCGATGACCGACGATCGGGGACCCGGGCCCGGGGACGCGGGCGCACGCGGCTCGGGACGCGCTCGCACTGGCCGGGCAAGGGCGTCCGCGTCGGGCGACACGCGCCGTGCCGGGCGCGCGAGGGCCTCCTCGGCCGACGCGGCCCGCCGGGTCCGCGATCTCGAGCTCGTGCACGACCTCGCGCGGCTCGCGACCCTCGCGCGGGACTGGGACGAGCTGATGAACACGATCATCGAGCGCACCGCCGTCGCACTCGCGGTCGAAGGCGTCTCGTTCTACCTCCTCGACCCGACCACGGGGCGGCTGACCCTGGCGGCGACCAACGGGATGGACCCGTTCCACGTGGGCAGGGTGAGCCTCGCGCTCGGCGAGGGCGTCACGGGCGCCGCGGCCATGGCGCGCCGCCCGATCGAGGTCCCCGACGTCCGCCTGGAGCCGCGGTTCAAGTGGGTCCGCGGATACGACCTCCAGGGCCTCACCTCCATGCTGTCGGTCCCCCTCACGTGGAACGACCGCGTGGTGGGCGTGCTCAACCTCCAGACGCGCGAGACGCGGCGCTTCGACGAGCACGACGTGGAGCTGGTGACCACGATCGCCGCCCTCCTCGCGGGAATCGTGGAGAAGGGCCGACTGCAGCGCGAGGCCGAGACCCAGCTCGAGACGCTGACGGCCCTCGACGCTGCACGTGCGGAGCTGCTTGGCGTGGTGACCCATGAGCTCCGGACGCCGCTCTCGGTGGTGCGCGCGTATCTCGACCTGCTGGCCGAGGCGGGCACGGGCGCCGGCGACGTCTCGCCTCGCGCGACGATCGAGGAGTGGCACGCCGCCGCGATCGAGCAGGTCACCCGGCTGGACCGCCTGGTGGACTCGATCCTCGCGTCGGTGCGCGGCGAGGGCCTCGTCGGCCTGGAGCGAGCGCCGTTCGACGTCGCGCGTGCGGCGACCGAGACGATCGACCTCCTGGCGCCCCTCCTGCGGGCCCATCGGCTCCGCTGGGAACACGGCGACGCGCCGCTCGCGGCGGTCGGCGACGAGGCGCGCTTCCGGCAGGTGCTCGAGCACCTCCTCGAGAACGAGGCGAAGTACGCTCCTGCGGGATGGGGCGTCAGCGTGGGAGCATGGCGCCTGGGAGGTGAGGTGCAGGTGTACGTGACCGACGACGGGCCGGGCATCCCCGCGGAGGAGTGGGAGCACGTCTTCGACGCCTACGTCCGGGTGCGCGCAGGTGGCCGTCCCGGGTCGGGCATCGGGCTCTACGCCGCCCGCCGGCTGATGGACGCGATGGGCGGTCGCGTCTGGATCGAGGCCAACGGGTACGGCGGCAGCCGGTTCATCGTGGCCCTGCCTGCGGCGGAGAGCGCGCGGTGACGGGCCGTCCGCCGCTCCCGCCGGACGCGGGCGACGGTGCGGCGCCCGCGCCGCTGCGGATCCTGGTCGTGGACGACGAGCCCGCCATGGTCGGGGCGATCACGGCGCTCGTGGGCAGCGCGGGGCACCGGGTGATCACGGCGTACGACGGGGAGGCCGCCCTCGAACGCTTCACGGCGGAGGGGCCCGATCTCGTGCTGCTCGACCTCGCGATGCCGGGGATCGACGGCGTCGAGGTGCTGCGCCGGATCCGGCGCAGCAGTCGTGTCCCGGTGATCGTCCTCACCGGCGAGACGGACGAGCTCGCCAAGGTCGAGGCGCTGGACATCGGGGCGGACGACTACGTCACCAAGCCCTTCGGCCGGCAGGAGCTCCTCGCGCGCATCCGGGCGGTGATGCGCCGCGGCGAGGGCGCCGCCCGGGGGCTCCCCGAGGCGCCGATCCGCGTGGGGACGCTGGCGCTCGACCCCGGGCTCCACGAGGCCACCGTGGACGGGAGGCCCGTCGTCCTCACCAAGACCGAGTTCCTGCTGCTCGCCACCCTCGTGGCCGCCGGCGGACGGGTCGTGCCGCATGCACGGCTCCTCGCGACCGGCTGGCCGGGCGTCCCCGACCCGGACCCGCAGTGGCTCAAGCCGCATCTCGCGCGGCTCCGGGCCAAGCTCGTCGAGGCCGGCGGCCCCGCGCCGGTCTCCGTGCGCGGGGTCGGCTACCGGCTGGCCGAGGACGCGATCGTCGCGGACTGACGGCCATGGGGCCTACGCCCTGCCCTGCTGGTACGCGACCTCGCCGTGCTGCGTCAGGTCCAGGCCGAGCACCTCGTCCTCGTGGCGGACCCGCAGCCCGATGACGACGTCGATCGCCTTGAGGATCAGGAACGTCGCGCCGGCACTGAAGGCCCACGTCGCCGCGACGGCGACGAGCTGGATCACGACCTGCTGCGGGTTCCCGTAGAGGAGGCCGTTCCGGCCCGCGGCGTTGACCGCCGTCGTGGCGAACAGGCCGGTCGCGATCGCGCCCCACGTCCCGCCCACCCCGTGGACGGCCCAGACATCCAGCGCGTCGTCCACCTGGAGCCGCTCGCGCAGCAGGATCGCCCCATAGCAGACCACGCCCGCGCCGAGACCGATCGCGAGAGCGGCGGAGACCGTGACGAAGCCGGACGCCGGGGTGATCGCCACGAGGCCGGCGACCGCGCCGGATGCCGCCCCGATGACGGACGCGTGGCCCTTGTGGAACCAGGCGACGGTCACCCACGTGAGGCAGGCCATCGCGGCGGCCACCGTGGTCACGACGAAGGCCTGCGCGGCGAGGCCGTTCGCGCCGAGCGCGCTCCCGCCGTTGAAGCCGAACCAGCCGAACCAAAGGAGTCCCGCGCCGAGCACGGTCATCGTCACGTCGTGAGGCTCGAAGCGCTCGGACTCGCTCCGGATCCGCTTGCCGAGGACGAGAGCCGCCACCAGCGCCGCGACGCCCGAGCTGATGTGGACGACGGTCCCGCCGGCGAAGTCGAGCGCGCCCATCTCGCGCATCCAGCCGCCGACCCCCCACACCCAGTGGGCGAGAGGCGAGTAGACGAACACCGACCAGAGGACGGCGAAGACGACGAACGACGCGAAGCGCTTGCGCTCTGCGAACGCGCCGGAGATGAGCGCGGGCGTGATGATCGCGAACATCATCTGGAACGCCATGAAGACGAGCGCCGGGACCGTCGGGGCGTACGCGGCGTCGGGAGCCTGGCCGACACCCTCGAGGAACGCGTGGTCGAGACCGCCGATCAGCCCGAGCCCGCCTGCGCTCGGGGCGAACGCGAGCGAGTAGCCGACGACCACCCAGAGCACCGTCACGAGGGCCAGCAGGAAGAAGCTGTGCATGATCGTGCTCAGCACGTTCTTCTGGCGGACGAGCCCACCGTAGAAGAGCGCGAGCCCGGGCGTCATCAGCATGACCAGGGCCGTCGACATGAGCACCCACGCGGTGTCGCCGGTGTCGATCATCGTCGTCCTCCTCCCGACGGCCGGGATCCCGGGGCAGGGGGTGCGACGGGACGCGGCCGACCGTGGCTGGACGCTACGAGGGCGGGCCGTCCGCGTCCATGCCCGGCGCGTGGCGACGCGGGGACGTTCGGGTGGCGCTCCGGTGACGGATCGGGACGCCGGCGGCTCGCCGCGCCGTTCGCGGGCGCGGGCCCCTGGCCTCTCGGCGCCCGTCGCCTACCCGTCGAGTGCGGTGGCGAGCTCCCGGTCGATCCGCTCCCGCGCCGCGGCGAGCGCGATCGCGACACGTCCGGGCGCCGTCCCCCCGACCACGTCGCAGCTCGCCAGCGCCGCGTCGATCCCGGCGGCGACCCGCAGCTCGGCGCCGATGCCGGGCTCGAGCGCCAGCGCGGTGGCGGCGGGGTCGGGGTCGGCACCGAGGGCACCCACGAACGCCGCGTCGGGCAGGGCGTCGAGCGACGTCGCCCGGCGCTCCGCCTCGGCGACGAGCCTCCCCACGACGTGGTGCGCCGTGCGGAACGGGACGCCCCGGCGGACGATCGCGTCCGCCACCGCCGTGGCCGTCGTGTGGCCCTCGCCGGCCGCGGCGCGCATCCGCTGCTCGTCCACGTCGAGGGAGGCGACCAGGCCGGCCATCACGCCCAGCGACGCCCGCAGGGTCGCGAGGGCGTCGAAGAGCGCCGGCTTGTCCTCCTGCAGGTCGCGCTGGTAGGCGAGCGGGAGGCCCTTGAGGACCGTGAGGGTCGCGGCAAGCTCCCCGATCACGCGCCCGGTCCGCCCCCGGACGAGCTCCGCGGGGTCGGGGTTCTTCTTGTTCGGCATCATCGAGGAGCCCGTGGAGAAGGCGTCGGCGAGACGGACGAACCCGAACCGCGGGTTCGACCACCAGGTCACCTCCTCCGCCAGGCGGGAGAGGTGGACCATCGCCAGCGCGGCGGCCGCGATCGATTCGACCACGAAGTCGCGGTCGCTCGTGGCGTCCATCGAATTCGCCGTGGGGCCCGCGAACCCGAGGTCCTGCGCGGTCGCGTCGCGATCGAGCGGGTAGCCCGCGCCGGCGATCGCCCCCGAGCCCAGCGGCGACCGGTCCGCCCGTGACGCGGCGTCGGCGAACCGGCCCCGGTCGCGCTCGAGCATCTCGACGTACGCCAGCAGATGGTGGGCCAGCAGCACCGGCTGGGCGGGCTGGATGTGCGTCGTCCCGGGCAGCGCGGCGCGGGGATGGCGCTCCGCGAGGCCGACGAGGGCGTCCTCCATCGCCAGGAGCGCCGTGTCGATCGCACGGGTCGAGCGCCGCAGCCAGAGCCGCAGGTCGGTCGCGACCTGGTCGTTGCGCGAGCGACCGGTGTGCAGCCGGCCCGCGACCGGGCCGATCCGCTCGGCAAGGGCCGCCTCCAGGTTGAGGTGGACGTCCTCCAGGGCCGGGTCCCACGTGAGCGTCCCCGCCTCGACCTCAGCCCGCAGCTCCTGCAGGCCCGCAAGCAGGCGCGCCTCGTCGTCGGCCGAGACCAGGCCGGCGCGGCGGAGGCCCCGGACATGGGCGACGGAGCCGTCGATGTCGTCGAGTGCGATCTCGGAATCGACGTCGACCGACCGCGTGAACGCCGCCATGCGCTCGTCGCTCTCGCCCGCGAACCGCCCGCCCCAGAGCCGCATCCGGCCTCCTCGCTCGACCCGGGAACGCATGCCCGCCGTCACTCGCGGACGGCCCTGCGCCCGTCCGTCCGCGGCCGCCGACGGCGTGCCGCTCCCGCCCATGGTACCGGGCGCCGTCACATCCCCAGTGGCACCTCGTGCTCCGGCGAGAGCGCGACGCCAAGCGCCGATCCGTCGGCGGGCGCCGTGCCGGCACCACGAACGGGGAAGACCGCGGCGCCGACGGCGGCCGCACCGAGGGCCGAGAGCGCCGTGAGCACGAACAGGAGCCACGGGCCCACCGACCCGTAGATGAGGCCGCCGCCCAGGTTCGCCACGATCGCGGCCAGCCCGAACGCGACGGTCTGGTAGAGGGCCTGCCCGGTGGCCTGGAGGCGCGGGGGCAGGAGCGAGCCGATCGTCAGGGCCGAGGCCACGAGGATGCCCCCGAACGCGACCCCGGTGACGGCACGCGTCGCGACGATCGCCAGGGGGGCGTCGATCACGAGCCAGCTCGCGATGCACGCGGCGTACACGACGGAGCCCGCGGCGAACAGCCCGCGGAGGCCGATCCGCGCGGAGACGACCCCGGCGAGCAGGATCCCCGGCACCTCCGCCAGGGCGCTGACCCCGGCGGCGAGCGCCACGAGCTCGGGACCGCCACCCAGGTCGGTGATCCGCAGCGGCAGGTACGTGAAGCTCGCGAGGACGCCCACCTGGATCAGGCCGATCGCGAAGAGCACGACCGGGAGCCGGGGCTGGAGGCCCATCGCCTCGCCGGCCGTCCCGAGCAGGCGGCGGGCGCGGGGCCGTTCCGTGGCTTCGCCGCGGGCAGGGCCTGGGTCGCGAGGGCGGCCGGGGTCGGGGATCGGCCGGTCGTGCAGCCCGACCACGCTGACGCACATCCAGGCGGCCGCGGCGGCGAAGACGGGCGCCGTCGCCCAGAAGCCGACGCGCTCGTAGAGCACGCCGCACGCGATCGAGGTGACGGCGAAGGCGAGGGACGCAAGCAGCCGGACGCGCCCGTAGTCGCGGCCGCGGTCGGGGACGTGCGCGAGTGCGAGCGCGTCCGCGAGCGGCTGCATGGAGCTCTGGAACGCGTTGAAGACGACCACCAGGACGACGGCGACCACCATGGGCAGCGGGAGCGCGAACAGGCAGACCGCGGCGGCCGCGCCGATCGCGCCCACCTGGAGCGCGCGGGCCCGGCCGAGCGTGACGTCGCCCACGTGCCCCCATGCGGGCACCGCGCTCGTGTAGGCGACGGAGCCGGCCGCGGTGGCGATGCCGATCTGCGCCGGATCGAACCCGCGACCGGCGAGGATCACCACCAGGAACGGGAAGAAGCTCCCCATCGCCGCGCCGACCGCGAGGTACAGGGAGCGGAGCCAGCGCACGTCCCGGAGTCTACGGCCCGGCGGCGGTCGCGAGGACCCGCGGACGTCGGGCGCGTCGCCGACCGCTGACCGACGGGGTGGCCCGCGCCCCGCCGGCATGCCACACTCGCACGATGCGCCAGCCCGCCACCCCCCTGCCCCACGAGCGGCGGGAGACGGGCGTCGAGCCCCTCCTGTTCGTCCTGCTCGCATGCGCCTGGGGCAGCAGCTACCTGTTCATCAAGATCGGCGTGGCGACGCTGCCCGTCTTCTCGCTCGTCGCGTGGCGGCTCGTCTTCGGGACGGCGTTCCTCGTCCTCGCCATCCTCGCGATGCGAGTCCCGCTCCCGCGGGATCCGCGCCTGGTCGGACGCCTGGCGGTGCTCTCGGTCGTCAACATCGTCGTCCCGTTCGCGCTGATCACGTGGGCGGAGCAGTCGATCGACTCGGGGCTGGCCTCGATCCTGAACGCGACGACGCCGTTCTTCACGCTCCTGCTCTCGGTGCTGGTCCTCCACGACCGGATGACCGGCATCCGCCTCGCGGGCCTCGTCGTCGGCTTCGTGGGGGTCGTCGTCATCTCGAGCGGCAGCCTCGGCGGGCCCGAGGCCCTCGGCGAGGTCGCGGGGATCGGGGCGGTCGTCCTCTCCTCGGTCGCGTACGCCACCGGGAACATCTTCTTCGCTCGCCAGGTCCGGGGCCGCGTGGACCCGACGGCCGCCGCGCTCGGCCAGGTGGGACTGGCGCTCCCGATGGTCCTCGCGCTCGGGTTCGCGGTGGACGGCGGCATCACCGTCCCGGCGGTCCCGGAAGCCCTGTTCGCCGTGGCGTGGCTCGGCATCGTCGGCTCCGGCCTCGCGTACCTGTTCTTCTTCCGCCTGCTCGCCGTGTGGGCGCCCACGCGCGTGACACTCGTCACCTACCTCATGCAGGTCGTGGCCGTCGCGCTCGGCGTCGCGGTCCTGGGCGAGCCGCTGACCCTCGGCTTCGTCGCCGGCGCGATCCTCGTGGTCGCGGGCATCGCGATGGTCAACGTCCGTTCGGTGCCCTGGCGGCGCGGCGCCGGCGCGGGCGCAGCGACGACCCCCGAGCCGGAGGTCGGCGTCCCGGAGCCGTAGTCGCAGCGGGTGGTCGCGCCGGGACGCCACTCGCGAGCCGCGAGCACCGGCCCGCGCGAGCCACGGCAGCGCGGGACCCATGCGCCGCGCGAGCGGCACCGGCTCCGGGGGCCCACGTCCCGCGCAGGCCCCCCGGGATCGAGCCCCCGTCAGCCGATGTCGCGCCGGGTCATCCCCCACGCGCCGAGCAGGATGCCGCCCGCCGCGATCGCGAGGCACGCCACCACGCCGACCGGGTCCCATTGCCCCATCATCGGCTGGCCGAAGTGCGCGGTCAGGGCGAGCTGGTGGATCGCGTCGGGAAGGCCCAGGGCGGGGACCACGAGGTCGAGCAGGTACGTGGCCACGACCACCAGCGCGGCGATCTCCGCGGCGAGCGACGTGCGCCACAGGCCGCCCACCGCGAACCCGATCCCCACGATCGCCGCCGCGTAGATGCCGAGCGAGGCGCACCCGAGGATCGCGTCGCCGGCGGTGAGCCCACCGATCGCGGCGCCGACGCCGACCCCGCCTGCGAACAGCACCGTCGTCAGGACGACGCCGAGGAGTGCAGCCACCCCGCCGGCGATGACCCAGCGTGCGCGTGCCAGCGGGGTGGTGAGGGCGAGCTCCAGGCGGCCGTCACCTTCGTCGGACGCCCACTTCGACACGAGCGTCGCGCCCGCGAAGCCTGCGGCGATGAACAGCAGGTCCGCGTAGAACTGCATCCACCCGCCGACCGACGCGAAGTCCGCGCTCGGGAAGAGCCGCGCGAACGCCTCCAGGAGCCCGGAGGAGGCCTTGATCGTGTCCGCCAGCGACCCGGCGAGCGACGCGTAGAGGATCCCGACCAGCCCGAGGCCGATCCCCCACGAGAGCGCGCGCGGGAGCTGGTCGCCGAACGCGCGCGACGTGGGCCCGCGGACGCCGAGGACGGCGGCGGGCAGCGACGGGAGCGAGAGGCCGACCGTCACGCCCAGATCGCGGCGCGCGAACAGCTCGACGCCGAGCGCCAGGAGGAGGACAGCGAGGATCCCGACGAGCGCGAGCGACGGCCAGTCGTAGACGCCGACGAGCGGGACGTGGTCGAAGGTCCAGTCGAACGGGCTCAGCAGGAGGAGCGGGCCGCCGACGTTCATGCCGTTCGCGATCCACAGGGCGGCCATCGTCAGCCCGGCGACCCCGGCGGAGCCCGCGCGGCCGAGGAGCGGCGAGAGGGCGAACGCGAGGCCGCCGAACAGCATGGCCAGGAGGCCGATCCAGAGGGCGAAGCCGCTGGAGGAGAGCAGCGAGATGCTGTCGCCGAGCGAGGCGTCGCCGAAGGCGTTCGAGCTGAACGTCGTGGCGATGGTCAGGACCACCATCGCCAGCCAGAGCAGGGTCAGGTGGGCGAGCAGCTTCTCCAGGGCGATGCGCCGCTTGCCGAACGGCGCCGCCGCGACGATGTCGAGGCTTCCGCGACGCGCCTCGCCGGCCAGGGTCCCCGACAGGGCCAGGATCGACCAGATCGCGACGCCCAGGGCGAAGATCGCGCTGTACTTGAAGGTGACGTACCCGCCCAGCGTCCCGACATCCGTGCCGATGAGGTCCACGTTGCCGAACAGCCGCATCATCGACTCGGGGACGCTTCCGAAGAGCGCGTTCACCTCGAGCCGCGCGGCGGGCGTCGGGAAGATGTTCGACACTGCCATGCCCATGACGAGCGCGAGGCCGCCGAGCATGCCGGCGGCGATGATGAAGGCCAGCCGCGAGTCGCGGATCGTCTTGCCGTAGATGGAGCCGAACCCGTACAGCCTGCGGCGGAGCGGGATCGGGGGGAAGGTGGTCGCCGCGGGCCGGGGCGGCGTCCCCGCATTGGCGGTCATCTCATGCGCCTCACTGGGCCTCGCGGCCGTACTGGGCGAGGAAGGTCTCCTCGAGTGACGGCTCGCGACTGACGAAGTCGAGCAGCTCGTAGCGCGCCGCGGCCTGGACGACCGGCGTGATCGCGCCGGCCACCCGCATCCGGAGGACATGGTCCTCGGCGACGACCTCGCTCACGCCGGGGAGCGACCTGAAAGCGTCGACCGGCACCTCGCCCGCGAACCGCAGCTCCACCTGGTGATGCGCCAGGTCCCGCAGCCCCTCGACCGTGTCGAGCTTGGCCAGGCGCCCCTCGCGGATGATCGCCACCCGGTCGCAGGTCTTCTCAACCTCGGACAGGATGTGGCTCGAGAGGAAGACGGTCGCTCCGTCGGTCACCGTCTCGCGGAGGGTGACGAAGAACGTCTGCTGGACGAGCGGGTCCAGGCCCGATGTCGGCTCGTCGAGGATGAGCAGCTCCGGCCGATGCTGAAGGGCGATGATCACGCCGACCTTCTGCTTGTTGCCCTTGCTGTACTCGCGGAAGCGCCGGCTCGGGTCCAGCTCGAAGCGCTCGATGAGCGACGCCTGGTAGGCCGGATCCACGCCGCCCCGCAGGTTCGCGAAGTACTCCAGCGTCTGCCTGCCGGTCAGCCGGTCGTAGAGGGCGAACTCGCCCGGGATGTAGCCGACCCGTCGGTGGATCGCGACCGGGTCGGTGCTCGACTCGATCCCGAAGACCAGGGCCCGGCCGCTCGTCGGGCGGATCAGGTCCAGCATCGTCCGGATGGTCGTCGTCTTGCCCGCGCCATTCGGCCCGAGGAACCCGAAGATCTCGCCCTGGTCGACGACGAGGTCGACGTCGATGACCCCGCGGCTCTTCCCGTACCACTTCGTGAGCTTCTCGAGCTGGATGACTGCGGTCATGGGTGCTCCTCTGGGCGGCTCAGTCGAGCCAGATGTGGAGGGCGGTTCGATCGATGAGGACGAGGGAGCCCGGCGCCATGCCCAGGATCCGCTCCATCGCCTCCTCGTAGGCGGTGACGAAGCGCTCGACGTCCGCCACGGGCACGCGCCCGTCGCGGCAGCCGAGGAAGAGCGGGATCATGATGTCGGCGGAGCCGGCGAACAACGCCCCGAGCAGGCTGGCGGCGTCGTCCGGCGAGGTGCAGTCGAAGGCGCCCTCGTCCCTGCCCTCCCGGACGATCCCCGCGATGAGGGGGGTCAGGCGCGCGAGCGCGGCGCGGGACGCGCGCAGCCGGACGAGGTCGTTCTCGGCGGCGTACCAGGAGCGCATGAACGCGAGGAGGAGATCGCTCCGCTCCGCCTTCCACGCACCGCCGGTGAGCAGCAGCGCCCGCAGCCTGGCCGGAGCGTCGAGCGCCGGGTCGACCGCGATCGGCTCGACGACCGCGAGCACCGCGTCGGTCATCCGGTCCACCACGGCCTCCAGCAGGGCCGCCTTCGAGTCGAAGTAGTGGTAGAAGGCGCCGCGGGAGGCTTCGGTGGCGTCCAGGATGTCCTGGATGCTCGTCTCCTCGTACCCCTTCGTGCGGATCAGGACTTCCGCGGCGTCGAGGAAGGCATCGCGCCGGACCGCGTGGGCCGTCGGGTTCAGGGTGCGCGCCACGGTCTCCTCGAACAATAGACCGACTGTCGGTCTGATTATACACCCGACCCGCGCGCGTCAGGCGCCGCCAGCGCCCGCTGCCGCCTCCGCCCGCGCCCGCTCCCGACCGCGGATCGATCGCAGCCAGACGGCGCCGCACACGCCGGCCACCGCCGAGATGGCGCCGCCGATCCCGATCGCCGCGGCCACCCCCACCGACGACGCGACCGCCCCGGTGAGCAGGCCGCCGATGGGCGTGGACCCAACGAAGACGGTCGTGTACACCCCGATGACGCGGCCGCGCAGCCCATCGGGGACCGCGAGCTGGATCGTGGAGTTCGCGTTGGCGGCCATCGAGACCGCCCCGAGACCCACCGCGAAGCCGAGGAGG
>JAKOQS010000060.1 GCA_029778235.1 Chloroflexota bacterium | reverse complement strand
GAGCGCCGCGATCGCGGCCGCGACCGAGCGGATCGGCATCGGGACCGGCGTCGTCCTCGCGCCGCTCCACCACCCGATCCGCCTCGCCGAGGACGCCGCCACCGTCCAGCTCCTGGGCCATGGGCGGCTGATCCTGGGGCTGGGCCTGGGCTGGTCGGAGGTCGAGTTCGCGGGGCTGGGCGCGGACGCGCGGCAGCGCGGCCGGGCGATGGACGAGATCCTCCGGATCCTGCCCGCCGCGTGGAGCGGGGAGCCCTTCCGCCACCAGGGCGACGTCTACCGACTGCCCGAGCTCGCGGTCCGGCCGGCCCCATCGGTCCCCATCCCGGTCGTCGTCGGCGGGAGCGCGGAGCCGGCGATCCGTCGGGCCGCGCGACTCGCGGACGGGATCTTCGCGAACGCGCCGACCGAGCGGTTCCTCCAGATCGTGGGCTGGGTCCGCGACGAGCTGGCGCAGGTCGGGCGCGATCCGGCGACCTTCCGGGTCATCCACTACTCGATCCTCCTGCCCGGGCCGACGGAGGCCGACGCGCTCGCCCGGTACGGCGACGCCCTGTGGGCGATGAGCTGGAAATACTCCGACATGGAGGCGTCGGCCACGCGGACCGGGCCGCCGCCGTCGCCGCCGCCCACCCCGCCGGCCGAGGAGCTGCTCAAGGGGCGGGCGATCTTCGCCGGGCCGACCGACTCGATCGTCGAGTCGCTCCTGGCGATCCGGGAGCGGGCGGGGATGCCGGTGGAGTTCGTCGCCCGGAGCTACTTCCCCACCCTGCCGTGGGACGCGCAGGCGGAGCTGATGGCGAAGGTGGCGGAGGGGATCGGACGGGCGGTGTAGGCCGCCCGTCATGCGAAGCGGTCGAACTCGGTCGCGAGCGCGTCGAGGAGCCAGTCCGCAGCATCGTCCCCGAGCGGAGTGTCCGGGGCGGCGTGGGAGGACACGGCGATCGCGGCGGCGACGCCCCGCAGAGCGTCGCGACGGTACGCGAGGATCGCCTCACGGACCTCACGTCCGCGCGGGGTCAGAGACGCGCGCGTCGCGCGCCTATCGGCCGCGTCGGTGGCGAACGACACCACGCCCCGCCGGGAGAGTCGCGAGAGCAGCCGACTCGTCGCCGGAAGGGTGACGCCCACCCGCCGTGCGATCTCGCCCAGGCGCACGCCATCCGGCTCGTCGCCCAGGATGACGAGCACCCGCCATTGCGGGAACGTGAGGTCGATGCCGTCCGCGCCGGAAGCCAGCGCGCGCGTCGTGATCGCGACCGCCCCGCGGGCGATGCGATCGAGCATGTCCAGCGTCTCGTCGTCCTTCATGCCGTGATGGTAGCGGAACAGTTGCCTGTAGGCTATCATCACTCCCCGCTCGCGTTCTGTCGCCGAGATCCGGCTGACGACGCGCGAAGCGTTCGGCGGCTACTGGATCCCGCTCGGCTGGGGACGCCCTGCGTTCCATGGGGAACGGGCGCACGCCGCCGCGTCCGGCACCTCCGGTCGTGGCGGCCGCGGAGACCCGGTGGCCCGCTGACGTCGCGCCCCGGCCGCGACGGCAGACCGGTCCGTTCGGCACTCGTGCGAGGACCGGCTCCTCGGTACCGTGACGTCGGTCCGGTCGGCTGGGCCACGGCGGTGCATCGGGTCGCTCGTCGCGTCCACCTCGGGGGGGTGACGCCGTCCCGGTGGGTCGTCGCCCTGCCGCGGTCGGGCGGAAGGGGTCACCGTGGGTCCGATCGTGGGCGAGCTCCTGCCCATCGCGGTGGGCGTCGCGATCAGCCCCGTCCCGATCATCGCGATCATCCTCATGCTCATCACGCCCCGGGCCCGGTCGAACGGCATCGCGTTCCTCGTGGGATGGTCCGGGGCGATCGCGATCGTGACGATCGTCGGCGGTGCCGTGCTCGGCGCCGCGAACACCGCGGCCGGGTCGTCCGCACCGACGTGGAGCTCGCTCCTCCGGGTCGTGCTCGGCGTTCTCCTGCTCGCGCTCGCCGCCCGCGCATGGCGCCGACGGCCCCGGCACGGCGAGGCGCCCACGCTGCCCACGTGGATGGCCGCGCTCGACAAGACGACCCCCGTCAGATCGCTCGGCCTCGCCGCCCTTCTAGGCGGCGTGAACCCGAAGAACCTGCTCCTGAACGTCGCCGCCGCGACGACGATCGCGGCCGCCGGCCTGACCACCGCCGAGGACGCCGCGGCGATCGCGATCTACGTGGTGCTGGCGAGCGTCTCGATCGTCGCACCACTGGCGGTCTACGGCGTGATGGGAGCGCGGGCGGAGCAGGTGCTCGGGGGCTGGAAGGAGTGGCTCACCGAGCACAACGACGCCGTCATGGCGGTCCTCTTCCTGGCCATCGGGGCGCTGGTCCTGGGCAAGGGACTCGCAGGTCTGTTCTGAGTGGGACGTGTCGCCCGCCGCGACCGCGGCGAGGCGACGTGACGCGCGAGCGCCCGCGGACGACGCGCCCGAGCGCGCGAGGCAGAGAGGGGATGCGGCATGGGTGAGCCCTTCACGGGAGTCGTCAACGTCGATATCCGCGACTCGGTGCCCGACTGGGCGCCGTTCGAGCCGCCGAAGGCACCCGACCGGGCGCCGAACGTCGTGTACATCGTCCTCGACGACGTGGGCTTCTCGGCGATGTCGTGCTACGGCGGACCGATCGAGACGCCGAACATCGACCGGATCGCGGCCGACGGGGTCCGCTACACGCAGTGGCACACCACAGCGCTCTGCTCACCGACGCGCGCGTGCCTGCTCACCGGCCGGAACCACACGCGCAACAGCATGGCGTGCATCACCGAGGGCGCCATCGGGTTCCCCAACGGCAGCGGCACGATCCCGCCCGCGAACGGGATGCTCTCCGAGATCCTCGCGGACCTCGGGTGGAACACGTACATGGTCGGCAAGTGGCACCTGTGCCCGGCCGACGAGATGAACCTCGCCTCGCCGCGGCGCAACTGGCCGAGCGGGCGAGGGTTCGAGCGCTGGTACGGGTTCCTGGGCGCCGAGACGAACCAGTGGTACCCGGACCTCTTCTACGACAACCACCAGGTGGACCAGCCGAAGATGCCCGAGGAGGGCTACCACTTCACCGAGGACATCACGGACAAGGCGCTGGAGTTCATCCGGGACGCGAAGGCGATCGCCCCACAGAAGCCGTTCTTCCTCTACTACGCGCCGGGGGCGTGTCACGCACCGCACCACGCGCCGAAGGAGTGGATCGCGAAGTACGCGGGGCGCTTCGACGCCGGGTACGAGGCGATGCGCCTCGAGACCATCGACCGCCAGAAGCAGATGGGGCTCGTGCCGCCCGACACGGAGCTGCCGCCGGTCAACCCCATCGGGACGAGCGTCACCCGCACCGGCCCGGACAGCCGGCCCTTCCCCGCCTTCGACGACACCAGGCCGTGGGACTCGCTCTCCGACGGCGAGAGGAAGCTCTTCGCGCGCATGGCCGAGGTCTACGCGGGCTTCCTCTCCCACGCCGACCACCACATCGGGCGACTGCTCGACTATCTCGAGCAGTCGGGCCAGCGGGAGAACACGATCGTCGTCGTGGTCTCCGACAACGGCGCGAGTGGCGAGGGCGGCCCCGTGGGGTCGGTGAACGAGTCGCTCTTCCTCAACGGGATGCCGGACGACCTCCAGGCGAACCTCGCGATGCTCGACGAGCTCGGCGGGCCGAAGACGTACAACCACTACCCGAACGGCTGGGCCATGGCCTTCAACACGCCGTTCAAGATGTGGAAGCGCTACGAGTTCAACGGCGGGACGGCCGACGCGTGCATCTTCTCGTGGCCGGCGGGCATCAAGGCGAAGGGCGAGATCCGCGGCCAGTACCACCACGCGGTCGACATCATGCCGACCCTCCTGGACTGCCTGGGCATCGAGGCGCCGGAGTCGATCAAGGGCAACACGCAGAGCCCGATCGACGGCGTGAGCATGCGGTACAGCTTCGAGGACGCCTCCGCCGCGGGGACGCGGACGACGCAGTTCTACTCCATGCTCGGCTCGCGCGCGATCTGGCACGAGGGCTGGAAGGCCGTCACGAGCCACCCGGCCCTGGGCGGCTGGGGGGACTTCAACGCGGACGCGTGGGAGCTCTATCACGTCGACGAGGACCGCGCCGAGTTGCACGACCTGGCGCCCGAGCAGCCGGACAAGGTCCGCGAGATGGTCAACCTCTGGTACGCGGAGGCCGGCCGGAACGACGCCTTCCCGCTCGACGACCGGACCACCTTGGAGATCGCCCTGACGCCGCGCCCCAAGCTGTCCGGCCCGCGTGACACGTACGTCTACTACCCTGGCGGCGGCGACGTCCCCGAGGAGCAGGCGGTGAACGTGAAGAACCGCTCGTTCACGATCGGCGCCCTCGTGGACATCCCGGGGCCGGGCGCCGAGGGCGTCCTCTTCGCCCACGGCGCGCGCTTCGGCGGCCACTCCCTGTACGTCAAGGACGGCCGACTCCACTACGTGAACAGCTTCGTCGGGAAGTTCGAGCAGAAGGTGGACGCGACCGAGGACGTGCCCACCGGGGAGAACGTGATCCTCGCCGCCTCGTTCGAGAAGGACGGGGAGGACCCGCCGCACGTCGCCACGGGGATCCTCTCGCTCTACTACGGCGACCGGAAAGTGGGCGAGGGCCGCATCCGGACGCAGCCCGGCACGTACTCGCTGGGCGGTGAGGGGCTCTGCGTGGGCCGTGACAGCGGCGCCCCGGTCACCGACGACTACCCGGGCACCCACCCCTACGCCTTCACGGGTGGGACGATCAGGCAGGTGCGCGTGAGCGTGAAGGGCGAGCCGTACCTCAACCTGGAGCGCGAGGCGGTGGCGATGCTCATGCGCGAATGAGCGGTGCCGCCCGCGGCGGTCCCGTGCCGCCCGGGGCGACGCCCCGGGCGGCCGGCCTGCGGCGGCATGTCCCCATCCTCGCGTGGCTGCCCGGGTACGACAGGTCCTGGCTGACGCTCGATGTCATCGCGGGCCTGACGCTGTGGGGGCTCGTCGTCCCCGAGGCCATGGCGTATGCCGGCATCGCGGGTCTGCCGCCCCAGGCCGGCCTCTACACGCTCGTCGTGTCGCTGCTCCTCTACGCCGTGCTCGGGACGTCGCGCCACCTCTCGGTCGGGCCGACGTCGGCGACCGCGGCCCTCCTCGCGTCGTCCGTCGCCACCGCCCTCGTCGCGACCGCGGCGGCCGACGCGACGGGCGCGGTGGATCCGGGCACGTACGCGGCCTACGCCGCCGCGTTCGTGCTCGTCACAGGCGGCGTCTTCCTCGTGGCCGGGATCGCTCGGCTCGGGTTCATCACCCAGTTCCTTTCGCGGCCGGTCATGGACGGCTTCGTCGTCGGCCTCGCGATCTACGTCGCCGTCGGACAGCTGAACAAGCTCTTCGGCGTCCCGAAGCCCGACGGGAACACGATCCAGCGGCTCATCGGCATCATCGGCGAGCTGCCGGAGGCGAACATCGCGACGTTCGCGATCGGGGCGGCGGCCCTCGCCGCCCTCTTCGTCCTTCCGAGGCTGAGCGCGAGGATGCCGGCTGGCCTCATCGTGCTGTTCGCGACGATCCTCGTGAGCGCCGCCCTCGACCTGAGCGGGCGGTACGGCGTGGCGATCGTCGGCACCCTCCCGCAGGGACTGCCCCTCCCGTCCGTGCCGGACGTCCCGGTCGAGGACTACCTCGCGATGGTGCTCCCGGCGATCGGCGTGCTCCTCGTCGCGTTCAGCGAGGCGCTCGGGGTGGCCCACGAGTTCGCCGACAGGCACGGGTACGAGGTGGATGCCGACCAGGAGCTCGACGCGCACGCCGTCGTGAACGTCGCGAGCGGCTTCTTCGGCGGGATGATCGCCGCGGGTGGCATGTCATCCTCGGCGGTCAAGGAGGGCGCCGGCGCGCGGTCGCAGGTCGCCAACCTCGTCACGTGGGCGGCGACCGTCGTCACCCTCCTCTTCCTCACGCCGATCTTCACGACGCTCCCGGAGGCCGTCCTCGCGGCGCTCATCATCCATGCCGTCTGGCACATCATCGCGTCGCGCAAGCTCCGGCTGATCCGGCATGAGGCGCCCGCGGAGGTCTGGTTCGGCGTCCTCTCGCTCCTCGGCGTCCTCCTGATCGACGTGCTCCAGGGCATGATGATCGGCCTGCTCGCGTCGCTCGCGTTCGTCGCCTATCGCTCCAGCCGTCCGCACGTCTCGACGCTCGGGCGGGTGCCCGGCACCACCGACGCGTACTCGGACCTCGGACGGCACCCGGAGGACGTCCCCGTGCCGGGCGTGCTCATCATCCGCGTCGACGGTCCGCTCTACTACGCGAACGCCCTGACCGTCCGGGACCGGGTCCGAGCCATGGTCGATGCGTCCACGCCGCCCCCGCGGGCCGTCATCTTCGACGCGGCGGCGCAGGACGACCTGGACCTGACCAGCGCCGACGCGATGAGGAGCCTCCTCCGCGAGCTCGCCGGCCGGGGGATCGAGGTCGTCTTCGCCGGTGTGCACGCGCCCGTCGTCGAGCGCGCCCGCGCCATGGGCTTCCGGGAGATCGCCGGTCCCGATCGCGTGTTCCCGACCGTTGAGGCCGCGGTCCGATACGTCGAGGATCGCGGTCAGCCATGAGACGGCGCAGGCCCGGCCGTCCGTGGGACCTTGCGGCGCGGGCCACGCAAAGGAGCAGGCAGGGATGGGTGGGTCGGCGGCGCTGACGAGCTGGACCGACGGGCCGGCGAAGACCGCGATCCTGGACTTCATCCGGTCGGTGACGATGCCCGGGGAGGCATTCGTGCCGCCCGCCGAGCGCATCGCGACGTTCGACAACGATGGGACCCTCTGGTGCGAGCGGCCGCTCTATATCCAGGCGGACTTCCTGTTCCGACGGTTCGCCGCGATGGTCGCGGAGGATCCGCGCCGGGCCCAGGAGCAGCCGTACAAGGCGGTCGTGGAGAAGGACCGCGCGTGGCTCGCGGACATCTATGCGCACGTGCCGGAGCTCATCAAGGGAGTGACGGAGGCGTACGGCGGCATCACGGCGGACGCCTTCGACGAGGCCGTGAGCGGGTTCTTCGCGTCTGCGGCGCACCCGACCCTCGGCCGCCCATACACGCAGGTCGCGTATCGGCCGATGGTCGAGCTGATCCGGCTGCTCGAGGCCAACGGGTTCGGCGTCTACATCTGCACCGGGGGCGGCCGGGACTTCGTCCGGGCCGTCAGCGAGCAGGTCTACGGCCTCCCGCGGGACCACGTCATCGGCTCCGCGTCCACCCTCGAGTACCGCGACGGCGACATCTACCGCACGGCCGGGGTGGAACAGCCGATCGACGACGGTCCCGGGAAGCCCGTCCACATCTGGAGCCGCACGGGCCGCAGGCCGCTCCTCGCCGGCGGCAACTCCGACGGCGACATCCCGATGCTGGAGATCGCCCGCTTCGGGCTCCTGCTCCGCCACGACGACGCCGCGCGCGAGTTCGCCTACGACGAGGGTGCGGAACACGCGTCCGCGGCGGCGGCGGCGCACGGCTGGACGGTGGTGAGCATGAAGGACGACTTCGCGACCGTGTTCTGATCGGGCGGATCGGGGCGGCGGGAGCGGCCGCGCGGGCGGACCGGGCCCATCGGGACAGGCGCGCCGAGCGCCCGCCCCTCCCCCTCACCAGCGCTCGTACCGGATGAGCTCCCCGAGCGGCCGGCGCTGGAGATGCCGGTCGGAGGCCGCGTCCCCCTCGACCGGGTAGCCTAGGGGCGAGAACAGCATCGGCTCGCCCTCCGGCGGGACACCGAGGACCTCGCGCGCCGCAGCCGGGTCGAAGGCCGCGATCCAGCACGTCCCCAGGCCGATGTCCGCCGCGGCCAGCGTCATGTGGTCCATGACGATGGCGGCGTCCACGTCGGCGTGGCTGCGGCCGTCGTACATCGTCCGACGCCAGGCCTCGTCCCGGACCGCGCAGACGCACAGGACGATGGGCGCCTGGACGAACCACTCGCGGTCGTAGATGCGACGCAGCTCGGCCTCGCGTCCGGCGGTATGGACGACGATCACCCGGAACGGCTGGCGGTTCGCCGCGGTGGGGGCCACGCGCGCCGCCTCCTGGACGATCGCGAGCGCGTCGTCGGGGACGGGATCGGGGCGGTAGGCGCGGACGCTGTACCGGCGGCGGGCGAGGTCGAGGAAGGTCATGGGGCGGGCTCCGGATCGGGGCTGGCGGACGCGGTCCCAGTATGCGGCGGGACGCGCGGTGGTCGAGCGTCGGGGCCACGCGGGTCGGCGCGGGCGGGCGGGGGAGGTGCGATGCCCGAGGAGCGGGCGCCACGGGCGTCGGCGGAGACGATCGGGGTGCGGGGATGCCGCGATAGCCCGGGCCTGCGACAATGCGACGCGCGGCCGAGGCGACCGGCGGGCGGGCGTGGAGGTCGCGAACCGGAGGAGGATCCGATGGTCCGACGACTGACGACGATGGGCGTCGCGGTGGCGATGCTCCTGGCGATCACGGGCCTCGCCTCGGCCGCCCTTGCCGGGTCCGGCACCGGCGGCCAGCTGGAGGGCCGGCTCTGGGTCCTCCGGGTCTACGCGACCGGCGCCACGATGGACGACGTGCCGCCGGGCGTGGACGCGAACGCGACCTTCGGGGGCGGCACCGTCGCGGGCAACAGCGGGTGCAACACCTTCAGCGGGTCGTACACCGCGAGCGGGGCGAGCCTGACCGTCGGCGCCCTGGCGGCCACCCGGAAGCTGTGCGGCGAGCCGGGCGACAGCGTCGAGGCCGCCTACCTCACGGCCCTGTCAACGGCCGCCACCTACACTGCGACGTCGCGGTCGCTCCTGGTCTTCGACGCGGCCGGACGCCCCGTCCTCTACTTCGTCGCCGGGGCGTGGACGCCGATCGCCGGCCACACATGGCACCTGCTCGTCTACAACAACGGGAACGGCGGAGTCGTCCCGATCATCGCCGGCACGCACCCGACGGCCGCCTTCGATCCCGACGGGACCGTCAGCGGCGACGCCACCTGCAACCAGTTCTCCGGCCCGTACACGGCGAAGGACGGGTCGGGCACGATCGGCCCGCTCGCCGCGACCCGGATGGCGTGCCCGACGAGCGCCCTCTCCGACCAGGAGGCTGCCTATCTCGCTGCCCTGTCGAACGCGAAGACGTATTCGGTCCAGGGCTCCGACCTCATCCTCCGGGATGCCAGCGGGGCGCTCCAGGCCGAGTTCACCGCCGTCCCACTGTCGCCGATGCCCGTGTACGGCCGCTGATCCGCTCGATCGGTCGCCTGCCGGACGCGTGAGCTCGGGGACCCCGAGGGCCCTGTCATCGTCTCGTCACGAGACGATGACAGGGTGTCACGATGTCCATGGACCAACACGTACGACGCGACCCCGCTGCCACCCCGACCTGGGCAGCCGCGCTCAGCGGCGCCCTGGCGGGTGGGGTCGCGGTCGCCGTCTCCGAGCTCGCCGCCGGGATGGTGTCGGCGGTCCCGTCGCTCGTCGTCGCGATCGGGAGCGCGGCGATCGCCCTCCAGCCGCCCGGCGCCAAGGACATCGTCGTCGCCCTCTTCGGGACGAACGACAAGCTCGCCCTGCAGATCCTCGTGGTGGTCGCCGCGATCGCGGTCGCGGCGCTCGTCGGCGTCGGCGCCTCCCGCCGGTTCGTGCTCGGCGCGGCCGCGTTCGTCGCCGCGGGGATCGTCGCCGGGATCGCCGCGATCGCACAGCCGGGGGTCAGCGCCGCCGGCGCGCTCGTGGGAGCGTCGATCTCCACGCTGGCCGGGATCGCCACGCTCTGGCTTCTCCTCCATGTCGGGTCCAGAGAGGCGCGAGTCGCGGTCGCGGCGGCGCCCGCTGGGCCGTCGCCGTCCGCGGCGGCGCCCGCTGGACCGTCGCCGTCCGTGGCGGCCGAGGCCGGCGGGTCCCACGGCCCCGGCGATGGCCCGGAGTGGTCACGCCGGCGGTTCCTCCTCGCGAGCGCCGGCACACTGGGCGTCGCGGTCGTCACCGGGGCCGTCGGACGCGACCTCATCGACGCGGCGCACCCGGCCGATGCCGTGGTCGCGTCGTCGAAGCTCCCGGAGTCCGTCCGGGCAGCGCTGCCGTCGTTGCTCCCATCCGGCCTGCCGGCCCCCGCGAGCGCGGTGCCGCCGCTCGCCGCCGACGCCTCGGTCTCGGTGCCGGGCCTGACGCCCATCGTCGTCCCCACGGGCGACTTCTACCGGATCGACACCGCCCTCCTCGTCCCGCAGGTGGACGTGGCGACGTGGCAGCTGAAGGTCTCCGGGATGGTCGACCACCCCCTCACGTTCACGTACGACGACCTCCTCGGCATGCCGCTCTACGAGCAGTACGTGACGATCTCGTGCGTGAGCAACGAGGTCGGCGGGCACCTCGTGGGCAACGCCCTGTGGACCGGGGTCCGACTGAAGGACGTCCTCGAGACGGCCGGGGTCCGCCCCGAGGCGACGCAGATCGTCGGACGCTCGGTCGACGGCTTCACGGCCGGCTTCCCGACCGCGTGGGCGATGGCGCCCGAGCGCGAGCCGCTCATCGCGCTGGGGATGGACAGGCAGCTTCTCCCCGCCGATCACGGCTTCCCGGCCCGCCTCATCGTCCCGGGCCTCTACGGCTACGTCTCCGCCACCAAGTGGCTCGCCGAGATCCAGCTGACGACGCGCGAAGCGTTCGACGGCTACTGGGTCCCGCTCGGCTGGGCGAAGGACGCCCCCATCCTGACCCAGTCGCGGATCGACGTCCCCGCGGACGGCGCCCGCCTGGCGGCGGGTCCGACCACGATCGCCGGGCTCGCCTGGGCTCCGGACCGTG
Source organism: Chloroflexota bacterium (assembly GCA_029778235.1). GTDB lineage: Bacteria > Chloroflexota > Limnocylindria > Limnocylindrales > CSP1-4 > CAIYQJ01. The sequence continues at coordinate 1,014 of JAKOQS010000060.1, read as the reverse complement.
GGATCGAGAAGGTCGAGGTCCGGATCGACGACGGTCCATGGCAGGCGGCCCGCCTCACCCGCCCGATCTCGACGGCGACCTGGCTCCAGTGGACCCTTCCGTGGACGGCGCAGCCCGGGTCCCACACCATCGAGGTGCGGGCGACCGACGGTACCGGGACGGTCCAGACGGCCGACCGGTCGCGGCCAGCGCCGGATGGGGCGCGCGGCCACCACGCCATCTCGGTGCAGGTCGGGTGACGCCGGTCTGATGACCGAGGCCGCGGCCGTTCCCGGGCGTGGTCGCTACCATCGCGCCGTGGACCGTCCGCCGCTCGTGCTCGTGGTCGATGACGACGCGAAGATCGTCAGGCTCGTGCGTGTCTACCTGGAGCGGGAGGGGCTGCGCGTCGGGGAGGCGGCCGACGGACGAAGCGCGCTCCGCGCGATCGACGCCGAGCCGCCGTCGCTCGTCATCCTCGACCGCATGCTGCCCGAGGTCGAGGGTCTCGATGTCCTCGCCGCCATCCGCCGCGATGGCCGGACGCCGGTCATCATCCTCTCCGCGCGGGGAACGACCGCGGATCGGATCACCGGCCTCTCCGCCGGCGCCGACGACTACCTCCCGAAGCCGTTCTCGCCCGCGGAGCTCGTCCTGCGCGTCCGCCGCGTCCTCGACCGGGCGGCGCCGCCGGTCGGTGTGTCCGACGCCGGGGCGCCGGACCTGCAGGTCGGCGACCTCGTGGTGGACCGCGGCCGGCACGAGGCCCGCCTCCCGGGCGGCACGGTCCCCCTCACGGCCACCGAGTTCCGCCTGCTCGTCGCCCTCCTCGACGCCGGGGGCCGGGTGCTCACACGCGATCAGCTGCTCGACGCGGTGTACGGCGCCCACGAGGCCGACGTCCTGGACCGCACGATCGACGCCAACATCCGGCGCCTGCGGGTGAAGCTCGGCGACGATGTGGAGCGCCCGGCGTACATCGAGACCGTCCGCGGCGTGGGCTATCGGGCGCAGGTCGGCGCCATGGGTCGATCG
>JAKOQS010000359.1 GCA_029778235.1 Chloroflexota bacterium | reverse complement strand
GTCGAGGCGGTGACGGGCGCGTCCGACCACTCGCCGAGGCTCCAGACGGCCTTGAGGTAGTTCTGGCTGCTGGTCGACAGCGTGGACACCGACATGGGGCGAAGTATGCCAAACGCGGGCTCAGGGCCGGGTGGCCTCCGGCTGCCAGATGCAGGTGGGGTCGCTGGCGAGCGGGTCGCCGAGCATGGCGTGAGCGCGGGCGCGGGAGCCCCCGCAGATCCAGTTGAACTCGCACACGCCGCACTTGCCCGAGTAGCTCGACGGGTCGCGAAGGGCCTTCATCATCGGCGCCTCGGCGTAGATCTCGGAGAAGGGCCGCTCCTTCACCGAGCCGCACTTGTACGGCAGGAAGCCCGAAGGGTAGACGTCGCCGATGTGATCGACGAACGCGAACCCGCGCCCGGAGTTCACGCCGATCGGCGGGCGGGGAGGGCGGCGCTCCGTGACCTCGCCGAGCAGCCGGTCGGTCTCGGCCATCAGCCAGGCGTGCAGCTCGCCCGTCGCGGGCATGGGCCTGCCTGCGGCCCGGGCGTCGTCGCGCTGGATGGCGACGCGGCGGTAGTTCGGCGCCTCGGTCACCTTCACGGCGATCCGGTCCGAGACGTCGTGCAGCCAGTGCAGGACGTCCTCCATCTCGTCGGGTGTCAGCGGCTCCAGGTTTGAGCCGCGGCCCATCGGCACGAGGAAGAGGAGGTACCACATCCATGCCCCCATCGATTTCACGGTGGCCAGGATCTGGGGCAGCTCGCGCAGGTTGTTGCGGCAGATGGTGGTGTTCACCTGGAACCGGAAACCGTGCTTGACTACGAGCTTCGCCGCCTCCATGGAGTCGGCGAAGGTGCCGTCGATCCCGCGGAACGAGTCGTGCGTCTCGGCGGTGGCGCCGTCGAGCGAGATGGAGAACGCCTTCACGCCCGCCTCGCGGACGGACGCGAGCCGCTCGTCGGTCAGCAGCGGCGTCACCGACGGCGACAGCGCCATCGGCAGCCCGATCGAGGTGCCGTAGGCGATCAGCTCCTCCAGGTCGTCGCGCTCGAACGCGTCGCCGCCCGACAGGATCACGATGGGCCGGGGCGTGCCGTAGGAGGCGAAGTCGTCGAGCAGCGCCTTGCCCTGTTCCGTGGTGAGCTGGCGCGGGTCGGCCCTGGTGAACGCGTCCGCGCGGCAGTGCCGACACGCGAGCTGGCAGGCGCGGGTGACCTCCCACACGAGCACGTGCGGGCGCTCGCCGGGATCGTGGCGCAGCGTGCGCACCACGCCCTTGCGGGCGAGGTGCGGGTGGTCGGTCTCGCCGGGGTGCCCGCCCGGGTGGCCGGGGTGGACGCCAGGATGAAGGCTCATGGGTTGATACTACTGAATGTAGTTTTTTCTCAGCGGGCGGACCCGACGACGGCGCCCGCGCGGTCGATGCACACGACGTCGACGCTGACCGGGGCGCCGCGGAGCACCTTTTCGGCCTCGGCGCGGGCGGCCGCGGCGACGGCGTCGCCCAGGTGGACGCCCGCGGCGTGGCACGCCTGGAGCGCGCCCATGGCGGTGTTCGCCGCCCGGACCTCGGCCGCCAGCTCGGGGGAGGCGCCCGCCGACACCGCGAGCCGGGCCAGGTGCGCCGGGTCGACGGCGGTGCGGTGCGAGTGCAGGTCGAGGTGGCCCGCCGCGAGCTTGCTCAGCTTCGCGAAGCCGCCGACGAGGGTAAGCCGCTCGACGGGGTGGCGCGACACGTACTTCAGCACGGCGCCGACGAAGTCGCCCATGTCCAGCAGAGCCAGCTCGGGGAGGCCGAACAGCTCCATGGCGACCCGCTCGGACGTCGATCCCGTGCACCCGGCCAGGTGCGTCAGCCCGGCGGCGCGGGCCACGTCGACGCCGCGGCGGATCGAGTCGATCCACGCGGAGCACGAGTAGGGGACCACGACCCCCGTGGTGCCGAGGATGGAGATGCCGCCCACGATCCCGATCCGCGGGTTCCACGTGCGCCGGGCCAGCTCCTCCCCGCCGTCGACCGAGATCTCGACGACCGCGTCCGCCGCGACGCCGAGGCGCTCGGAGGCGCGGGCCAAGTTCTCGGCGAGGTAGCCGCGCGGGCCCGGGTTGATCGCGGGCTCGCCGACGGCCAGCGGCAGCCCGGGCAGCGTGACCCGGCCGACGCCGGGCCCGCCGCGGAACACCAGCCCGGAGCCGGGTTCCCCGCGCCGGACCCGCGCCCGGACCACCGCGCCGTGCGTGACATCGGGGTCGTCGCCGGCGTCCTTCTGCACCGCGGCCATCGCGACGTCGTCGCCCAGCTCCTCCTGGGTCAGCGCGAACGCGGGCTCGTGCCCCTTGGGCAGGACGATCTGGACGGGGTCGGGGAACTCGCCGGTGTGCAGGGCCTCCCAGGCGGCGGTCGCC
>JAKOQS010000358.1 GCA_029778235.1 Chloroflexota bacterium | reverse complement strand
CAGTCCACGACGATGATGTCGTCGCCGAACTCGAAGAGGTACATGTTCTTCCCGATCTCGCCCATCCCGCCCAGCGGGATGATCCGGAGCGGGGTGTCGACGGACATCGGGTCGGGCTCCCTGCGTGTCACGAGAAGAGGGTCATCTGGTCGACGACGGCCTCCGGCGCGTCGGCGGACGGCGGTGCCGGGACGGCCGCGACGGCCTCCTCGGCACCATCATGCGCGCCGGGTGCGGGGCCCTCCGCCGCGGCGTCGCGACGGCGGCGCGCATCCAGGAGCGCGGGTGGGACGCCCTGCATGTCGCTGAGCAGCGTGCTCCGCAGCGAGCCTTGGTGGAGCGCGGCCGCGGGGTGGTACATGGCGAAGACGAGCGCACCGTCCGCCCACGCGGAGGCGGCAGGCGGACGGGCGGTGCCGTGCGCCTGCCCGATGCGCGCGCCCGGCAGGAAGGTGCCCAGCGAGTGGCGCCCCAGGGTCACGACGAGCGACGGGTCGATCGCGGCGAGCTGGCGGGCGAGGTACGGCGCGCATGCGGCGATCTCGGCGGGCTCGGGATCGCGGTTGCCGGGCGGCCGGCACTTCACGACGTTCGTGATGAAGACGTCCTCGCGCTGCCACCCGACGCTCCCGAGCAGCTCCGTGAGGAAGGCGCCGGCTGCGCCCACGAACGGGCGCCCCTGCCTGTCCTCGTTGAAGCCCGGGCCCTCGCCCACGAAGACGACCTCGGTCTCGGGGCTCCCCTCCCCGGGCACGGAGCGCGTGCGGCCTTCGTGCAGCGCGCATCGCGTGCAGCCGCGAACCTCGGCGGCTACGGCCTCGAGGGCCTCTCGACGTTCCTCCGTGGTCACGCACCGCTCCGGCCGGCGCCGGCGGCCGCGCCTCGGCGTGAGGCTGCCGCGACCCAGCCGCGCGCGACGAGGACCTCGGCGATCTCCACGGCGTTCGACGCGGCGCCCTTGCGCAGGTTGTCGCTCACGACCCAGAACGCGAGCCCCCTGTCGTCGGGGATCGACGGGTCCTGGCGGACACGGCCGACGAACACGAGGTCCGACCCGGCCGCCTGCTCGGCGAGCGGGTAGACCTTGTTCGCCGGGTCGTCCTGGACCACGACGCCGGGGACCTGCGCGAACAGCGCACGCGCCTCCGCGGGCGTAATCGGCGCGCTCGTCTCGACGTGGACCGCCTCGGAATGGCTCATGAAGACGGGGACGCGGACCGCCGTGCAGGAGACGCGGAGGTCGGGCAGGTGGAGGATCTTCCGGCTCTCCGTGACGACCTTCCACTCCTCCTTCGTGTAGCCGTTCTCCATGAACACGTCGATATGCGGGAGGGCGTTGAACCCGATCGGGGACGGGTAGACGTTCGCGACCTTCGGGCGGCCCTCGGCGTGCGCCCTGACCTGCTCCTCGAGCTCCACGATCGCCTTGTGGCCGGTCCCCGACACGGCCTGGTACGTGTCCACGACCATCCGCTCGATCCCGACCGCGTCGCGGAGCGCCATCATCGGCGGCATCAGCTGCATGGTGGAGCAGTTGGGGTTCGCGATGATCCCCTCGTGCGCCTCGAGGTCGCCGGGATTCACCTGCGACACGACGAGGGGGATGTCCGGCTCCATCCGCCAGGCGCTCGAGTTGTCGATGACGGTGCAGCCGCGCCTCGCCGCCTCGGGCGCGAGCTCCTTCGAGGTCCCGCCGCCCGCGCTGAAGAGCGCGATGTCGATCCCCTCGAACGCGTCGGGCGTCGCGAGCTCGACGACGAGGTCGCCCCAGCCCGGCACGGCGACGACCTTGCCTGCCGAGCGCTCGGACGCCAGCAGGCGGAGGCTCGTCATGGGGAACCGCTTCTCGAGCAGGACCTGCGTCATGGTGCGGCCGACGGCGCCGGTGGCGCCGACGACGGCGACGGTGAGCGTGGAGGGTGCGGTTCCGGGCACGATGGGCCTGCCTTCTGCGAGCTGGTCGGGGCCGCGGCGAGTATACCAGCGGGCCCCGCTCGGACCGGCACGAGCCGCTGCCCGCCCGCCCGACCCGCGGGGCCCGACCGGACGCGTGACGACGCATGCGAACATCTGGCGATGACCGCGTCCCACGGGTCCTCGTGCCGGCTCCACTGTCCGGCGTCCAACGCGCGGATCCGGGCCTCGCGGGACGTCGCACCGTCGAGCGGCATCTACTCGGCATGAGCGCCCAGCAGAGAGCCGACGCCACGACGACCGCCGACCTGCTCGCGCGGGCGCGGTCGGGCGAGCGCCTGGCCTTCACGGAGCTCGTCGACCGACACCATGCGGAGCTCGTCCGCGTCGCCTATGTCGTCACCGGCGACGTCGATGCCGCGCGCGACGCCGCCCAGCTGGCTTGGATCAAGGCGTGGCAACGGCTGCCCAGCGTGCGCGAACCTGATCGACTGCGGGCGTGGCTCGTCGCCATCGCTGCGAACGAGGCGCGCCAGCACCTGCGCGCCCAGCGGCGCCGTCGTGTGCGCGAGATCGCGCCGCCTCCGAACGGGGGCGTCCCCGGGCACGACGGCGTGACGTCGGCCGATCGGATCGACCTCGGCGCCGCGCTGGGGCGTCTCACCGCGGCGGACCGCGAGCTGGTCGCCATGCGCTACCTGGCCGGCCT
>JAKOQS010000357.1 GCA_029778235.1 Chloroflexota bacterium | reverse complement strand
GGGCGAGATCGAAACCGAGCGGCTGGGTAGACCAGAACCCGAAGTCGATCAGGACGAAGCCGTCGCGGCCGGGGGAACGCAGGAGGTTGTTCGGACAGGTGTCGCCGTGCGCGGCGCCCAACGGCAACCGATCGAGCTCGTCGAGGTACCCCGGCACGGCGTCGAGGGCACGACGCAGGTCATCGCGAAGGTCGCCGCCGAAGGTCTCGCGAAGCAGCGGATGCTCCCACAGCCTGTCGTCGCGCAACGCGGGCTCGATCTGCCCCGCGACACGGCCCGAGACGTAGGTGCGTGCGAAGTTGCGGAACGGGTGTTCCCCGATCGACGCGAGAGCTCCCGCGGATGCGCTCGCGTTGAGCCGGCCCACGAGGTACGCCGCCTCGCGGAAGTCCTCCCCCGTCCATGCGCAGGGCTCGGTGTCGATGGCCTCGAGCCACAGCGACGCCGAGCGATCGTCGATCTCCGCGGCGTGCAGCGCCCGCGGCATCGACAGTCCGTCCGGCAGCCGGTCGGCGAGGTCCGACCGGTAGATCAAGTACTCGGTCCGCCACGGGACACCGGCCTCCGCGAATTCCTGGAGCTCGGGGGGCACGAACGCGAACAGCGGGGAACGGGCCCATGACTGGATCTGCTTGACGAACACGGAGAACGGCGCCGCCGCTCCCCCGGACTCCACCGACCCGCGCACCCACCAGAGTCCGGCGGTCGTGATCGCGGGCTGCGCGTAGTCGACCGGCTCGACGACGAGCTCCACGACCCGGGCGCCTGCCGGATCGACCCCGGCCACCCTCGTCGCGATCCGCGTCAGCTCCTCGTCGCTCACATCGGCCGCGCCCAGCAGTGCCCGACCACCCATCGACGGCTCGTCGCACGGCTCCATGGCCAAGACGGTAAAGTAACTTTATGAATTCCGTCAAGCGTGATCACCCGCACGTCCCGGAGCTCATGGGCGGACTGCTCTTGCGCGTCCGCGCGGCGTTCGGCGACGAGGACTGGGACGGCCTGCGCCAGTCCCACTTCCGGCTGCTGACGTCGGTGCCGGACCAGGGCATCGCCATAACCGAGCTCGCCGAGAGACTGTCGATGACAAAGCAGGGGTGCGGGCAGTTCGTCGCCGCCCTCGCCGATTCCGGATACCTCCACGTCGATATCGACACTGCCGACCGGCGCGTCCGGGTCGTCCGACGCACGGCGGCCGGCACGCGAATGGTCCAGCGCGTGGACGCGCGCGTCGGCGCGTTGGAGGAGCAGTGGGCGGCAGAGGTCGGCCCGAGGCGGTACGCGACCTTCCGTCGCGTACTCGCCGAGATCGCCTATCCCGACGACCGTGAGTGACCGGGTCAGTCGAGCAGGCCGGCGCGCAGCGCGGCGATCTCGTCTGCGGTCAGGCCCTTGGCGAGCGCCCACCCCTGCGCGTCGCCGTAGTCCTGGCGCAGCCGTTCGAGGAACGCGAGCATGCTCTCTGGCTCGGACGCGAAGATCCAGTCCGGGGCGAACGCGAGCCCGTTCTCCTGGAACACCGGCGCGCTGCGGATGCGCTCCAGGATCGGGCCGATGTTGCGTGAGGTCAGGTGGTAGTCCGCCGCGATGTCGGCGTCCGGCACGCCGAGGATGGACAAGATCATCGCGGTGACGATGCCCGTCCGGTCCTTGCCGGCCGTGCAGTGCACGACGAGGGGCCGGTTGGCCGGGTCCGCGAGCAGGCGAAGCACCCCGACGATCGAGTCCGCGTTGACCTCGATCTCGCGCCGGTAGTCCTCGGGGAGGCTGTCGGCGAGCCCGGCGGCGATCTGCTCGTCGGTCACCCCGGACTGCGGGATCATCGGCAGCGACACGATCCGGGCCGGGACGCCCTCGAGGTCGTAGCCCTCCCGCTCGAGCTCGAGCGGGACGCGCAGGTCGACCACGACGGCGGGCGAGACCAGCTCGACGAGGGCGGCGCGACCGGCTGCGGTCAGGGACTTGGGGTTGTCGGCGCGGATGACCTGCCGGGGCCGGACGACGCGGCCGTCCGCCGTGCGCAGGCCGCCGAGGTCCCGGACGTTGACGAGGCCGTCGAGGGCGATCTCCCGGTCGTGTGCGTCGCGGGGAACCGTCATCGCCCGAAGCCCGAGCCGCCCGGCGCGTCTCCCGCGACCCGTCGAGCGGACGCGAGCATCGCCTCGGCCAGCGCGACCGGGTCGGCCGGGTTCGCCTGACCGGCCAGGGGAGCCTCGACCGCGAGGATCGCATCGGGCAGCGCGGCGACGAAGTCGGCGACGGGCAGGTCGCCCTCGTCGGGCATCAGCCGGGCGCGTACGCCCTCGGCCCGCGCCTGCTCGGCGTCGTCCGCCGGACCGGAGCCCGTTGCGCCACAGACCTGGGCGTAGGGGAAGGACGACGCGGGGTACGCGAGCAGGTCGGACGGACGACCGCCGGACCGGGTGAGGTGCAGGACGTCGGCCAGGACGACGACGTTGGGCGACCCGGAAGCGCGGACGACCTCGACGCACTCCGACAGCGTGCGGGCCGCGCTGAACAGCATGAACTCGACCGCGACCGACGTGCCGTGCTCGGCGGCGAGCTCGGCGACGGCGGCGAGGGTGTCCACGCGGCGGGCGGGATCCTCGTCCTCCACGGTCGCGACCACGTACCGCGCGCCGAGGGCCTGGGCGGCCTCGAGCAGCGGACGGCTCTCCTCGATCGCCTCGGGCCCCTTCATCCGGACGACCTCCACGTCGAGGATGCCGATGCCGGCGTCGTCGACGGCGAGCCGCAGGTCGGCCAGCGCCCGGGGGTTGCCGAGGATGCGGTGGTCGACCCCGGTCGACGGGCTCGGGGTGAGCCGGAAGCCGGTGAGGTCGTAGCCGG
>JAKOQS010000356.1 GCA_029778235.1 Chloroflexota bacterium | reverse complement strand
CGCTCGAGGCGATCCCCGAGGGCGAGCGCCTCGCGGTCCGGGGCTGGTAGACCGGGCCGCGCGCGGCCCCGTGGCCCGGCCGGGGTATCCGAGCCGGACGTCGCGGCGGGCGCGCGCCCGGGGAGCCATGCGGTGAGGATCGGCGTCCTCGCGGTCCAGGGGGCGTTCGCCGAGCACGTCTCCACCCTCGCCTCGATCGGGGTCGAGGGCATCGAGGTGCGCCTGCCGGCGGATCTCGCGGGCGTCTCCGGCCTGATCCTGCCCGGCGGCGAGAGCACCGCCATGCGCCTCCTGATCGACCGATGGGGGCTGCGCGAGCCGATCCTGGACCTCGCCCGCTCGGGGGCGCCGATCCTGGGCACCTGCGCAGGGATGATCCTGCTCGCGACGACCATCTCCGACGGCGATCCGCCCGTCTTCGGCCTCCTGGACATGGCCGTCCGGCGCAATGCGTTCGGGCGGCAGCTCGAGTCGTTCGAGGCCGATCTGTCCGTGCCGATCCTCGGCGACGCACCGGTGCACGGCATCTTCATCCGGGCACCGATCGTGGAAGCCGTGGGGCCGGCCGTGGACGTCCTGGCGCGCCTGGACGACGGGCGGATCGTGGCGGTCCGCGAGCGCAACATCCTCGCGACCGCGTTCCACCCCGAGCTCGCCGGCGAGACGCGGTTCCACCGGCTCCTCGCGACGATGGCGGCCGCGCACGCGGATCCGGGCGAGGGCGCGGGGCGCCGACCGCATCCCACGCGGCGCGTCCGGCAGGAGGGTTGACGTGGCCGGCGGGAAGGCGCGCGCGGCGCGCATCACGGACCTCGCGGCGATCGGCGAGCTCTCGCGCCTCTCGCTGCGCGACGCGCCCGAGGCGCGCTCGCTGGGGCTGCCCGTGGCCGGGCCGCCGATCGGCGTGTTCAGCCTCTTCCGGTTCCCGCTGGGCGCCTTCACGCCGCACGACCTCCTCTACGTCTTCGAGGAGGACGGGCACATCTCCGGGCTCCTCCGCGTGGAGCGCGACCCGCGGCGCGACGAGTGGACGATCGTGGAGCTCGACGGGCTCGGCGCCGCGGACGCGGGGGACATCCGCTTCCGGCTGGTCCAGCACCTGCTCCGCGACGCCGCCCGACGCGGGGCGGCGCGCCTCCACGTGGCGTGCGCCGACGAGAACGGGAACGTCCCCCTGTTCATGCAGGCCGGCTTCGCGCGGTACGGGGAGGAGCTCATCCTGTTCCGCCCGCCGGGCGCACCGGCGGTCACGGCCCCCACCGAGGCCGACGCGCGCGCGGCGCGGATCCGCCCCGCGGAGGCGACGGACGCCGTGGCCCTCTTCCGCGTCCACCGCGAGGTGACGCCGGCGCCGGTCGCGCGCCTGGAGATGCTCCGCATCGCCGACTGGGACCGCTCGGACGGCCCGTGGCGGGTGCCGCGCTCCAGCCTCGCGCCGATCCTCCGTTTCGCCGATGTGGACCTGTTCGTGCAGGACGCGGCCGACGGCGGCGCGGACGGCACTGCGCTCGACGGGTTCGTGGAGGTCGGCGTCGCGAAGGAGGACCAGCCTCACTACCTGAAGGCCTGCGTGCGGCCCGGGATCGACGCGACCGACCTCATCCGCTTCGGCCTGGGGACCATCGCGGCCCGGGCCGGGGGGAGCGGCGGCGACCGGGGCGTCATGGCGCCCGTCCGCACGTACGAGTCGCCGCTCGAGCACCGCTTCGAGGAAGCCGCGTTCACGAACGTGGCGACCGTCACACTGCTCATCAAGGAGACGCTCGTCCGCGTCGCCGAGCCGGCGATGGTGCCGGCGATCGGCTGACGGACCGACCGAAGGAGCCCCATGTCCGAACGCACCGCCGGCGAGAGGGAGACGATCGACGACCTCGACGCGCTCCTCGCGGCCCTGCCGCCGGAGATCGTCGCCGCCGTCCATGCGCTGCCGGACCGGGAGCGCCTGATCGAGGTCGTGATGGACCTCGGCAGGCTCCCGGAGGCTCGGTATCCGGATGCAGAGACCGCGCTGCTCGACCGCGAGGTCACCGAGGCAGACATCGCGTACGTCGTGGACCACATCGGGTCGTTCGGCGACGACAACCGCGCGGGGATCGAGCGCACGCTCCACCGGATCAGCGCGATCCGCAACCGCTCCGGGAAGATCGTGGGCCTGACCTGCCGCGTGGGCCGCGCCGTCTACGGGACGATCGAGATCATCAAGGACTTCGTGGAGACGGGGCGGTCGATCCTCATCATGGGCCGGCCCGGGATCGGCAAGACGACGATGCTCCGCGAGGCCGCGCGGGTGCTCGCCGAGGACCTGGGCAAGCGCGTCGTGGTCGTGGACACGAGCAACGAGATCGCCGGCGACGGCGACATCCCGCACCCCGCGATCGGCAAGGCGCGCCGGATGCAGGTCCGCACGCCCGCGCTCCAGCATGAGGTGATGATCGAGGCGGTCGAGAACCACATGCCGCAGGTCATCGTGATCGACGAGATCGGGACGGAGCTGGAGGCCGCCGCCGCACGCACGATCGCCGAGCGCGGTGTCCAGCTCATCGGGACCGCCCACGGCAACAACCTCGACAACCTGATGCTCAACCCCACGCTCTCCGACCTGATCGGCGGGATCCAGAGCGTCACCCTCGGCGACGAGGAGGCGCGCCGTCGCCGCACGCAGAAGAGCGTCCTGGAGCGCAAGGCGCCGCCCACCTTCGACGTGATCGTCGAGATCCAGGACCGGGACCGGGTGATGGTCCATGCGGACGTCGCCGACACCGTGGATGCGCTCCTCCGCGGCGACGCGGTCGCGCCCGAGATGCGGTGGCGTGACGAGGGCGGCGTCCACCGGTCCCAGGCGCGGCCTCGGCCGTCGCCGCGTGAGCAGCTGGGGACGGAGCGGTTCGCCGGGCTCGTCGGCGGGCCGGGATGGCGGATGGAGCCGGGCTGGCGCGGCGAGAGCCCCGGCCGCGGCACGCCCTGGGACGATGGCCGTGGCGTCCGCCCCGGCTACCGAAGCGGGCAGAGCGGCGGGTGGCGGACGCCGCGCACGGCGCCCGCGGGCGGCCGCCCCGGCACGCCCGGGCGGACGCTCCCCGGCGAGCGGATCGCGCGGCTGGACGACGGCGGTGAGCCCGGCCCATGGCGTCCGGGCGCGCCGGGGCCCGATCGCCCGTTCGTGGCCGGAGAGATCGCCGACCGCGGCCCGCTCGAGCGCGGCAGCGTCCCGCCGGCGCCGGAGCCGCGGGCGCGCGACGCACGGGAGATGGAGCGGCAACGGGAGTGGCGGGCGTCCGCGTCCCGGGCGATCGAGGCGATCCGAGCGGATGAGGGGACCGGACCCGCGAACGCCTCCGACCTCGCACAGGACGATGCCGGAAGGTCCGGGCCGCAGGCGGGCGCCCATGCGGTGCCCACGTCGCCGGCCCCAGCCGCGCCGCCGGCCCACCTGGCGGGTGACGACGTGCTCCTCGCCGACGACGAGATGCTCGCGGACCGCGCCGTCCGTGGAGCGCGCGATGCATCCGGCGCACAGGTCCGGTCGGTCGGTGGCCTCGAGCCAGCGTCGATCCTGCCCACCATCCGGGTCCTGCCCCACGGGATCAGCCGGAAGCGCCTGGAGCAGGCCATCCGCGAGCTGCAGCTCCCGGTCATCGTCGCCCGCGACATCGACGAGGCGGACATCGTCATGACGCTCCGCACCGAGTACCGCCAGAAGAGCGGCGCGGTCCGCGAGGCGGAGGCGCGCGGCCTCCCGATCTACGTGCTGAAGAGCAACACGATCGTCCAGATGGAGGCGAGCCTGACGTCGGTCTTCGCGCTCGAGGTCGACCCGCGCGAGGCGGCCCTGCGCGAGACGGAGGAGGCGATCGGCCTGGTGCTGCGCGAGGCCGAGCCGATCGAGCTCTCGCCGCAGAACGCGTACATCCGGCGCCTCCAGCACCAGATGGCGGAGCGGGCGAACATCGTGAGCCGCTCGCGCGGCCGCGAGCCGTACCGCCGCGTGCGGCTCTACCCGGACGAGGCCCGGACCTGGCGATGACCGGCTCGGGCGGTGACGGCCGCGACCCCGCCGCCCCAGACCGGCCCGCCGACGCCTCGGACACGTCCGCCGACGCCTCGCTCACGTCCGCCGCCGCCTCAGACCGGCCCGCCGACGCCTCGGACACGTCCGCCGACGCCTCGGACACGCCGACCACCCCCCCGGCTGGATCCGCAGCCGCGGCTGCACCCGCCACCCCCCCGGCTGGATCCGCGGCCGCGCCACGCACCTCCGACCTCCCGGCCACGCCGCCGACCGGCCTGACCGATGCGGAGGCCGCGTCGCGGCGCGCCGCCGGCCTCGGCAACCCGGCGCCGCCGCCGACCACCCGCACATACGCGCGGATCGTCCGCGAGAACGTCTTCACCTTCGTCAACGACGTCCTGTTCGCGCTCGGCATCGCGCTGGTCCTCGTCGGCCGGCCCATGGACGCGCTCGTCTCGCTCGGCGTCATCTCGACGAACATCGTGGTCAGCGTCGTCCAGGAGGTCCGGGCGAAGCGCACCCTCGACCGCATCGCACTCCTGACGGCCCCGACGGCGACCGTGGTCCGCGACGGCGTCGAGCGTGCGGTCGCGCCGTCGGAGCTGGTGGTGGGGGACCTCGTCGCCGTGGGGCCGGGCGACCAGGTCGTCGTGGACGGCAGGACGGCAGCGGGCAGGTTCCGGGCGGACGAATCCCAGCTGACGGGCGAGTCGGACCAGATCGAGAAGACGCCCGGCGCGCCCGTGTACTCGGGCAGCTTCTGCGTCACGGGCTCCGGTCGGTACATCGTGGAGACGGTCGGCGCGGAGAGCGTGGCCGGGCGGATCACCGCCGGGGCTCGATCGTTCCGGCGCGTGCTCACTCCGCTGCAGCGCCAGATCAACCTCGTCATCCGCCTGGTGCTCCTGATCGTCGTCTACCTCGAGGCGGTCCTGCTGGTGAACGCGATCGTCAGCCTCACGAACCCGGGGGAGGCGGTGGGCCAGGCGACGATCCTCGCCGGACTCATCCCCAACGGCCTGTTCGTCTCGATCGCCATCGCGTATGCGCTCGGAGCGGTCCGGATCAGCCGATTCGGGGCCCTGGTCCAGCAGGCGAACGCGATCGAGTCGCTGTCGAACGTGGACGTCCTCTGCCTCGACAAGACGGGCACGCTGACGACGAACGAGCTGACGCTCGCCGAGGTGGTCCCTGTCG
>JAKOQS010000355.1 GCA_029778235.1 Chloroflexota bacterium | reverse complement strand
GACGGCCTCGCGTCAGCGACGCGGGAGGCGATCGCCTCGGGTCGCCGCCTCGAACGCAGCATCGCGGCGTTCCGCTGGTACGCGACCGTGACGCTGCGCGACCTGCTGCTGCTCGCGGACGTCGTCCCGGAGCCCGCGGCGGAGAACGGCTCGGGTGCCGCGCTGCCCGACGTGAACGCGGCCTCCCGGCCCGCGGGCGCCGACCTGGGCTCCGGCGGCCTGGCGGGAGCGGTCCGCCGGGTCGTCCCGGACGTCGTGCGCGAGCGGGCGGCCCGGCTGCTGGCGCGCCGCTCCCGTGCCGCGAGCCTGCCGTCGCCGGCCGCCGACGAGTGGTGGCGCACCGAGTGGCTGGCCCGGATGGACAGCGCTGCGCTCGCTCCTCGCGACTCCCCGGTCTGGCTGCCGCCGATCGTCGTGCGCGGGCAGCAGGTGACCGACGGCGACGCGGAGTCCGTGGAGCGCGCGGCGGTGCGCGCGCAGGTCGACCGGATCGCCCAGGTGCTCGGGATCGCTCCGCCCGGCGAGCCGGAGCGGTGACGACGTGCCGCGTGCCAGCATGACCCGGTGAGCACGTTCGGCCTGGACGGGGTCCTGCCGTGGGCGCAGGCCCGGCACGTCGCCGCGGCATCGGCCCGGCCCCTGCCCCCGGCGGTCGCCCGGCTCGACGAGGCCACCGGCAGCCTGCTCGCCGCGGACCTGGTGACCGTCGAGGACGACCCGCCGGCTGACAGCGCCCGGTGGGCGGGCTTCGGCGTGTGCGGGGAGGGCCCGTGGCGCCTGGACGACCTGGATGTCCTGACCCCGGGGTGGGCGACGCCGCTGGCGCAGGGCCAGCCCGTCCCCCGGCACTGCGACGCTGTGGTCCGCCAGGACGACGCGGACGTCACCCGGGGCGCGGCCGGGCTCGTCGTCGTGGCGCGGGACCCGCTGAACGGGACGCCGGACGAGCGCGTGCGCCCCGGGCTCGGCGAGGGCATCGTCCGCCAGGGCGTCGTCGCCGAGGCCG
>JAKOQS010000354.1 GCA_029778235.1 Chloroflexota bacterium | reverse complement strand
ACGCGAAGCCCGCCGGGCCCGTCGTGAAGATCGAGACGCGGCGCAGCCAGGACGCCCTGGTCCAGGTGGTCGGCTACCTCAACGAGCGCGACGTCGGCTTCACCTCGATCGAGATCTTCGAGCCGAACCTGGAGAGCGTCTTCCTGCACCTCACGGGCAAGAAGCTGCGCGAGTAGGCGCCGGAGGGATCGGGCGGAACGATCGCCATGCTGAGCATCGCCTGGAAGGACCTGCAGATCCTCGCACGGGATCGCAGCGCCCTGATCGGCGCGTTCCTGCTCCCGATCGTGTTCATCGTGGTCTACCTCGGCGTGGCCGGGATGGCGACCGGCAGCAGCGGGACCAGCGACGCGAGCGCCCAGGACCGGGTGGCCCTGCCCGTCGTGGACCTCGACGCCGGCGGCTCCGCGGCGGCCGCGCTGATCGAGAGCATCCGGACGGACGGCGGCCTGGATGTCGCCGTCTACGCGGACCCCGCCGGCCGGCCCTACACCGAGGCCGAGGCGCTCGCGAAGCTCCAGGCGAAGGAGGTCCAGCGCGTCCTGGTGATCCCGGCCGGCTTCACGGCCGACCTCCAGGCCGGACGGGCCACGACCGTGACGATCCACAGCATCTCGCTCGACCCGAGCCAGAGCCAAGCCGTCCAGATGGCCGTCGAGGGCGTCGCCCGCACGATGTCGCTCGAGCGGCAGATCGTCTCGAGCCTCGAGCGCCTCGCGGCGATGCAGCGCGCCCAGCCGTCGTTCGACCCCGCGACCGCGGCGGACCTGGCGATCCCGATCGCCCGCGCCCAGTTCGCGGAATCGCAGGGTCGACCGCTCGTCACGGTCATGGAATCGCAGCCGCCGGCCGCCGCCGGCAAGGAGCCGGTGGAGATCTCCGGCATCCAGCTCGGCGTCCCCGGCTTCGCGGTCCTCTTCATCTTCCTGACCGCCCAGGTGACGGCCCGGTCGATCTACGACGAGAAGAAGAACGGGACCTTCCGCCGGCTCCTCGCATCGCCGCTCGGGAAGTGGTCGATGCTCATCGGCAAGCTGATCCCCAACTTCATCGTCGTGCTCCTGCAGGTCGTCTTCCTGTTCGCCGCGGGGATGTTCCTCCTGCCCCTCATGGGCCTCGACGCCCTGCGCCTCGGCAACGACATCCCTGCACTGGTGCTGCTCGTCCTCGCCATCGCGCTCTGCTGCACGGCGCTCGGCATCCTCATCGCCTCCGTCGCGCGCACGGAGGCGCAGATCGGCGGGATCGCGGCGCTCGCCCTCTGGGTCCTGGCATTCCTGGGCGGCTGCTTCATCCCGCTCTTCCTCCTCAACGACAGCATGGCCACGATCGGCCAGGTGACCCCGCACTACTGGGCGGTCACGGGCTTCTACGACCTGCTCACGCGTGGGAAGGGGCTGGCGGACGTGCTCGACTCGATCGCGGTCCTCCTCGCCTTCGCCGGCGTCTTCTTCCTCGTGGGCGCCTGGCGCTTCGAGTTCGACCGATGAGACGGCCGACGGACGGGCTCCGGCCCACCCTCGCGATCGCCTGGAAGGAGCTGCAGGTCACCTTCCGCGATCGGGGCCTCCTGGCGATCCTCTTCCTCCTGCCGCTCGTCTTCGCCTCGCTGTTCAGCCTCTCCCAGCAGGGCGCCGCCGACCAGGCGACGGGCGCCGTGCCGATGACGATCGACGTCTTCGTCGTGGACGAGGACGACGGCGCGTACGGCGCCCAGGTCGCCTCCGTGCTGGGACGGATGAGCGTTCTGCGGGTCGAGGAGCTCACCAGCGCGGCGGAGGCGCGGGACCGGATCGGCCAGGGCGAGCGGACCGCCGCCGTCATCATCCCCGCCGGCTTCAGCGCCGCGATCGACGCGTACACACCCACGCGCCTGGAGGTCGTGGTCGATCCGGTGCAGCAGGCGCTCGGGGCCGTGGTGGTGGGCCTCTCGAACTACGCGGCGTCCGCGGTCTCCATCCAGGGGGAGCTGCTCGAGGGGACGCGGCGATTCGTGGACCAGTCCGGCGTCCTCGCGAGCGCGCCGCCCGAGGTCCAGGCCGCGGTGGAGGCGCAGACGGTCGGCGCGATCATGGCCCAGCTCCAGGAGATGCAGGCAGCGCCGCCGATCCGCGTCGAGACCGATGGCCCCACGTCGTCGGGCAAGCCGGTCAACCTCATGGATTCGTTCATGCCCGCGTTCGCGGTCATGTTCGCGTTCTTCCTCACGGGGCACATCGGGCAGACCTTCCACAAGGAGCGCGACGAGGGGACGTTCCGCCGGCTGCTCGCGGCGCCGCTGAGCCACGCGTCGATCATCGCCGGGCCGATGGTCGCGTACACGCTCGTCGTCGTGATCCAGGTCACGTTCCTCTTCGCGATCGGGGCCGGCGTGTTCAAGCTGAACCTCGGGGACTCGCTCGCGGGGCTCGTCGCGGTCTCCCTGGCCCTGGGCATCACGGTCGCCTGCTTCGGGCTCATGCTCGGCGTGGTCACCCGGACGGGCCGGCAGGCGGACATCGCGGGGACGCTCACCGCGTTCGTGCTGCCGTTCATCAGCGGGATCTTCCCGTTCGGCGGCTTCGACCCCGCGTACCTCGCCGGCGGGACCATCGCCACGATCGGGATGTTCATCCCGCACATGCACGCCGCGGAGGGGTTCCGGCTGGTCATGACCGGCCAGGGGACGTTCGAGACGGTGCTGGTGCAGGTCCTGTTCCTGCTCGGGTTCGCGGCGATCTTCTTCGGGATCGCGAGCCGGCGGCTCCGGTTCGCCTGACCCGGGGAGCCCGGCCGGAGGCTCGGTCGGCCAGGTCCGCTACCCGGGGATCCCCGATGCGAGTCGGAGTGAGACCGTGCCACCCGTGACGTCCTGGACCAGCTCGAGGGAGACGAGGACCCCCGTGGCCACGTCGTAGGCTGTCCGGATCGTCACGCCGTCAGACACGGTGACGATCGTCACCGCCGACCCGTCCGGCCCGGCGCCTGCCGTTTCCACGGTCGTGCGGGCGCCGGTGATCGGGTCCTCGTCGAGGACATCTCCCGGTGCCATGGCGCCGAGCGAGGACGGGTCGTACCAGTAGAGCCCGGTGGGACCGGTGGCCGTCCGCCCCTCGCTCGTCTGGGGCGAGCCATCGAGGTCGGTCACGGTGGTGCTCGTCACCGTGGCCCACGTGCTCCCGACCTCGTCGAACGTCACCGTGGCCTCCATCGGGAAGACCCAAGGGCCCGAAGACGGGTCGAGCGGGTTCGTCGCCGTGTACGACCCCGAGTAGACGAGTCGGCCGCCCGGGGCCACCCACCACGGGACGGGGGCCGTGGAACCCGGGAGGGACCGCTGGCGCACCCCCACCAGGCGGGTGTTCGAGAGCTGGACATTGCCCTGGGGATCGTCGAGCGGGCCATGGACCGGCGACCCCGCGCCCTCGGTGCTCGTGTTCGTGCGCAGCAGCGCGCCGCTCACGGTGTCGAAGGTGGACGCCTGGTACGACCCCGGTGCGGTGCTCACGAAGCTGATCGCGGCGTACGTCGTGTCGCCGAGCACGTAGTCGCCCCGGAGGATCTGGTAGCCCTCGTACCCGGTCGCGAGGACCTGCTGCAGCAACTGGGGGTTCACCCACGCCCCGTCCACGAGCGCGCCGGGTGATCGACCGCCGCCGAGCGGCGTGAGGACGAACCGGCGGGCGAGCAGGTCGATGCTGTACATCGTGTTCACGAGCACGACGTCCGTGCCCTCGATCGCGATGACGTCCGTCTCGGTGTACGCCTCACCGGCCGCGGTCGGCATCTCCTCGCCGGATTCGTCGGTCCGTCGGTAGCGCTTGCCCGTGACCGGGTCCTCCCATCCGCCGTTCTCATCCTCCACGTAGGTGTAGTAGCTCTGCGCGACGGACGCGGCCGCGCCGTACCAGGTGAGCCGCATCCCGGGCGTCACCCAGTCGGGCGGCCCGAGCGATGCGTCGCCTGCGATCCCTCCTGACAGCTGGCCGACGGCCGGGGTCAGGCCGCCGCCTTCCCCGGTCCCGGTCAGGCCGGCGACGACCTCCGGCGAAGAGGCCGAGACGGTCGGTGCGGCCGGCGACGGCTCGCCGCCGGCGCATCCGGCGACCAGGAGCGCAGCCACGAGGAACCCGGCGGCTGGCCGGACGCGGACGGACGGGCATCGCATCTGGGACTCCTCGATCCGACGTGCACGTCGGGCTCCTCGGGACGCGACCCTCCGGAGCGCATCCTGACTGAGCCGGCCCTCGTGGCGGAAGGGCCATCGGTCGCCACGAGCCGGACGGACGGGACCGGGCGGGACGGACGGGACCGGGCGGGACGCGTGGGCGGACCACCGACCGCGACGCGGCGGCAGCCGGCCCGTGCTTCTCAGCGGGACGACGGGCTGGAGCGGCCGGGCCGACGGCCGGCCCGCGGGACCGGTTCCCGGCCCGCCTCGCGCAGCGCCCGGCGGAGCAGGAACTCGACCTGGCCGTTGACCGACCGCAGGTCGTCGGCCGCCCACGCCTGGAGGGCCGCGAACGTCTCTGGATCGAGCCGGAGGAGGAAGGGCCGGCGCTCAGCCATCTCCCCTCCTCCTCCGGCGTGTCCCGGTCATCGGCTCGCGCAGACCGATGGTCGCGGCCCTACGCGTAGAGCGTCCCGGTGTTCAGCACGGGCTGCGCCTCGTGCTCCGAGCACAGGACGACGAGCAGGTTGCTGACCATCGTCGCCTTGCGCTCCTCGTCCAGCTCCACCACCTGCTTCTCCGACAGCTGCTCGAGCGCCATCTCGACCATCCCGACCGCGCCCTCGACGATCCGCGTGCGCGCCGCGATGACGGCGTTGGCCTGCTGGCGGCGGAGCATCGCGTTCGCGATCTCCGGCGCGTAGGCCAGGTGGCTGATCCGTGCCTCGATGACCTCGACACCCGCCTTCTCGAGCCGGTCCTGGATCTCCTGGCGCAGCTGGTTCGCGATCTCGACCGGGTTGGACCGCAGGGCGATCTGCCCCTCGATGTGCGCGTCGTACGGGTGGACGGTCGCGAGGTTCCGCAGCGCGGACTCGGCCTGCACCTGGACGAAGTTCTCGTAGTCGTTGACCTCGAAGAGCGCCTCCGCCGTGTCGATGACCTTCCAGACGACGATCGCGGCGATCTCCACCGGGTTGCCGTCGTGGTCGTTGACCTTGAGCTTGCTGGTCTCGAAGTTGCGCACCTTCACCGAGACCTTGCGTCGGTCCGTGAACGGGTTGACGTACTGAAGCCCCTGCGAGCGGACCGTGCCTGCGTAGTGGCCGAAGAGGACGAGGGCGCGGGCCTCGTTCGGGTTCACCGGCGTGAGGCCGACGAACAGGAAGCTGACGACGACGACCGCGAGGACGAGAAGGAGGATGCCTCCGATCTCGTACAGGCCCACGGCGTCGCCGGCCGGGATGAGCACGGCGCCGATCCACCAGATCATCGCGACCACGAGGGCGACGAGGAGGGCGACCAGGACGAGGACCATGGGGATGCCGGGGAGGGTCCGGGCGGCTCGTTCCTTGAACATCGGGATTCCGACTGCTCCTTCTGCGCGCGTCCGGCGCTCCGTCGGACGGGGTGCGCGCGATCGATATGATATCACATCGATATAGTCCTCCCGGGAGGAGGCGCCAGGCGGCTGACGCCGGCCGGCACGGGCCGGCGGGAAGCCGCGGCCGGTCAGCCACCTATAGGCCCCGTCCAGTGATCCCCGTGGTCATCTCCGGGGGCCGTGGCGCCCACGGCCGCGCCCCCCGCCCCGGCCCCGCCGCCCGCCCTGGCGCCCGCCCTGGCGCCCCACGGCCGCGCCCCCCGACCCATGCCCGCGGCCACGGAGGCGTGCGACGGGTGGCGATGGGAGCGACCGTCTGCCATCATCCGGCGATGCGCCGTGTCGACCTCGCGGCCCGCCCCCCGCACGCTGCGCCGTGAGCCGTCGCGGCATCCTGCTCTTCGCGGCGATGGCCGTCGTGTGGGGCATCCCCTACCTCCTCATCCGCGTGGCGGTCGCGGAGGTGAGCCCAGCGGTGCTCGTCTTCGCGCGGACGGCGATCGCGACGGCCATCCTGCTGCCCGTCGCCCTGCTGCGCGCGGAGGTCCGGCCCGTCCTCCGCTACTGGCCGTGGGTCGTGGCGTTCGCCGCGATCGAGGTGGCGATCCCGTGGGTCCTCCTCGGCTCTGCCGAGCAGCGGATCAGCAGCTCGCTCGCGGGGCTGCTCATCGCCGGGGTGCCGCTCGTGGGTGCGCTCATCGCGGCGGTGATCGGCGGGCCGGACCGGGTCGGCCGACGGCAGCTCGCCGGCCTCCTGATGGGTTTCGCGGGTGTGGCCACGATCGCATGGGGCGACCTGAGCGCCGAGAGCGCGGTGGCCCTCCTCCAGGTCGCGGTGGTCGTCGTCTGCTACGCCGTCGGCCCGTTCATCCTCTCGCGTCGCCTTCACGGCGTCCCATCCACGGGGATCATGGCCGTCGCACTCGCCCTGACGGCCATCGCCTACCTTCCGGTCGCAGCCGTCGCCTGGCCGGCGACGCTGCCGAGCAGGGAGGCGCTCACGTCGATCGCCATCCTCGGCGTCGTGTGCACGGCCGCGGCCTTCCTCCTGTTCGCGGCGCTCATCCGTGAGGTCGGGCCGGTGCGTGCGACGGTCATCACCTACGTGAACCCAGCGGTCGCGGCCGTCCTCGGCGTGCTGGTCCTCAGCGAGACGCTGACGCCCGCGATGATCGCCGGGTTCGCGCTCGCGATCGCCGGCTCCATGCTGGCGACGCGGCGTCCCGAGCCGCCGGAGGCAGAGGCGGCGGCCATCGAGCTCGCCGAAGGAGCGGAGGGGGCGGAGGCATGAACGGACGCCCATCGGCGCTGGTCACCGGCGTCGGCCGAACGGTGGGGATCGCCGCGGGGATCGCGGCGCGCCTGGCCGACGACGGGTGGGACCTGGCCCTGTCGTACTGGCGACCGTACGACGCCGAGCAGCCGTGGACGTCGGCCGACGACGAGCCGGAGCGCATCGCGGACGACCTGCGGCGACGCGGCGCGACCGTCGCGCTCGTCCCGGGTGACCTCGCGGATCCCGCGGTCCCCGACCGGATGATGACGGAGGCGGTGGGTGCTCTCGGCCCGCTGCGCGGCCTCGTGCTCTCGCACGCAGAGTCGCGGGATTCCGCGATCCTGGACACGACCGTCGCGTCGTTCGACCGGCACATGGCGGTCAACGCCCGCGCGTCGTGGCAGCTGATCGCCGCCTTCGCGCGGCAGGCGCGGGACGGCGGGTCGATCGTCGCCCTCACCAGCGACCACGCCGCGTACAACCTGCCGTACGGCGCGTCCAAGGGCGCGCTCGATCGCGTCGTGCTCGCGGCCGCGCGCGAGCTCGGCGCCCTGGGCATCCGCGCGAACGTCGTGAACCCGGGGCCGGTGGACACGGGGTGGATGGACGACGACCTGCGCGCCGCGCTCGCGGGCCGTCAGCCGAGCGGCCGGCTCGGCACGCCGGCCGACGTGGCACGGATCGTGGCGTTCCTCCTGTCGGACGACGGGGCGTGGACCACGGGGCAGCTCATCCACTCGGACGGCGGCTTCTCCGCCTGAGGCGACGGGTCGGGCGCACGCAGGCGACTCGCTGCAGCCCCTGCGCCGCGACGCACGGGTGCTCCGCCCCGCAGAATGGCCCGCATGACGACCCCGCACCAGGCGCTCGCGCCCGCCCCCGTCGATCTCACCGTGAACGGGATCCCCCGGAGGGCGGTCGCCCGACCGGGCTGGCGCCTCCTCGAGCTCCTGCGCGACGGCCTCGGCCTGACGGGCACGAAGCAGGGCTGCGAGGACGGGACGTGCGGGACCTGCACGGTGATCGTCGATGGCAGCATGGCCCGGGCATGCAGGCTGACCGCGGAGGAGGCGGCCGGGCGGGAGGTCCGGACGATCGAAGGCCTCGGCACGCCCGAGCATCCGCATCGGCTGCAGGAGGCGCTCGTCGCGGCCGACGCTGTCCAGTGCGGCTTCTGCACGCCGGGGATGATCATGGCCGCGGCCGCGCTCCTCGAGCGGGACCCGGATCCCTCGCGGGACGCGATCTCCCGCTGGCTCGGCAGCAACCTCTGCCGGTGCACCGGCTACCAGGGGATCGTGGACGCGATCGCGTGGGCCGCCGACGGTGGGTCGGATGGGCCGCCGCGCACGTGGCCGGCCGCGTCCAGCGGGCCGGGGACGGTGCGCGCCGACGCGATGGACAAGGCGACGGGGCGGGCCCTGTACGCCGCCGACCTGGTCGCCGATGGGATGCTGCACGGGGCGATCCTGCGGAGCCCCCACCCGCACGCCGAGATCGTCCGCGTGGACGTCGCTGCGGCACGTTCGCTGCCCGGCGTCGTCGCGGTCCTCACGGCAGAGGACGTCCCGGGCATCAACAGCTACGGGCGCAAGATCAAGGACGAGCCCGTGCTCGCGGCCGACCGCGTCCGCAAGGTCGGGGACCCCGTCGCCCTCATCGTCGCGGAGACGCAGGAGGAGGCCAGGGCGGCCCTGGCGGCGATCGACGTCGAGTACCGACCGCTCCCCGCCCTCTTCGACCCGGAGGAGGCGCTCGTGGAGGGCGCACCGTCGATCCACCCGGGCGGCAACGTCGTCTCCGACAGCCGGGTGACCGCGGGGGACGTCGCGGAAGGCTTCGCGCGCGCCGACGTGGTGCTCGAGGCCGAGTACCGGACGACCTGGAACGAGCACGCGTACCTGGAACCGGAGGCGGTGCTCGCGGCATGGGAGGACGACGTCCTGGTCGTCCGTACGCCCACTCAGTACGCCCACTACCAGCGCACCGAGATCGCACGGACCCTGGGCCTGCCGCTCGAGCGGGTGCGCGTCATCACGACCGTGGTCGGCGGCGGGTTCGGCGGCAAGACCGAGATCACGGGGCAGGGCCTCGCGGCGCTCGGGACGTGGCACACGGGTCGCCCCGTGCGGATCGTGTTCGGGCGGGCGGAGTCGCTCCTCGCCTCCACGAAGCGCCATCCGTTCCGCATCCGCGTGCGGACCGGCGTCACCGCGGCCGGCGACTTCACGGCGCTCTCGGTGGACATCCTCGCGGACACGGGCGCGTACGCGTCGTTCGGGCCCGGGATCATCGTGAAGACGTTCGGGTCGGCCGCCGGGCCGTACCGCTGGCCGGCCGTGGATCTCCACGGCCGGGCCGTCTTCACGAACAACCCGACCTGCAGCGCGATGCGCGGGCCGGGGACCACCCAGGCGGCCTGGGCGCTCGAATCCCACCTGGACCGGGTCGCCGAACGGCTCGGGATGGACCCGCTCGACCTGCGCGAGCGCAATCGGCTGCGCAAGGGCGACCGACTCCTCTCCGGACAGGTCCTGGACCGCGATCCAGCCTACCCGGCGACGCTCGAGGCGATCCGTCCGCACTGGCGCGAGGCGCGCGAGCGAGCCGCTGCGGCGGCGGCCGCCGGTGGGCCGGTCCGGCGCGGCGTGGGCGTGGCCTCCGTCTGGTACGGCATCGGCGGGGGCGGCGGGGGCCCGATGCCGGGGATGGATCCCGCGGCGACGGTGGGGCGCGGGCCGGGGAGGGCGGCCGTGGACCTCGTGCCCGACGGCTCGGTGGTCGTGCGGACCGGGGCCATGGACCTGGGGCAGGGCGCCGCGACGGTGATGCGCCGCATCGCGGCCGAGGAGATCGGGGTGCCGATCGAGCGCGTGTCGGCACTGATGGGGGACACGGCCACCGGCCCGGAGTCGGGTCCGACCGTCGGCAGCCGGGTGACGTTCTTCGTGGGCAACGCGGTGCGCACCGCCGCCGCGGACCTGCGCGAGGCGATCCTCGGCACGGCCGCCGGCCTGCTCGCCCGGCCCGTCGGGGAGCTGGAGATCCGGGACGGAGCCGTGGCGGTCCGCGCGGGCGCGGAGGCGGGCGCGGGGCCGGGGGCGGGGCCGGGCGCGGGGCCGGGCGCGGGGCCGGGCGCGGATCCGGGCGCGGATCCGGGGCCCGGAGCCGCGGTCGTGGACGGCATCCCCCTCGCCGAGATCGCGAGGGTCCGCCACGAGTCCGGCCGCGCGACCTCGTTCGACGGCTTCTTCGACGTGGACCTCCCGCCGTTCGATCCGCGCTCCGGCCTCGGCGAGCCCTACGCGATGTACGTGACCGGGACGCAGATGGCCGAGGTGGAGGTGGACACGCGGTCGGGCGCCGTCCGCGTCGTCCGGATCGTCGCGGCGCACGATGTCGGGCGCCCGGTCTTCCTCGAGGGGCTCACCGGGCAGATCGAGGGCGGCGTCGCCATGGGCGTCGGTTTCGCACTCACCGAGGCGTTCGTCCCCGGCGAGACGCGCGGATTCCGCGAGTACCGGATCCCGCGCACGCGCGACGTCCCTGAGATGGTGACGATCCTGGTGGACGACCCGGCGGCGCCGGAGCAGCAGCGGGCGAAGGGCGTCGCGGAGTGCTCGAACATGGTCGCCGCCCCGGCGATCACCAACGCGGTCGCGGACGCCACCGGGCAGCGGGTCACGCGACTGCCGATCCGGCTCCAGCCGGAGGACTGAGGCCGGCGCCGCCCGCGGCGGCGCCGGGCGGCAGGACCCGCGGCCGTGCGGCGATCCGGGCCGGAGCGGGACGGACGCCGGCAGCCGTCGGCGGCCCGCTACCCGGGCCGGCTCCCGCCGCCCTACTCCGTCGCCGCGACGTCGAGCAGCTCGTCGTCCGGGCCGCGCAGCTCCAGGACCACCGCGGCCGTCCCCAGCGCGTGCGTGGAGCACGAGAGGCAGGGGTCGTACGCGCGCACGAGGGCGGAGACCCGGTTGAGCGCACCCTCGGAGATCCGCTTCCCGTCCACGAACCGCTGCGCCACCTGGAGCACGCCCCGTCCCATCGCGAGGTTGTTGTGCCCCGTGGCCACGATGAGGTTGGCCCACGTGATCGCGCCGTTGTCGTCCACCCGGTAGTGGTGGATCAGCGTCCCGCGGGGCGCCTCGATGATCCCGGTCCCCTCGGTCTCGTTCACCCCCGCGTGGGCGCGGATCTTCGTCGAGAGGATCGCCGGGTCGTCGAGCAGCTCCTGCATGCGCTCCAGCGCGTACGTCGCCTCGATGAGCCGGGCGTAGTGGTAGTGGAAGCCGCTCTGGACGATCCGGCCGAAGCGGGAGCGGTACTCGTCCAGCTCCGCGTCGGCGCGGGGCGTCCCGCAGCGGTCGGCGACGTTGAGGCGCGCGAGGGGTCCCACGCGGTAGATGCCGTCGGGGTAGCCGGCCGGCAGGTAGTAGGGCGCCTTCAGGTACGAGTCGGGCACCGTCGCCTCGCCGATGCGCGCGGCGTAGTCGGCCGCCTGCACCTGGTCCGCGACGACCGAGCCGTCGGCGGCCACGAAGCGCAGGTTCCCGTCGTACAGGCGGAGCGAGCCGTCCGGGCCCACCAGCCCGCAGTACATGGTCGGGAAGTTGGAGAACGCCTCGATCTCCGCCGGGAAGCCGGCGACGGTCCGCTTCCAGAGGTCCAGCGTCCGCTCCACGATCGCGACGGCCGCCGGGATCTCGGCGAGCGTCTTGTCGCGGGCCCCCGGGTCGAGGGGCGCGTTCACGCCACCGGGGACCACCCACGACGGGTGCACGCGCTCGCGGGCGAGCCGCTCGATGACCTGCTGTCCGAACTTGCGCAGTGCGATCCCGTCGCGGAGCGCGTCCGGGTGCTCCTCGAGGAGCCCTGCGATGTTGCGGCGCGCCGGGTCCGCGTCCATCCCCAGGAGGAGGTCGGGCGCGGAGAGGTGGAAGAACGAGAGTGCGTGCGACTGGACGATCTGCGCGCAGTGGAGGAGCTCGCGCAGCTTGCGCGCGGCCTCCGGGACACGGACGGCCATGATCTCGTCGCAGGCCTTCGACGACGCGAGCAGGTGGCTGACCGGGCAGATGCCGCAGATACGCGACGTGATCGAGGGCATCTCGTAGTACGGCCGTCCGACCGTGAACCGCTCGAACCCCCGGATCTGCGTGACGTGGAACCTGGCGTCGGTCACCTTCCCGGCGTCGTCCAGCCGGATCGTGATCCGGCCGTGGCCCTCGATCCGGGTGACGTGGTCGATGGTGAGCTTGGTCATGGCTGGTCTCCCGGCGTCCGCCGGCGGGGCGGCTGCCTCGGCGGCCGGCGCCCCGCCCTTGCGTGCTCGCGGGGCGCGGCCGGCGGCCCCGGCCTCACCGCTCGTGGTGGTCATGGCGGCCTCACCCGAACCGGAGCCGGGAGCCGAGGTCCGGCCGGCGGCCCTCGAGCAGCTCGCCGAGGACCGTCAGGATCGCGTTCGGCTTGGGCGGGCACCCGGGCACGTGGACGTCCACGCGGATCGACTGGTGCAGCGGCTGCGCCTGGCGGAGCAGCGGCGGCACGGCCTCCGTGGGGATCTGCGGATGCTCCGTGGCGCCCTCCACGTAGACGCGCTCGAGCAGCTTGCGCGTGGGGATCCCGTTCCGCATCGCCGGCACGTTGCCGGTCACCGCGCAGTCGCCGAGCGCGACCACGACCTGGCTGCGGGCACGCGCCGTCTGCGCGAGGCGGAGGTCGTCCTGGCTGCTGATGGCGCCCTCGATGACCGCGACGTCCACGCCGTCGGGCCACTCCTGGGCGTCCACGAGCGGGCCGAAGACGATGTCCGCCTTGCGGAGGATCGCCACGACGCCCTCGTCGATGTCGAGGAGGGACATGTGGCACCCGGAGCAGCCGTCGAGCCAGCAGGTGCCGATGGTGGGCCGGTCCATCATTCGCCCTCCCGCATGGACGAGAGGCGGCTGACGACCGACCTCTGCTTGGTCATCTCCTCGACGCCCCATCCCTTCTCCGCCATCGCGCCGGTGGGGCAGGCTTGGACGCACTTGCCGCAGCTGGTGCAGGTCGTCGCCTCGCCCCACGGCCGCCTGAGCTCCGACACGAGCTGCGACCCGATGCCGCGCCCGGCGAAGTCCCAGACGTGCGCCCCTTCGATCTCCGCGCAGGCGCGGACGCAGCGGGAGCAGAGGATGCAGCGGTTGTGGTCGAGGACGTAGCGCGGGTGCGAGGTGTCCACCTCCAGCCGCGGGTAGCTGTACGGGTAGCGGACGTGCGTGACGCCGTGGTCCTGGGCGAGCGTCTGCAGCTCGCAGTGACCCGACGACACGCACACCGCGCAGACGTGGTTGCGCTCGGCGAAGAGCAGCTCGAGCGCGATCCTGCGGTACGCCTCCAGCTGGGGCGACGTCGTGACGACCGCGAGCCCCTCGGCGACGGGCGTGGTGCACGCCGGCTGGAGCTTCCCCACGCCCGAGATCTCGACCATGCACAGGCGGCACGCGCCGACCGCGCTGAGCCCCTCCATGTAGCAGAGGGCGGGGATGTAGGTGTTGTTCGCCCGCGCGACCTCGAGGATCGTCTGGCCGGCGGTCGCCGTGAGGACCTCGCCGTCGATGCGGACCTTGACCTTCTCGGACACGGCCGGTCCTCCCTATCGCTCGGCGCTGCGGATGTCGCAGCGCAGGCAGCGGGACGTCTCGGCGACGGCCGCCACGGCGGTGAGGCCCAGCGAGACCTCGGCGTACGACTGCACGCGCTGGCCCGGGGGCGCCTCGGCGGGCACGTGTCGCCCGCCCTCCCCCGGCGTCTCGGGTGGCTCCATGGCGTATGCGAACTCCGGGAACAGGTCGGGGAAGCGCTTGCGCCCCATGAGCCTCTTGTCGATGTTGCGAGCCGCCTTCTTCCCGTAGCCCATCGCGTTGGAGACGTTCGAGGCGCCGGTGATGAGGTCGCCGCCGGCGTAGAACCGCTCGCGGCTCGTCTCCAGGCTGTAGCGGTCCACCTCGATCGTCCCGGCCTCCTTGACCTTGAGCCCGGAGGCCCGCAGGAAGTCGGGGTCCACCGTCTCGCCCACCGCGAGCACGACGGTGTCGCACTCGAAGCGGATCACCTCGTCCGTGGGGACGGGCCTGCGCCGGCCGGAGGTGTCGAACTCGCCCAGCTTGGTCCGGACGGCCTCCAGCGCCCGGACCTGGCCGTTCTTGTCACCGACGATCCGGTGCGGCGCGGCGAGGTACGCGACCTTCACGCCCTCGTGCTCGGCCGCCTCCACCTCCTCCGGGATCGCGGGCATGTCCTTGCGCTCGCGGCGGTAGACCACGGTCACGTCGGCGCCGAGGCGGCGCGCGGTCCGCGCCGAGTCGATCGCCGCGTTGCCGCCGCCGATGACCACGACGCTCTTCCCGACCGGGACGGCCTCGTCGCGCGCGACCGCCTCCAGGAACGGCAGGGCCGGGAGGACCCCGGTCAGCTCGGTGCCCGGCAGGTAGACCCACGCCTCCTTCCACGTGCCGATCGCGAGGAAGACGGCGTCGTACTGGTGGGCGATGTCGTTGAGCGTGAGGTCGTCGCCGATGTTCGTGTCGAACTGGAAGCGGACGCCCATGCGCTCGATGAGCTCGACCTCCTTGTCGAGCACGCGCTTGGGCAGCCGGTACTCGGGCAGGGCGTAGCGCAGCATCCCGCCCGCCGCGGGCCGCGAGTCGTACACGACCACGCTGTGCCCAAGCAGCGCGAGGTAGAAGGCGCACGCGAGGCCCGTGGGCCCGGCGCCCACGATCGCGACCTCGCGCCCGGTGGGCTCCATCCGGCGCTCGCGGACCCGCTCGACCATCGCGTCGAAGCGCTCCGACAGCAGGATCTCGTCCGCGATGAGGCGATGGACGTCGCGCATGTTCACCGGCTCGTCGATCGCGGCGCGGCGGCAGCGGTCGTCACAGGGGTGCTGGCAGACGCGCCCGGTGGACGCCGGCAGCGGGTTGTCCAGGACCACCGACATGAACGCGTCCTCGAGCCGGCCCTCGCGGTAGAGCTGGAGGAAGCGCGGGATGTTCATGTGCAGCGGGCACGAGTTCTCGCACGGCGACAGCGCGAGGTCCTCGCAGACCCCGGCGCGGCAGCGCCTGGCGACGATGTGGTCCTCGAACTCGTGGCGGAAGTGCCGCATCGTCGTGAGGACCGGGTTCGGGGCGCTCTGGCCCAGGCCGCAGAGGGACGTGTCACGGACCATCCGGCAGAGCTCGTCGAGCGTCTCGAGGTCCTGGTGCGTCGCCTTCCCGAGGGTGCAGCGGTCCAGGATCGCGAGCGCCTTGTCCAGGCCCACGCGGCACGGGACGCACTTGCCGCAGCTCTCGGAGTGGGTGAACTCGATGAAGTACCGGGCGACGTCGACCATGCAGTTGTCGGCGTCCATCACGACCATCCCGCCCGATCCCATGATCGAGCCGAGCTGGGCGAGCGTCTCGTAGTCCACCGGGGTGTCGAACATGTCGGCCGGGATGCACCCACCCGAGGGCCCGCCGGTCTGCACCGCCTTGATGTCGCGGCCGTTGGTGCCGCCCTCGCCCACGTCGTAGATGAACCGCGCAAGGGGGGTGCCCAGCGGCATCTCCACGAGGCCGGTGCTCCGGACCTTCCCGACGAGCGAGAAGACCTTGGTGCCGGGGCTCTTGGGGCTGCCGGTCTCGGTGAACCAGGCCGGGCCCTTGGAGACGATGGGGGCGACGTTGTACCAGGTCTCGACGTTGTTGATGTTCGTCGGCTTCCCCCACAGCCCCTTCTGGGCGGGGAACGGCGGGCGCGTCCGCGGCCGGCCGGACTGGCCCTCGAGGGAAGCGATCAGCGCGGTCTCCTCGCCGCAGACGAACGCCCCGGCCCCCTCGACGAGCTCGATGTCGAAGGCGAAGCCGCGCCCGAGCACGTCCTCGCCGAGGACGCCGTACTCGCGCGCCTGGTCGATCGCGCGCTCCAGGCGGAGGACGGCGAGCGGGTACTCCGCCCGGACGTACACGATGCCGCGGCGGGCGCCGGTCACGTACCCGCCGATGAGCATCCCCTCGAGGAGCGCGTGCGGGTCGGACTCGATCTCGTTGCGGTTCATGTACGCGCCGGGATCGCCCTCGTCCGCGTTGCAGATGACGTACTTCTCGGAGGCGACGGCCTTCTGGAGGAACTCCCACTTGTTGCCCGTGAGGTAGCCCGCGCCGCCGCGGCCGCGGAGCTTGGCCGCCTTGATCTGCTCGATGACCCCGGCCGGGTTCTGGTCGATCAGGACCTTGTAGAGGGCCTGGTACCCGCCGATCGCGACGTACTCCTCGATGTCGTCCGGGTTGATCAGGCCGCAGTTGCGGAGGACCGTCTTCACCTGGCCGGAGAAGAACGGCAGCTCGTGCCAGAGCGGGATCTCCGGGTAGCCATAGCCGTACTTCACGTGGCCGGTGAGGTGGTCCCACTCCTCGATCCTGCACAGGACGAGGTCCGCCGGGGGCATCTGCCCGCGGCCGAGGGACTCGAGGATCGCGTCCACGTGGTTGGGCTGGACCTGGCGGAGGATGAGCAGAGGCCTGCCGGGGACCCAGACGTTGACGAGGGGCTCCTCGGCGCAGTAGCCGAAGCAGCCGACGGGGGCGAGCTGGATCGCCAGCCCGCGCCGCTCGATCTCCGACGCGAACGCGTGGAAGACGGACTCGGCGCCGTTGCCCGACCCGCAGGTGCCCATCCCGACCGCGATCCGCGGCCTGCTGGGCAGGATCTTGGCCAGGCCGGCCTCGCGCACCGCGGCGAACGCGGCGATGTCGCCGATCCTCATCGCGCGGCCTCCTTCCGGAGCTTCTCGACCTCGCGGATGAGCGCCTGCTCCTTGACGTGGCCGCGGATCGCGTGGTCCACCTCGACCACCGGCGCGAGTGCGCACTGGCCGAAGCAGGCGACGGTGCGGATCGTGAACCTGCGGTCGGGGGTGGTGAGCGTGAGCTTGTCCGCGCCCTCGGCGACCTCCTGCAGGCCCAGCTGGAGCTTCACGCGCTCGAGCAGCGCCCGCGACCCGCGCGTGTGGCAGGCGGTCCCGCGGCAGATGGCCACGGTGTGCGTGCCCTGCGGGTCCAGGTTGAAGAGCGCGTAGAACGTCGCGACGCCGTACACCTGCGACTGCGGGACACCCGTGCGCGCGGCCACGTACGCGAGCGTCTCCATCGGCAGGTACTTGTGGCGGTTCTGCTCCTGCAGCCTCTCGAGGATGCCGAGGAGCGCCCCGGGGCGGCCGGCCTGGTCGCCGATGACGCGGTCGATCAGGTCCCGGTCCTCGTCACGCGTCGGCGCGGTCGCCAGGCCGGTGCTCATCGGTCCCTCCGATACGGATGCCGTGCTCCGAACTGCGGTCCGGCCTCCCGGCCCGCAAGGAGCACGGCGATCGAATCAGATGGTACGGACCTATCCGCGCCACCCGACAGGGCCATTCCGGGCGGCGGACCATGCCCCTTCGGTGCCGGTCGGGGCGCCAGTCGGCAGGGGCCTGCCGGGACGGACGGCGGGTCCGCGGCGACGCGCGTGGCGGCGGCCCCTCACCGCCGTTGCGGGTCGTTCCGGGCCGGCGCGCGGCCCGAGGGCGGGCGGCAGGGGAGGCGCGCGGTCCGAGGGCGGGCGGCCGCCCGGGCCACCGCCGGCATGTCGGCGTCGAGACGGGGCATCGACATCGGGCCCCGGTGCGCGTACGCTGCGGCCTTCATCCGCGGTCGGCGGAGACCGGCGGCGCCCACGACCGGCCGGAACGCCCGACCCGGCGATACGAGGGTCGATCATGCGTCCCATCGACCACGACCGGGTGATCCCGGAGCTGGCGGAGCACCTCCGCCCGGTCTTCGATTCGAGCCCCGACGGCGTCTACGTCTGGCTCGACGAGCACCACTGGACCTGCAACGAGGAGTTCGCGCGTCTCTTCGGCTACACCGTGGCCGACCTGGAGGACCACCCCGGTCTCCTGCAGCTGGTCGTCCACGAGGAGGACCAGGAGACGTTCGCCTGGAACTACTGGAACCGGGTCGTGCCGCAGGCGTTCCCGGTGACCTTCCGGTTCCGGGGGATCCATCGCGACGGGTCGGTCCTGCGAGCGGAGACGGACATGATCCCGCTCGCGTTCGGCGGGCACGCGATCGCGTACCACTTCGTCCGCGTCGTCGGCCGGTAGGCGCCGGGCGCGGGATGCGGGCGGCGTCGAGCCGCCCGCGGCCCGGCCTCGGCGTCCGGGAGCCGGGTGACTCCGCGCACGGAACGGTCGTCGGCACGCCGAGAGGTCTGCCTGAGCGCCGCCGGCTCGCCGTCCGGCGGCGCGCCGCCCGCCTGCTAGAAGTCGGCGCTCGAGGGGGTGCGCGGGAACGGGATGACGTCCCGGATGTTCGCCATCCCCGTCGCATAGGCCACGGCGCGGTCGAACCCGAGGCCGAACCCCGCATGCGGCACCGTGCCGTAGCGCCGGAAGTCGCGGTACCACCAGTACGCGGACGGGTCCAGGCCGGTCTCACGGATGCGGGCGTCGAGCACGTCCAGGCGCTCCTCGCGCTGGCTGCCGCCCACGATCTCGCCGATCCCCGGCGCGAGCACGTCCATCGCGGCGACGGTCCGCCCGTCGTCGTTGAGGCGCATGTAGAAGGCCTTGATCTCCTTGGGATAGTCCACCACCACGACCGGTCGCTTGGCGTACACCTCGCAGAGGTACCGCTCGTGCTCGGCCTGCAGCGCCACGCCCCACGAGACCGGGAACTCCCAGGCGCGGCCGGCCCGCTCCAGCACCTCGATCGCCTCCGTGTACGTCATCCGCGCGAAGGTGGAGGACGCGAGCGCCTCGAGGCGCGTGACCGCGTCGGGGTCGATGCGCTGGGCGAAGAACGCCATGTCGTCGGGCCGCTCGTCGAGGAGCGCGCGGAACGCGTACCGGAGCAGGTCCTCTGCCAGGTCGGCATCGTCGTGGATGTCCGCGAAGGCGATCTCGGGCTCGACCATCCAGAACTCGGAGAGGTGGCGGCTCGTGTTCGAGTTCTCGGCGCGGAAGGTCGGCCCGAACGTGTAGACGTTCGTCAGCGCGAGGCAGTACGCCTCGACGTTCAGCTGGCCGGAGACGGTCAGGAAGGCCGGCTTGCCGAAGAAGTCCTGCCCGTAGTCGATCGCCCCGTCGGGTGTGCGCGGGACGTTCGCCAGGTCGAGCGTGGAGACCCGGAAGAGCTCCCCTGCCCCCTCCGCATCGCTCGCGGTGATCATCGGCGT
>JAKOQS010000059.1 GCA_029778235.1 Chloroflexota bacterium | reverse complement strand
GGCTCGATGACGATCTGGCGCGCCTCGATGCGTGCCCGGATGTCGCGGTCCGCGAGGACGGTCATCGGCGGCTCCCGTCGCGTTCGGCGTAGAGGCTGTCCACTTCGCGCTTGAGCGTCTCCAGGTCGTCGAAGCTCTGGTAGACGCTCGCGTACCGGATGTAGGCGATCTGGTCGAGCGCGCGCAGGCGCTCCATCGCGAGCTCCCCGATCCGCGACGACGGGATCTCGCTCACGCCGGCGCCGCGGAGCGTCGTCTCGATGGCGTCGGCGGCCCGGTCGGCGGCATCGTCCGCGACGGGCCTCCTCGTCAGCGCCTTGCGGAGGCCCGATGCGAGCTTCTCGCGGTCGAACTCCTCGCGGCGCCCGTCACGTTTCAGCACGACGAGTCGCGCGGCCTCGATCCTCTCGTACGTCGTGAAGCGGGCGCCGCAGGCCGCGCACTCCCGCCGACGGCGGATCGTCGCCTGGTCCTCCAGGTCTCGCGAGTCCACGACCCGCGTCTCACGCTCGCCGCACTGCGGACAGTGCATCGCTCACCTCAGACGGGCGTCCGACCACAAGATGTCGTAGTCGCGGCGAAGGATACCACCAGATGTGAGGCCTCAGCCCCGGGACGGGAGGTCGGACTGCGCTCCCCGGGCCGCGCCCGCGTGCCGGGCGAACGCGTCCCGCGCATGCTGCAGCTCCAGGTATCCACGTTTGACCGACACCTGCCCTTCCAGGTCGCTCCCGCGCCCCGACCTGCTTGTGAGGACGTGGCACCCGTGACGCGCACGGTCCAGCGCACGCTCCGCCCACCGGAGGTCGGCCTCCAGGTCGCCGCGCAGGGCCTGTCCGCGCGGCGATGCCGGGAGCTCCTGGACGTCCGTGACGAAGCCCTCGATCGAGTCGATCGCCGCGTCGATCGCCGGGAGCGCGGCGCCGGCCTCCACGCGATGGCGCCGCAGGTCGTCGAGCACCGCGAGCGCCGCCCCCAGCGCCGCGAGGACCCGGTCCGCGAGCTCGCCCACGCCGTCTGCGAACGCCCGCGACTCGCGGCTCTCGCGTCCGGCCGCGCGGCTTCGCAGGATGACGTACGTGACAAGGCCGGCGAGTGCGACGAACCCGATCAGCGCAGCGATGCGGAGCTCATCCATCAGATCGCCCCTGGCCCCGCCGCGCCCGGATCTCGTCCACGATGGCCGGCCCGACCTCGAACAGGTCGCCCACCGCGTAGAGGTCGGCATACTCGGCGAGAGGCGCGTCGGGATCGCGATTGACGGCGACGATCGTCTCGGCCGCCTGCATCCCGACCCGGTGCTGGATCGCGCCCGAGATCCCGAGCGCGAGGTAGAGCGCGGGTCGGACGCTCTTCCCGGTCTGGCCCACCTGGTGCGCGTAGTCGATCCAGCCCGCGTCGACGGCCGCTCGCGTCGCGCCGACGGAGCCGCCGAGGAGCTCGGCGAGCTCGGCCACGATCCCGAAGCCCTCGGGGCTCCCGACGCCCCGCCCGCCGGCAACGATCACGCGAGCCTCCTCGATGGGCACCTGCTCGGCCGGCGCGGCGACGTGGTCGACCACGGCGACGGCGGTCACGTCCACCGCGCCGGACGCAGCCACCTCGACCACCCCGGCGGCCGGGGCCGGCTCGGCCGCGATCACGTTGGGCGTCAGCAGCACGATCCCCCGGTCCGCGGTGAACGCGCTTCGGGACAGCACGCGACCCCCCAGGACGCTCGCCTCCACCACGGGGCCGGCCGCTCCATCCCAGGCCACGTCCAGCGCGTTCGCGAGCACCCCGATGTCGAGCATGACGGCGAGCGCGCCGGCGACGTCCCGCCCATCCGGGGTGGCCCCGATCACGATCCAGGCCGGCCGAGCCTCCCGGGCGAGCGCCGCGACGTGCGCGGCGGTCACCGCCGCCGCGGGCCGTCGCTCCGCCTCCGCCGCGGCGACTGCGAGGACCCGGGGGATATACGCCGCCAGCTCCGTGGACGGCCCTGTCGGGTCGCCGGCCACGACCACGCCCGTCGCGTCGCGTCCCGCGGCGTCCGCGAGCCGGCGCGCGACCGTGGCGACCTCGGTGGACATGCGCGTGATCGCCCCGTCCACCACCTCGCCGACGGCCCAGACCGCCCCGGCCATCAGATGAACCGCCGGTCGTCGAGGAGGTCCACGATCTCGCGCGCGAGATCCACCGGGGCGCCGCGGACCATGCGGGTGGTGCCCCGGTCCGCCGGTGGTCGCGCGGCAAGGACCCGCGTGGTCGCCGCCGCCCCACCCACGGCCGCCGGGTCGAGACCGAGGTCCGCGAGCGAGATCGTCCGGATCTGCCGGCCTCGCGCGGCCATGATCCCCTTGAGCGACGCGTAGCGCGGCTCGCCGACCATCTGCGTCACCACGACGAACGCCGGCAGCGGCGCCTCGAGGACGGTGTAGCCCGTGGCGTGGAGCCGGTGGATCCGGACCCGGCCGGGATCGACCTCCACGGCCCCGGCGTACGAGAGGTACGGCAGGCCGCGCAGCGTCGCGATCCCGGAGGCGACCACCCCGCCTCCGCCGTCGGCGCTCATCGCGCCGGCGAGCACGAGGTCGAACTCGAGTGTGGCCAGGGCGGCGGCCAGGACCTTCGCCGTCGCCAGCGCGCAGGCGCCCGCGAGCGCCTCATCCGCCACCAGGACGCCGCCGTGGGCCCCCATCGCGAGCGCCTTGCGCATCGTCTCGGTCGCAGCGGGCGGCGCCATCGTGAGCAGCGTGATCTCCCCGCCGTGTGCCTCGACGAGGCGCAGGGCCTGCTCCACCGCGTACTCGTCGTTCGGGTTGACGATGGGCGGGCTCGCTGCCCGGTCGAGGCGAAGGTCGTCCCCCAGTCGCTCCGCGCCGGTGGTGTCCGGCACGGGCTTCACGAGGACGACGATTCGCACGGACGACCTCCCTCGATCGCGCGGATGCGGAAGCTGGGCAACCGCGTCGGGCGCGGCGGTGCCAGTGTACCGACGGCGCGCAGCGTCAGCGGGCCGCGACCGCCTCTGCGAGGAGCTCGGCGATGTCGAGTGCGACGACCCCGTCGGCACCTCCGGTCGTCGCCAGCCCGTCCCCGACCATGGTCATGCAGAACGGGCACTCGACCGCGACCACCTGTGCCCCGGTGGCCACGGCCTGGCGGGTCCGCTCCTCGTTGATCCGGGTGCCGCGCGTCTCGTCCATCCACATCCGGCCGCCGCCCGCGCCGCAGCAGAACGTCTGGCGCCCGCTCCGATCCATCTCGCGGATCTCCACGCCCGGGATCGCCCCCACGACCTTCCGCGGCTCGGCCACGATCCCGTTGTACCGGGCGATGTAGCACGAGTCGTGGACCGTGATCGACCGCCGCGGCGCGCTTACAGGGCCCGACTCGGATGCCGGCGGCGCGAGCCGGCCGTCGGCGAGGAGCTGCGCGAGGTACGCAGAGTGGTGGACGACCGCGAACGTGCCGCCGAAATCGGGGTACTCGTGCGACAGCGTGTTGAAGCAGTGCGGGCAGGCGGTCACGATCGTGGGCGGGTCGTACCGCTTCAGGGTCTCGACGTTCTGCATCGCGAGCATCTGGAAGACGTACTCGTTGCCCATCCGGCGCGCCGGGTCGCCCGAGCATGCCTCCTCCTGCCCGAGCACCGCGAAGCGGACGCCGGCCCGGTCCAGGCACGTGGCGAATGCCCGGGCGGTCCGCCGGGCGCGGTCGTCGAACGCGGCCGCGCAGCCGACCCACCACAGCACCTCGAGGTCCGCGAGCCCCCCGGAGGCGGCGAGGTCGCGTGCGACCGGGACGGCGAACGGGAGACCCCTGGTCCAGTCGAGTCGGGTGGAGGCGGGCTGGCCCCACGGG
Source organism: Chloroflexota bacterium (assembly GCA_029778235.1). Classification (GTDB taxonomy): domain Bacteria; phylum Chloroflexota; class Limnocylindria; order Limnocylindrales; family CSP1-4; genus CAIYQJ01. Next base: position 9,463 of record JAKOQS010000059.1, on the reverse strand, counting down.
TTCCCCGACCGCTCCATCCCGGTGAACGCGGCGGTCGCCTCGTGCGGGAACCGGCTCTCCTCGAGGACGAGGTTGCGCCGGATCCCGACGATCTTGTCCACGTGCTCGATGAGGACCGGGCACGACTCGACGCAGGCGCCGCACGTGACGCAGTCCCAGACCGCGTCGTAGTCGATCGCCGCGCCGATGAGCGGCGCTGCGAGGAGCGCCTCGTCCGGCCGCGTGTCGTCGGCGCCCCTGATCTCGCGGACCGCCGGCGAGTCCGGCACGATGTCGATCCCCCGCTCGGCGGCCGTGGACATCCGGCGGATGCCCATGACCAGCCCTCGCGGATCGAGCGTCTTGCCGGTGCGGTTCGCCGGACAGGCGTCCGTGCACCGCCCGCACTCCGTGCAGGTGAAGCCGTCGAGCAGGTCCTTCCAGCCGAGGTCGGCGAGCGTCCGCAGGCCGAAGGTCGCGTCCTCGACCTCCAGGTCCATCATCGGCAGGCGCCCGCGCGGCCCGAGCTTCCGAAGGTAGACGTTCACGAAGCTCGTGTAGATGTGGAAGTGCTTGTTCGTGGGGATCCAGACCAGGAAGGCGCACAGGATGGCGACGTGGCCCCACCAGAAGAGCGCGAACCCGGCCTCCAGGACGGACGCGTCCAGCCCCGAGAGCGGGATCGCCAGCGCGTTCGCGAGGAACGCCCCGGGGATGTCGCCCCATGCCGCGGCCTCCAGCGCCTGGGCGATGACCTCGGTGGAGACCACCAGGAGGATCATCGCGAGGATGATCAGCGCCGTCCGCGTGAGGAGCAGACGCGGCGGGCGGCTCACCAGCCGCCGCTCGAAGGCCCAGGCGACGGCGGCGAGCGCGGCGAGCGCGACGGCGTTCTGCAGGGCGACCAGCAGCGTCCACAGGACCCCGTCCAGCGGCCAGCCGACGATCGCCTCGGGGATGCCACCGGTCACCGCGTTGATGTTTCCGATCAGGAGGATGGTGGAGCCAAGGAAGAGCCCGTAGTGCATGACGCCGGCGCGCGGGTCGCGGAACATGCGCGTCTGGGCGACCGTGTACCGCACCACACCCCAGGCGCGCACGGGAACCCGCTCGGTCGCCGACGGCCCGCCGGGGTGTGCGGCGGCCCAGACGCGGACGTGGCGCGCGACGACGAGCGCGAAGATGGCGAACGCCCCCCAGAAGACGGGGATGACGAGCGGGTAGGCCGGCACGTGGGCGAACGGCTCGAACAGGTCGATCGTCATCCTCGTCCGCTCCCTCCCTCGGGGCCGGCAGGTCCGCCCGGCCCTTCCCATCCCGCGTGATCGAACGGCCCGGCCAGCGTCTCGACGGCGTGGCCGAGCACGGGCTCGATGGCTTCGAGCGACTCGACCGCCCCGCGCGGACTCCCCGGCAGGTTGACGACCAGGCACGCGCCCCGGGCTCCCACGACGCCCCGACCCAGGTCGGCCATGGGGGTCTTCGCGCGCCCCGCGGCCCGCATCGCCTCTGCGAGGCCGGGCACCAGGCGCTCCAGCACGCCGAGTGTCGCCTCCGGCGTCTGGTCCCGGGGCGTGAGCCCGGTCCCGCCCGTGGTCACGACGAGCGCGGCGGCGGCCGACTCCTCGACGATGGCCCCGGCGATCTCGTCCCGGTCGTCGGGCACGGTGCGCCGCCGGACCGCGTACCCGAGCGCCGTGAGCCGTGCGGCGACCGCGGGCCCGGAGGCATCCGCCCGGACGCCCGCGGCGACGCCGTCGGAGACCGTGATCACCACCGCCGGCCGGCCGGGCCTGGAGATGCCGGTCACGGGATCGTCACTTCCCGCGCGGTCGGGTCGCCGCCCGCTTCGGGACGGCAGGGCGACGCGGACCGTGCTTCACCGTGCCGAGGTCGGCGCCGGCGGCCTCCGGCGGGCGGCGCCAGTCGCCGCTCTTCCCGCCGGTCTTCTCCACCAGCCGGATCCACCGGATCTCGACGCCCTTCTCCACGCCCTTGACCATGTCGTACACGGTCAGAGCCGCGACGGAGACGGCGGCCAGCGCCTCCATCTCGACGCCGGTCTGGGCGGTCGTCGCGGCCTCCGCCCGGATGCGGATCCCCCCCGCGGGTCGGTCGGGAGTGGCGGACACGACGAGGTCCGTCAGCGGCAGGGGGTGGCAGAGCGGGATGAGCTCACTGGTGCGCTTGCCTGCCATCACGCCCGCGATCTCGGCCACCGTGAGGACGTCGCCCTTCGCGTTCGTGCCGTCCACCACGAGCTGCAGAGTCGCAGGCTGCATCGCCACGAGTCCCTCCGCCACGGCGCGGCGCGCGGTGACGGGCTTGCCCGAGACGTCCACCATGCGCGGCCGCCCGCCGCGATCCACGTGGGTCAGGCGGCGGCGCTCCGGCCGGGTCGGGGGCCCTTGGTCCATGGTCACTCCCTCGTGCACGTCGCGCGGGACGCGGACATGGTCGCGCAGATCGCGGGGCCCGTGGTGGCGGACGTGCGCGCCCGCGCCGGCCCGCGATTCGCGCTCTCTCCGGCGGATCCGGCGCCTCAGGCCGACCGCGAGGAGAGCGCCGCCCGCTCCCGGATCGTGCGGGTCGCGGACATCCGCGTGAGCAGGCCCACGAACGCCGCGTCACGGAGCACCGGCAGCGCGTCCCTTCCGGACCGCTGCAGCTGCTCCAGCGCGGGCCACAGGGCGGCGTCGGCGCCGAGGGGGTCGAGGTCGGGCAGCGGCGTCATCGCGTCCTCCGCGCGGGTCCGCTCCCAGGCGTCCCGCCGAAGACGGCGGATCGCCCGGACGCCCAGCACGCCGACGACGGCGCCGTCGCGGACCACGGTGAAGGCGTCATGCTCGCCGGAGTCCACCGCCGCAGGTGCGAACGTGTCGAGGGTGAGCGTGGTCGAGATCTCCGGCGGATCGGCCTCCATCGCGTCGGCGACGGTCAGGCCGGCGACGAGATCCCGGATGGTGGCGCGGCGCTCCGCCGCGATGGCCCCGGTCCTGACGAACCACCCGGCGAGGATGAGGACGATGCTCGCGGTCACGTCGCCCGCGAGCGCCACGACGAACCCGGCTCCCACGATCAGCAGCCCCACGGAGCGGCCCACCCGGGCCGTGGTCCGCCGGGCACGCGTCGCGTCCCCCGTCAGGCGCCAGGCGACCGCGTGGACGACCCTGCCGCCGTCGAGCGGGTCGCCCGGGAGGAGGTTCGCCGCGCCGATCAGGAGGCTGAACCCGGCACCCACCGCGAGAGCCTCGCGGGCGCCGGCGGCCACCGCGCCGCCCGCCGTCTCGATCGCCGTGGCCGCGACCCACAGGAGCGCGGCGAGCACGAGGCTCGCGAGCGGACCCGCGACCGCCACCGACCCCTCGTCGGCTGCGTCCGTCAGTGGGCGGTCGCTCGCGTCCACGCCGCCGAAGAAGTACAGGATGGTCGGCCCGTATGGCCGGCGTCGGATCCGCGCGACGGCGACATGCCCCGCCTCGTGGACGAACGCCCCGACGAGCGCGAGCAGGGCCGCCGCGAGGCCCACCCCGATCGCCGTGATCGTGTCGAGGTCCGGGAGCGTCGTCGGCAGCCGGGAGAAGGCGACGATCGCGGCCAGGATCGGGAGGACGACCGCCCAGCTCGCGTGAAGCCGCACCTCGCTGCCGAGCAGGCGGACGGCCGGCCCGCGGAGAGCCGGCATCACCCGGCCGCCCTGCGGTCGGCGGCGCGCCGCCGACCCCGCGCGACGAGGAAGACCACCGTCGACATGGTCACCAGGACGATCGCGAGGACGATCGACGTCTCGGTCCAGAACGCCTCCGGGAAGAGCTGGACGAGGCGGTTCGTGAGCGGGTCGAACGTGTACGAGCCCGCCGCGAAGAAGATCCGGTGGAAGAGCTCGAACGCCGTGTCGAAGAAGAAGAGCATGAAGATCCCGAGCGCGACGACCGTCACGCCCGTGGCCGCAGCCGCGGTCGCGACGCCGCGCCAGAAGGCCACGCGTCGGCGGTCGACGACCCAGGCGGCTAGGAGGGCGGCGAGCGCGACCAGCACGACCACGGCGAACGCCATCACCACGCCGCGGACGTCCGCCATGTGGCCGGCCTCGGCCCGGCTGAAGACGGGGACGCCCCCGACCGCCTGGGCGAAGGTCCCGGGGCCCAGGAACACTTCCATCACCACCGAGTCCGTGACGGACCGGATCGTCGCGGGGTCCCACCCCGTCCAGAGGTCCACGGCGGAGCGTCCCTGCTCGAATGCGACCCAGACCGGGTTGAAGAACAGGGCGATGGCGACGCCGACCATCACCAGCACCGCCGAGACGCCGGCCACGGCGGAGAGCACGAGCCCGCGTCCGGCCGGCATGGCGCCCGCGCCGGCGCGGGCGGTGGGGACCTGCGCCGTGGTCACTCGCCCTCGATCGTCCGGGCCTGCTCCCACCACATCTCGACGACGCCGGGCTCGGGAGCCGGGACCTTGAGCTCCTGCGCTGCCCGCGAGAGCCGGGACTCGACCGTCGGCAGGTCCGTGCCGGCGACGAACGAGATCCCCGCCATGGACGACTGGACGAAGAGGTCGTGCTCGCCCGGGCCCAGGCGCGCGAGGTTGAGCAGGAGCGCCTCGTCCCGCCAGGCGAGGACGTCGTTCGTGCTCGCGTCCACCTGGTCGGCGAGCGTCTGGCGGCGCGTGCGGGTGGCCGACACCTCGAGCAGGAGGCCGGTCGTGAAGATGCCCTGCTTCTCGAGCCTCTCCAGGTGGATCGGCTCGATCCGTGTGAGCGCGGTGATCGGCGGCACGGGTCCCTTCCTCCTGCCGTCCCGGCGGGGCGGTCGTGGCCCGGATGATGCCACGCGAGGCCCCGATGCGCGCGGGCCGGATCCGCTGCGTCACCCGCGGAGGCGGGCCGCCTCCGTGCGGAGGATCTCCCAGGCGCGCATCACGTCACCGCGTGTCGTGTGGAGGTTGCCGATCGCCACGCGGATCGTGAAGCGTCCTCGAAGCCGCGTGTGCGAGAGGAGGATCTCGCCGGTCGCGTTCGCCGCCGCGAGGAGCCGCTCGTTGAGGTCGTCCAGGTCGGCACGCACCTCCGGCTCCTCCTCGCGCCCCGCGAGCTCGCGAGGCCGCGCGCGCAGGCAGACGGTGGAGAACGGCACGGGCGCCAGGAGCTCGAAGTCCGGGTCCGCCTCGATCGCCGCCGTCAGGTCGGCCGCCCACTCGCAGTGCGCGTCGATCCGCCGCCGGATCCCGTCGAGCCCGAAGTAGCGGAGGACGAACCACAGCTTCAGCGCCCGGAAGCGGCGCCCCAGCACCGGCGTGTACTCGCTGTAGTCGTGCACCGGCGTGGCACGGTCGAGCGTGCGCAGGTACTCGGGCACGAGGCTGAATGCGTCGCGCAGGACCGTCATGCGAGGCGACAGCAGCAGCGAGGCGTCGAGAGGCGTGAACAGCCACTTGTGCGGGTTCACGACGATCGAGTCCGCCCCCTCCCACCCGGCGAACGGGCCGCGGCGCTCCGGCACGATCGCGGCCGCGCCGCCGTACGCGGCGTCCACGTGCAGCCAGAGGCCCTCGCGCGCCGCGACGTCCGCGATCGCTTCGACCGGGTCGATCGCCGTCGACGACGTCGTCCCGAGCGTGGCGACGACCGCGATCGGCCGCAGGCCCGCCGCCCTGTCCCTGGCGACCGCCTCCGCCAACGCGGCCGGGTCCATGGCGTAGGCGTCGTCCGTCTCGATCCGCACGAGCGACTCGCGGCCGAGCCCGAGCGTCATGCATGCCTTCTCGATCGACGAGTGCGCCTCCGCGGACGCGTAGACGCGCAGGCGCGGCACGTCCGTCCGCCCGGCGATCCCCTCCGCCGCGGCACGTGTCCCAGCGGCCTCGCGCGCAGCGCCGAGCGCGATCAGCGACGACGTGGATGCGGTGTCGGTCAGCAGGCCGCCGAACGCCTCGGGGAGCCCGAGCGCCCGGCGCAGCCAGTCGACGACCACCTCCTCCAGCTCTGTGGCGACCGGCGAGGTGCGCCAGAGCATCGCGTTCGCGCCCAGGGCGGCAACGAGCATCTCGGCGAGGATGCCGGGCCCCGACGCCGTCGTCCCGAAGTACGCGAGGAAGCCCGGGTGCTGCCAATGGGTCGTGTTGGGTGCCACGAGCCGTCCCACATCGGCGAGCATCGCCGCGACGGGCTCGGGCGCGTCCGGCGCGGCGCCGGGGAAGAGGCCGCGGAGCGACCCGGGCTCGATCGGAGGGAGGACCGGGAAGCCCCGCACGCCGGCGAGGTAGTCGGCCATCGCGTCGACGGTCGCGTGGGCGGCGATCCGGAAGTGCTCCGGGTCCATGTCGCCCACCCCGGCGAGCTGCTCCGTGTCCAGCCCATCCAGAGGCGCCCGTCCATCGATCGGGACGGGCGCGTGGGACGGCTGCGAGGACCCGCCGTTCGCGTCGTTGGTGGTCATGGCCGGCAGTCTACGCCGGGCCCGACGCCTTGGGCCCGAGGAGACGCGTGCCATGGGCCCGGGAACGCCGACACCCCCGTCGCAGGCGCGACGGGGGTGTCGGGCGAGTCGTCGAGGATGTGCCTACTCGGTGCGGCGGGCCTCAGCGGCTCGACGGTCGGCGCGCGCCGCGCCGCCGGAGGAGGAGCTCGAGCGTGCGGCTGCGGACCGGTCGACGATGGTGGCGGCGGTCGGCCTCACGCTGGAGCTCGGCCGCCCGGTCCTTCGCGAGAAGGAGTGCGACTCCACTGTTCAGCATGTCGTGGCCTCCCTTCGTGGGTGCGTGGACGGGGCTTCGGGCCCCGCCACCGTGAGCGTCGGATCCGCGAGTGTCAGATCCAGGGCCGGACCTCGTCCCGGAACGAGAGGCGCGAGTCCGTGCCGGCCGTGGTGGCGAGCCCTGCAAGGACCGCGAAGAGCGCGGTCGCCGCGATGATCACGATGAAGGTCATGGCGTCCAGTCCGTTTCCGTCAGTCGAGCGGCGGTAACCGCTTGAGGGGCTTGAGGGGGTTATCTACATGCGAACGATAACCTCTTGCATATAACCTGTCAAGAGGGTATAAGGGGTTACCACATGGCACACCCGTCCGTACCCCTGGCCCGCGTCTCGGACGACCCGCCCCCCGAGGTGGACCGGCACGGCCACAACGCCCCGCTCGAGGACTGCCTGGAGTTCGTGAACACGGGGCGACACGTCCGCGGCAGGCGCACGAACGAGTTCGCCGGACCCGCAGACGCCATCGAGTGGTTCGCCGCGCGGAACCTCGCCCACGAGGATGCCCGTCAGCGTCTCCTTGCCCGCTACGCCGCCGATCCCGCGGCAGGCGATGCCGACCTGGAGCTCATCCGTCGCGTCCGCGACGCGATGCGCGGCCTGCTGGAGGCCGCCGTGGACGGCCGCGTCGCGTCACGTGCGGACCTGCGGACCGTCAACCGGATCCTGCGGACGCACTACGTGTACGTCCTGGTCCCTGCCTCGGACGGGATCGCGCTGGGGCACCGTCACCTCGGCGATCCCATCGCCGGGGCGCTGGGCCGTCTCGCCGAGACGCTCGCGCGTGAGCTGAGCCAGGGGATGCCGGAGCGGCTCCGGATCTGCGAGAGCCCGGACTGCAGCGAGGCGTTCATCGACCGCTCGCGCACGGGGCGGCGGCGATGGTGCGACATGGCGACCTGCGGCAACCGCGCAAAGGCGGCACGCCACCGGGAGAAGCGGCGGATGCTCGCGGCGGCCGGGTCCGCGGGCGTGGTGGACCCGACCGCCTGAGTCACACCGGCTCAGCGCCCGGGGTGCGACATCTGGTCGACGACGATCGCGACGGCGAGGACGAGCGCTGCGTCCTGGCCGGGCGAGACCCGGACACCGTAGGTGTCGCGGACCCGGAACCACTTCTTCCCGACCTCAGCGACCTTCCCTCCGGGGCCGCTGATCTCGTACTCGTGGTCGACGATGTCCCCCTGCACCTCCCAGGAGCCGCCGGATCGCAGGTCCACCGAGTAGCGCTCTCGCAAGGGGGTGATGAGCGCCTTCTGCACCGTCGCCACGGTGCCGGCGCCATCCTCCACCTCCATCGTGTCGCGGACGTGGAGCATCTTCTCCTGGATCCGGTACAGCTCCTGGCCGCCGGCCGTCTGCAGGACCAGTGTCTGGCGCACACGCAGAGCCTTGCCGTCCACGTGGAAGACGCGCTGGCCCGCGCCGTCCTCGATCCAGAAGTCGTCCCCGATCGCGAACATCTGCTGCCGCATCTGGAAGACGTCGGCGCCCGGCCCGCCGCCGAGCGGGCCCCCGCCCAGCGGGCCACCGCCGTCGCGTCGTCGAAGCATCACCATCCTCCGTGCATGCCGGCCCGGACCATGCCGGCCGGGCCATCACGGCCAGTCTGCGCGGGACGTCCTGATGCCGCTATCCTCGTTCCGGGTGATGACGCGCGACTCCACCGCGCGCACGCTGTCCCCCATCCACCACGCCCCACAGGGAGGCCCACGCATGACCGACGAGACCCAGAACGCGCCCGAGGCGACCGAAGAGCCCGTCGAGGTCGCGGCCGTCGTGGCCGGCGACGAGAGCGGGATCCAGGCCGAGGCCGCCGTGGCGGTCCAGGGGAACTCCGCGATCATCGTCGCGCAGTTCGCCGACATGGACACCGCGAAGCTGGCCTACGAGGCGCTGCTCGACGCGGAGATGAAGCGCGCCCTCGACATCGACGGCGTCCTGGTCGTCAACGCCGACTATCAGGGCAAGGTCCACGTCCAGAAGATGACCGACCACACGACCCGCAACGGCTTCCTCTGGGGCGCCGTGGCCGGTGTCGTCGTCGGGGTCATCTTCCCGCCGAGCGTACTCGCGAGCGCCGCGACGCTCGGCGTCGCGGGCGCGCTCGCCGGCAAGGCCGGCAACCTCTTCAAGAAGGGGGCCGTCGCCTCCGAGCTGACCGAGGTCATCAAGCCGGGCACGTCCGGCATCGTGGCCCTCGTCTCCATCACGGCCGTGGATGCCGTCAAGGAGACGATCCCGCAGGCGACCGAGGTCAAGGCCGTCCCGGTGGACGACGAGACCGCGGCCGCGGTCAAGGAGGCCGCGAAGGCGGCCGGCGACACGACCGCGGAGTAGCCCTCGAGCCCGGCGCGGGCAGCGAGAGTGGAAGGACCCCGGTGGTCGTCACCGCCGGGGTCCTTCCGCGATCGGTCCGCTCCTTCGTGGGCCGTCCCCGATCGTCGTCGCTTCGTCAGCGGGCCTGGATCCCTGCCGTCACCCGCTCCGCGTACGCGTCGACCGACGTCAGCGCCACCGGGATCTCCCCGAGGATCGCCTCCATGGGGATCGCATCGCCCGCCGCGTAGCAGCGCTGGAGACCCACGAACGACCGCGCCATGTCGTGCGGAGCCTCGGCCTGGGCCGCCTCGAGGGCCTCCACCGGCACGTGGGTGACCGTGAACGGCCGCCCCAGCCGTCGCTCGAAGATCCGCACGACCCCGTTCGGTGAGATCGCGTCCGGCCCGC
>JAKOQS010000058.1 GCA_029778235.1 Chloroflexota bacterium | reverse complement strand
CGACGAGCAGGAGGACGTACACGACCAGCTGGAAGGTCAGCACCACGAGGTACAGGCCCAGGAGCCGGATGGCGAGGCGGCGGCGGCCCGCCCTCCACGCGCCGAGTGCGAGGAGCGCGATGACCACGTACAGGCTGACGGCGACGACCTCGGCGAGGTGGACGCCGAAGCGTGCGCTCTCCTCGAGGTAGGCCGCGACGCTCAGCTGCAGCGAGACGACCACCGCGAGGACCTGGGCGGCGACGATGAGCCCGGCGATGGTCCGACCCGAGCGCTCGATCCGCGTGGTCGCGGCATGCGGGAGGCTCTCGCGGGTGGACGCGTCGGACGGGGCGGACGTGTCTCGGGAGAGCTCGTCGGGCATGCCGCGGAGGATAGCCGCTCGCCGGTGCCGGCCGCCGGACCGCGGCGGCCGGCACCTGCGAGCGCGATCGGCCTAGAGCAGCTCCTTGCGCTGCTTCGCGACCGCCTCGGCGTAGCGTCCGCGGGCCGCGACGACCGCATCGGAGCCGCTGACCTCGGCTGCCGGCACGTCCCACCAGCCTTCGTAGCCGGGGGCGCGCTTGGTCGGGCTCACCGGGACGTGGATGACCGTCGTGCGGTCCGCGGTCCTGGCCGCGGCGATGGCGTCCCGGATCTCCTGCTCGGTGCGCGCGAGGACGCCGATCGCGCCCATCGCCTCGGCGTGCTTCGCGAAGTCCACGGGGACGTAGCCACCCTCGAGGCGGTTTCGGTCGGCGTCCCGGAAGCGCAGCTCGTTGCCGAACTGCGGGACGCCCACGCTGCGGGCGAGGTCCACGATGCACTGGTAGCCGTGGTTGTCGAAGACGACGATGGTCATCCTCACGCCCTCGGCGACCGCCGTGACGATCTCCGCGTTGAGCATGAGATACGTCCCGTCGCCGATCATCACGACGACCTCGCGCTCGGGCTCGGCGAGCTTGACACCGATGCCGGCGGGGATCTCGTAGCCCATGCAGCTGTAGCCGTACTCGAGGTGGTAGGCCTTGGGGTCCTCGGGTCGCCACAGCTTGAGCAGGTCGCCGGGCAGGCTGCCGGCGGCGCAGATCATCGTGGCGTGGCCGCCCACGGCGTCGTTCACGATGCCGATGACCTCGGGCTGCGCGAGATCGGGGGTCTCGCCGGACGGCGTGCGATGGTACTCGACGCGCGCGTCCCACTCGGACTTGAGTCCGGCGATCCGCTCGCGGTATGCGGTGTCGGTCCCCGCGTACCCGCCGACCTCGAGGACCGCAGCGAGCGCCCGGAGCGCCTCGCGCGCGTCGGCGACCAGCGCCACCGCGCGCAGCTTGTGGGCATCGAAGCTCGTGACGTTGATCCCCACGAACGACACGTCCGGGTTCGCGAACTGCGTCTTCGACGCGGTCGCGAAGTCGCCCAGGCGCGTGCCGATCGCGATGACCAGGTCCGCCTCGCGGGCGAGACGGTTCGCCGCCAGGCCGCCGTTCGCCCCCACCGGGCCGACGTTCATCGGATGGTTCCAGGGCAGGGCGCCCTTGCCGGCCTGGGTCTCGCAGACCGGGATCCCGTACCGTGTGGCGAGGGCGTCGAGCGCCGCGGTCGCGCCGCTGTAGATCGTCCCGCCCCCGGTCACGACCAGGGGCTTCTTCGCCGCTCGGAGCATGTCGGCGACCCGCTCGAGCACCGCGGGCTCGGGCATCGGCCGACGGACGTGCCAGACACGCTTCTGGAGGAACTCCTCCGGCCAGTCGTACGCCTCGGACTGGACGTCCTCCGGGAGGCTGATCGTGACGGCGCCCGTCTCCGCGGGATCCGTGAGCACGCGGAAGGCCTCGGGCAGGCTCGAGAGCAGCTGCTCGGGGCGGCTGATCCGGTCGAAGTAGCGGCTGACCGGCCGGAACGCGTCGGACGCGCTGACGTCGTGCTCGACGGGGTGCTCGACCTGCTGGAGCACCGGGTCAGGCAGGCGGTTGGCGAAGTAGTCGGACGGCAGGAGCAGGACCGGCAGACGGTTCACCGTGGCGCCGGCCGCCGCGGTGATCATGTTGGTGGCGCCGGGGCCGATCGACGAGGTGCAGGCGAACGTCTGGAGCCGGTCCTTGTGCTTCGCGTACGCCGCCGCGAGGTGCACCTGCGCCTGCTCGTTCTGCGGCCGGAAGTAGGGCATGTCGTACTCGTCGCCCAGCTCCTCGAGCGCCTGGCCGAGCCCCGCGACATTGCCGTGGCCGAAGATCCCCCACACGCCGGCGATGAACCTGTTCTCCTGCCCATCTCGCTCGACGTACTGGGCTGCCAGGAACCGGACGATGGCCTGGCCGACGGTCAGACGGACGGTGCCCACGGGTGCCTCCTCTCAGGCGAACGGGGCGGTGCGACCCAGCCTCGGGTCCGATCGATGGGCCCGCGGGGTGTCGCGCCCGCCGACGGCGACGCGTGTCGGGGGCCGTCGGGTGGCGGAGATCCGGCGCCCGGCTGCCGAGGTCCATCGTACCGCCGGGGACGCGTGCCGAAGAGCCGGCGGTCGCGACGGTCGGGCTGCACCCGGGAGATGCGGACCACACGGCCGCGCCACGACCGCTCGGCCACGATCCTGAACCTTTCGCAGGGTCTTCCCCGCACGGTTCGCCGTCCGCGCGCGCGGGCGCGGTCAGCGGACGGCGCCCGCGCGCGCGGCGACGATGGCGGCCGTCGTCGCCCCGAGATTCAGGCGGGCTGGAGGATCTCCTCGGTGACGGGCGCCGCCTCCATCACGCCCGTCGCCGGGTCGAATCGCCGGACCTCGAAGACGGCCTCGTACGGGATGCTGTACCGCGCCAGGATGTCGAGGATCGCCTGCCGGTGCGGCGCCTCCCAGTGGCAGAAGCTCTTGGCATCCGCGGCCGCCGTATGTGTGCTGTGCCAGACGACACCCTCGGGCAGCGGCTCCAGGGCGAGGGGCTTGAGCTGGTCCTCCGTGAATGCGACCGGATGGACCGCGATGAACCGAGCCATGTGGGCGTGACCTCCAGGGACGGCGCGGGTCGGTCCCGCCAGTGGCTCCCCGCGGGTCCGGCGGCACGTGTCCGACCCGCGTGTCGACGCCTCCCGCGTCGCCGTCGGCAGCATGGTGCATGCGCGCACCGGGTGCCAGAGTCGTTCGTCGTCGCGTACGGCGGGCCGCGGGACGCGTCGTTCCGCGCCATTCCGAGCCGGACCTGATGCCGGGGCCGTCTACCCGCGGGTCGCCGCCAGGCGCTCGACGATCGTCACCGGCCCGATCCCGTGACGCCGCGCGACCACGGCGTTCGGGAACGGACCGAGGCCCGCGCGCAGACCGTCGGAGCCGCGCTCGATGCGCGCCCACCACGCGGGCAGGTCGTACGCGAGGATGGTCCCGCCGGGGCGGAGCACGCGGGCGACCTCCGCGAACCCGACGGCTGCATCAGGCCAGTGGTGCGCGGAGAATGACGTCACGACGAGGTCGAACGAGGCGTCGCCGAACGGCAGGGCGGAGACGTCGCCCTCGACGCAGGTGCTCCGCTCCGCGAGGCCCGCCCGGTCGAGGCGCGCGTGCGCGGCGGCGATCATCGCCGGATCGATGTCGAGCCCGGTCCAGCGGGCGTCGGGGATCGCCGTCAGCAGGCGGACCGCGAGATGGCCCGGGCCCGGGCCCACCTCCAGGATCGATGGTGCCGGCGAGCCGGCGAGCATCCCGGCGCAGTCCGCGGCGATGCCCGCGTAGTAGCGGCCGAGGGGCCCGCCGAAGAGCAGCTCGTACGCGCGCACGCCCGGTGACGAGGACGTGCGCAGCGATGTACGGATCCCGGCGAGACGGGAGCGACCGACGAACGCCGCGCCGCCGAGGACGACTGCGACGACACCGACGGCGACGACCCTCCTGCCCGCGACGCTCACACCGGCATCATGCGCCCGCGCGATGGCATGCGCGCGTCAGGCCCCGCGCAGGAGGTCCACCGCGTATCGGCCCACGGCCGCGATCGTCAGGAGGTCGTGGATCTCGCCGCGGTCGATCTCGGCGAGGACCTCGTCGAGCGTCGCCCATCGGAGCGCGAGGTCCTCCGTGGCATCCGGCGATGCCGCGCCGGGTCGCAGGCCGCGCGCCACGAAGATCGCACCGCGCTCGTCGGTGACCGAGTTCGAGATGCTCAAGCGGCACACGTGCCGCCAGTCGTCCGCCTCGAAGCCCGTCTCCTCGACGAGCTCGCGCATGCCGCCGGCGAGCAGGTCCTCGCCATCCGGGACGCCGCCCTCCGGGACCTCCCAGCTGTACTCATCGAGAGCGTACCGGTGCTGGCCGACGAGGAGCAGCCGCCCGTCGTCCCCCACCGCCACCACGGCGACGGCCGCCGACCGGAAGTGGACGACGCCGTAGATGCCGGCACCGCCGTCGGGACGGTCGACCTCGTCGTGCCACACCTCGATCCAGGGGTTCGCGTAGGCCGTCTCGCGCGAGCGACGTCGCCACGGGCCGACGGGTGTCGGGTCGAGGTCCTGCATGCCTTCCTCTTACGTGCCCGTGGCGATCGCTGTCAAGCCGGTCGACCAGCGGCCCGGCTGCGCCGAGGGCACGTTCTGGGGCGAGGCGGCATCCTGTGCGGATGCAGCGCCCCGGCGACAGCGGTCCGCATCTCCCCCAGGACGACGAGACGGCGATCCTCCCTGTCGGAGCTTCGCGCGCCGGCACCACGGGGCTGCCGCTCCGGATCGTCCTCGTCTCGGTCGGGTCGACCGCCCTCGCGCTGGGCGTCGTCGGCATCGTGGTGCCCGTCCTGCCGACCACGCCGTTCCTGCTGCTCGCCGCCGCGTGCTACGCGCGCGCCTCGGACCGGCTGTATGCGTGGCTCATCGGCCAGCCTGCGCTGGGGCCGATCATCGAGGAGTGGCGCCGCTCGCGGTCGCTGCCGCCGGGGGTCCGGACGCGCGCGATGGTGGTCGTCGCCGTCTCGTTCGGGGCGTCGCTCGTCCTGGTGGACTCCGTGCCGATCCGCGTCGGGCTCGCGATCGCCGCGGTGATCCTCGTCGTGTTCCTCTCACGGATCCCGACGCGGCGCTGAGATCCGCGGCCGGTGCCGGCGCCGACGTGCCGTCGGGGGCGACGGCGGCGCGATGGCGTCCCCGGCAGGGATCGAACCTGCGACCTCGCGCTTAGAAGGCGCTCGCTCTGTCCGCTGAGCTACGGGGACGCGCCGAGCACAGCGTAGACCACCGGGTCGAGAGAGGCCGCCGGACGGGACAGCCCGAGCGGGCGGCTGGCCGGGTGCGTCGCTCTGCACCGTCTCGGGCAGCCGCGACCGGAGGAGATGCGGCGGCGTCAGGCCCGGATGCGCCTCCGCGCCATCTCGCCCTCGATCTGGCGCTCGGCCTCGACGTACCGGTCGATCTCATCGCGGACGCGATTCGCCTCCGGCGTGTACAGGTGCACCTGCTGCTGGAGGATGTAGCTGAGCCGCCGGCTTGTCATCCGCACGTGATCCAGGTTCTTCATGAGGACGAGCGGATCCATCGCGGCGAGATCGGACGGGTGGTACATCTGGCTCATGGGGGCATTGTAGCGGCGGCGTGCCTGCGTTCCGGGGCCCGGACGCGGGATGAGCCGGGCGTCGCGGCCGCCCCGGAGGCCCGGCTCAGGCGGCCGTGGCCGTCGCGCCCTCGTCCGCGTCCGCGCGCGTGACCTCTGCGACGGGGCGGGCCGGATCGGCCGCGGCGCACCGTGCCACCGCCTCCGCCTCGATGACCGCGCGGGTGGCGGCCGCGAGCGTCGAGAGCTGGAAGAGGCCGAACTCCACGCCGTGCTCGGCGAGCTCGTCGAGGCCCCATCCGCGGTAGAGGCGGCGGCGCGCGACCGCGCACATCTCGTCGTACAGCTCGGGCCACGCCACCCGGCGCCGCTCGCGGCAGAACCGGACGAATGCGACCGCGTCCTCGGGGAGTTCCGGGGTGGTCTCGGGACCGGGACCCATGGCGCGCGCCGGAACCGACACCCTCGACTCCCTCCCCTCACCAGGCCATCCAGGCCGCAGCATCACCCGGGCGTGCCGGACCGGCACGCCGTGTCGTCCCATCGGGTCCACGTCCGCCGCGCCTGCGATCCGAGCTCCCGGTCGGGCCCGGCGCGGCCGCTCGACGGATATCCTACGTCGCCGCCGCCGACCGCGTGTAGGGCCTTGTCCACGGCTTTGGCGCCGACTTGTCCACACCCGAACGGGCGTTCGTGGACGGCCCGACGAGGCGTGTGGAAGGCCGGTCCGCGATGACCGCGCCGACCCACCGGCCACGCCCGGTCCGACCCGCCGCGACCCCCGCGCCGCGACCGATCGGGCCCGCGGTCGCCCCCCGGACGACGGTCAGCCGCCGATCGCGATGACCATCGGGCTGAAGTACGGGATGAGCCAGATCGCCCAAACGACGATGCTGAACTTGTGGAAGTTCACGATCCACCGCTCGTCGCGGCGCGCCAGGACCACCGTGGCCCAGATCGCGTGGACGAGCATGAGGAGGATCGCGATGACGCCGGTCACGCCGTGGACGTCCGCGGTCAGGCCGCCCGCGTAGTCGAGCATCATCCCGGTCCCGATCGTGTCGCAGGCGAGGCCGAGCCAGAAGAAGACGAGATGCCAGGGCTTCAGGCGGCCCTGGAAGCGCTCGCTCCAGACACCGATCGTGTAGAAGACCAGTGCCAGCGTGATGACGATGGTCGCCGACCCGGACACGCTTCCTCCTCGTCCCGGCCGCCGCCGGATCGTCTCGGCCCCGCGGGCCGCCCATCTCAGCCCCGCCGGCTGACCCCGTGGCCCGGGGCGTCGGTCAGCCGCCAGCGGTGGTCGGGGCCGAGCTCGAGCCCCTCGAAGGGCTCGTCCGCGAGCAGCAGGCAGCCGTCGAGGTCCACCCAGTCCGCGAGCGACGCCACGGCCGCGGATCCGGCGATCCCGACGCTCGTCTCCTCCATGCACCCGAGGAAGGTGCGGAAGCCGAGCTCCCGCGCCCGCGCCAGCATCCGGCGCGCCGGCCCGGTGCCGCCGCACTTCGCGAGCTTCACGTTCACGCCGGCCACGACGCCCACGAGCCGGTCCAGGTCCAGGATCGTCACGGCGCTCTCGTCCGCGACCACCGGCAGCGCCGACCGCTCCTGCAGCCAGGCCATCTGGTCGAGCCGATGGGCGGGGAACGGCTGCTCGATCAGCTCCACCCCGAGGCGGACCATCTCCGGCACCATGCGCGCGCCCGCCTCCGGCTCCCAGGCGGTGTTCGCGTCGACCCGGATCACGCCCGGGAAGACCGCGCGGACCCGTTCGAGCGTCTCGAGGTCCGCCGGTCCGCCGACCTTCACCTTGAGGACCGGGAACGCTGCCGCGCGGGCGGCGCGGGCGGCGACCACGTCCGGCGCGTCGAGGCCCACCGTGAAGTCGGTGGGCGGTATCGCGGCCGACAGGCCCTCGAACGCGTACAGCGGGACCCCGGCGAGGCGCGCCGCGAGATCGCGCAGGGCGATGTCCATGGCGCACTTGGCGGCGCCGTTGTGCGCGATCGTGGCGTCCATCGCGTCGGACGCGGCGTCGAGCGCGGCGCGGGCGCCCGGGACGTCGCCGCGGGCCGCCGCGTCGCGCGCCGACTCCCACGGGGCGACGACCGCCCCCAGGAGCAGCGGCAGGACGGCATGGATGGTGGCGTCGGTCTCGCCGTAGTACGGGTCGGGGAACCCCTCGCCCAGGCCCACCGGCGCATCGGATCCGGGCGCGGGAACGTGCTCGGCGTCGGCGACCTCGACGATCACCGTCGTCGCGGCGTCCGCGTCGGACTCGCGCGCGATGCGGAACGGGTCCCGGAACGGCAGCTGGAGCGTGGATGCCGTGAGCGACAGCGCTCCGGCGGTGACGATCGAGCCGGTCATCCCACCTCCTCCGTCTCGAACGCCGCCCGGACGGCGGCGAACAGGCGAGCGGGACCGAACCGGACCGGGTCGTCCGTGGGCAGCCCGGTCTCCGCCTCGGTCTCGCGGATGATCCGCCGCGCCTCGTCGTCGTGCGGCACGTCGGCGGTGTTGAGGGCCACGGCGACGACCCGCGACGGCGCCACCATCCCGGCGATCGTCTCGTGCAGGACGATCAGGTCCGGCAGCGGCTTGATCGGATGCGAGATGCCGGGCAGGTGGTCCCAGTCGTGCTCGACGAGGCCCACCTTGTGGACGAGCACCATCGCGTGCGGCGTGGTGCCGTGGATCAGGCCGAAGGTGACCGGCGAGTACGCCGGGTGGTCGATCGACCCCTGGCCCTCGACGAAGATCCAGTCGCCCAGCTCCTCCGCCTGCTCCACGAGCCACTCGCAGGTGCCGGCGAGGAAGTCGGAGATCTCGCGGTCCACGGAGACCCCCCAGCCGGCGATCATCATGCCCGTCTGGCCGGTCGGGACGAAGACGCCCGACAGCCCGGCCTCGCGCGCCGCCCGCTCCAGCTCCAGCGAGACGGTCATCTTGCCGATGGCGCAATCGGAGCCGACCGTGAGGATCACCTTCGCGCCGGGCCGATGGGGCCGGCCCACCGCCGTCTGGTGGCGGTCGGGGACGCGGCGGTAGTCCACGATCTCGGCGCCGCTCATCGCCGCCGCCGAGGCGAACTCCGGGTCGTCGCCGAGGAACGTGTGGAGGCCCGAGAGCACGTCGAGCCGGGCATGGAGGGCGGCGACGATCACCGCGCGCCAGTCCTCGGGCAGCTTGCCGCCGGTGGGGGCGATCCCGATGAGCAGGGCGTCCGCGCCGCGCGCGATCGCCTCGTCGAGCGTGGCCACGGCCGGGACGTCATACCGCGGGCCCAGCCACTCGGAGACATTCCGGCCGGCGATGGTGGAGTCGAGGAGGGCCACGACGTCGTCGTGCCCGTAGCGGACGACGCCGATCGCGGTCTTCGCGTGGTGGACCCCGAACTGGCCCTCGGTGAGGATCACGAGGCGACGCGTGGTGTGCGGGCGCATGCGGGCTCCGTGCTCGAGGCGGCCGGGCGGCCGCGGGCCGCCGGGACTGGACGGCCGCAGGATCGGGACCCCAGCAGTCTACGAAAAGAGGACGCCCCCGGGGCGCGGGCCGGGGGCGTGGGTCGTGCGAGTGGTACCGCATACCGGATTCGAACCGGTGGTCTCCGCCTTGAGAGGGCGGTGTCCTGGGCCTCTAGACGAATGCGGCACGGGCCTGGACGGCCTCGCGGAGGATACCAAACGTCGGGCCGAGGTGTCGACAGCGACGTAGCCGCTCGCCGCGCCGGCCGGACGGATCCGAGGTGGGCGGGGCCGCCGTCGCGGTCGGTGTGACTAGAGCCGGTGTTCCTCGAGAAACTCCCGGATCGCCTCGGCCACCTGCTGGAACGACTCCTCGCCGAGGACCAGCCCGAAGTGCGAGTGCGCGCCGAACGGCTCGTACCGGGCACCCAGCCATCCGGCGAGGCGCTCCACGTCCGCCTCCGCCACGTACGTGTCCAAGCCCGCGCCGATCGCGAGGACCGGCACATCCGCGAGAGGACGACGATCCACCGGGACGCCCTGCAGGACGCTGCGACGGGCGGCCCCGGCCTCGCGCGGCTTCTGGCCCAGGAGATGCTTGATCCGGACGATGTCTTCGAGCGTCAGGTCGCGATGGTCGCGCTTGAGGCGCTCGGGCATCGTGTCCCAGCCCAGGACCTCGTTGCCGTAGGCCGGGGGCACGGCCCGGATCTCGTGCGGCTTGGGCGGGACCCGGAGCTCGCGGGGGAGGTACGGCGCGACGAGGACGAGGCCGGCCACCTGGTGCCGCTCGGCCGCCTTCAGTGCGAGGAGCCCGCCCATCCCGTGGCCCACGACGACAGCGTTGGGGCCGACCCGCTCGAGGACCGACACGACGTCGTCCGTGTACGAGGCGAACGAGAGGCGGGCGGGGTCCGCCGTCTGCGACCAGTAGTGGTTGCGGAGGTTGAGCGCGTGGCCCTCCCAGCCGCGGCGCGCGAAGTAGCCGAGGTACCGCTCCCAGACCCACGAGCCGCCGAGCTCGCCGTGCACGAAGACGAGCGGCTTCCGCCGCGAGCGACGCTCCGGGAGCCAGGACTCCACGTGGAGGCCCCGGTCCGGGATCTCCATCTCGTCCTTGCGGACGGGCCGAGCGTCCGGGTTGGGGACGGCCGGTCGCGGCGGGATGCGGACCGGCGTCTCGGTCGCCGACTGAGCGGAGGTGGCCTCGGGGCCCTCGGCGGCCTCGGCGGGCGCGGCCGCAGGGGTGTCGGCCACCCGCTCGGCGATCGTGGCCGCGGGGCTCTCGGCGGGTCCGCCCACGGTCGCGGCGGCGCCATCCGCAGGGGCCTCCGCGGTGGAAGCCGGCTCATGGGCGTGGGTCTCGGGAGTCGTCATCTCACTGCTCGAGCGGGTTGAGGACGAGGCCCGTCAGGGCCTTCGGGTAGAAGTAGGTGGACTTCTGCGGCATGACGTCGCCGGCCGCCGCCACCGCCGCGATCTCCGCGATCGGGGTGGGGTCCAGCAGAAGCGCCGCATCCGCGCCGTCCGTGCCCGCCGCGACGCGAGCGATCGCCTCGGCCGAGGACTTCGTGTAGGCGATGCGGCTGCCCTGGGCGACGACCGCCTCGTCGAGCCCGACGAGCCGGTCGAGGGCCGCACCAGCAAGCGTGACGTCCAGGCGCCGGAGTGCGTCGCCGCCGGGGGGCAGCCAGGGCAGGAATGCATCGCGGCGGGCGTGCAGGAACGCCCCGCCCTGCCGCGTCCAGAGGCCGAACCGGCCGTCGCCGCCCGGCGCCAGGGCCGCGGGCGCGAACGCAGCGGCGAGCGGCGCCGGGTCGTCGACCGGCTTGACGTCGAACAGCGCCGGGGCGTCGCCCAGGAGCGCCGCCGCACCCGCGTCGCCGAGCCCGCGCACCACCCGGTGCGTCGCGAGGACTGTCAGCTCCTCCCGCGTGGACTCGAGCAGAAGGGCGAGGATGAAGTCGAACGCGGGGTCGGCTTCGGCCGTGGGCGTCCTCCGGCGCTCGTCCCGGTAGCGAAGTGCGGTCTCGTAGCGGTGGTGGCCGTCGGCGATGTCCACGTGGCTCGCGCCGACGATCGAGACCAGCTCTGCGACCACGGCCGCGTCCGGACCGTCGGCCGGGACCATCCAGACCCGGTGGCGGACGCCGTCATCATCGGTCACGTCAAGGGCCGGCGGCCGCACGGCGACGGTCGCGAGCAGCGCGTGCGCGCGCCCCGACGGGTCCGCGTACAGGCCGACGACGGGGCTGAGGTTCGCGCTGGTGGCCCGCATGAGCTTCCAGCGGTCCTCCTTCGGGCCGGCCAGGGTCCGCTCGTGCGGCCGCACGCCGCCATCGGCCGAGAACGGCTCCAGCCGGAGGCGACCCATGAACCCGCGCTGGACCCGGACGACGGAGGAGCCGGGCACCGTGTACGTCTGCTCGTAGACGTAGAGGCTGGGCCGCGGGTCCTTGCGGAGGGTCCCGTCCGACCGCCACGCCGTGTACGTCCGGGCCGCCTGTCGATAGCGCTCGTCGGGGTCCGTGTCGGTGGGCTCCGAGGCCGGCAGGTCGATCCGGACGACGTTGCGGCGGCTCCGCGCGATGAGGGCCGCCCGCTGCTCGGGGGAGATCACGTCGTACGGGGGTGCCACGACGGATCCGACGTCGCCGACGACCTCGGGGTCGAATCGCAGGGCGCGGAACGGACGGATCTCGGGCACTCGGGCTCCTGGGCTCGGCCGCGCACGGGCGGACGGCGGCGCCTGTTCTCTGGACCGGGAGAGTCTATCGCGACCGGCCATCGGGGGCCACGCGACGGACAGACGCGGCCAGGGGATCGGCGTCCGGGGTCGCGCCCGGCGCGGACGGCCCCGCGATGCTAGCCTCGGGCCGTGCGCATCCCCCGCCTCGTCGCCGCCGCCTCCGCCGTCCTGCTCTCCCTCACGCTCGGCGGGTGCACGGGGCTCGCTGCCACACCTCCGCCGCCCACGCCAGCCGACTTCGCCGGGATCGTGGCCTTCCTCGCGGCCGAGGGGATCGGCGTCGAGGACGTGAAGACCGGGGACGCCGGGTGCGACGACCGCCAGCTCGTCGGGCCTGCGATCTCGCTGAAGGCGTCCGGCCTGGACCAGGCGACGCCCACGCGCCTCCATCTCTACCTGTTCCGCAACGCAGCGGCGTACGACAAGCTCCGCCCGGCGGTCGACGCGTGCGCGGCCTCCTTCGTGACCGACCCGGAGACATACGAGTCGGTCGACGCGAGCCCCTTCGTCGCCGCCGGCCAGGGCCCGTGGGGGCCCACGTTCCGCGAGGCGCTCCGCACGGCCCTGACGAAGGCCGCCGGCGGGCAGTAGGGCCGGGCGCGGTGCGTGCGTGCGCACCGGATCCCGGATCCCGGATCCCGGGACGTGACGACCGGGCGAACAGCGCCTGAGGTGCCCCGGAACGTGCTGGACCGGGCGGCCCGTCAGGCCTCCTCGCGCTCGACCTCCTCGCGTGTCGCAGGCTCCATCCGCGGGAGCCGGACGTCGCCGACGTTGGGGACGAAGGAAGCCGCCAGCGAGGTACGCACGGCCTCCTCCTGTTCGCCGAGCGTGAGGATGCCCAGGCGTCCGAGCGTCGCGAGCTCGTCGCGGATGTACGTCTTGAGCATCTCCGGGCCATCGGTGTTGATCGTGAACCGGATCTCGTTCCGACGGAACGTGTCGAAGATCCAGCGGAACTCGTCCCAGCCGGCCACCACGCGCGTGTTCAGGTTCGACGTGGGGCACAGCTCCAGGACGATGCCGCGCTCGCGGATCATCGCCATCGTCCGCGGGTCGTACGCGGCCTTCACCCCGTGGCCGATGCGGTCCGGCTCCAGCTGCTCGACGACCTCCGCGATCTCCTCGACCGGTCCCGACTCGCCGGTATGGACGGTGATCCCCAGTCCGAAGCCGCGCACCCGCCGGAAGAGCCGGGCGTAGTCGCGCGGACGGAAGGTCGCCGACTCCGGCCCGGCGATGTCGACCCCGACGATCCCCCGGTCGCGCCAGGCGATCGCCTTCTCCGCGATGATCTCGTTGAGGTCATACGGGAAGTCCCGGTCCAGGCAGATGATGAGGCCGGGCTTGACCGGGTATTCGAGCGTGGCCCGGTCCATCCCCCGCACGGCCGCCGCGATGATGTGGTCGAGATCCTGCTCGCCCCCGCGGTTCCGCTTCATCGGGTTGAAGCGCAGCTCGCACGTCGTGACGTTGTTCTTGCGGTACGCGCCCCCGATGACCTCGTACACGGACCGCTCGACCGCGAACGGCGACGACTGGATCAGCTCCGTCCAGTGGAAGAGGTCCAGGTAGCCGTCGAACGACCGGCCGCGGCGCGGGGAGACGGTGATCATCTCCCGGAACTCCCAGTAGTCCTTGGTCGGGAGCCGGATCCCCTGCGCGTGGGCGATCCCCCACATGATCGCGGGTGTGACGGCCCCGCCCAGGTGGCAGTGCAGCTCCGCGACCGGGATCGAGCGTGCGAGCTGCGGGGCCATGGGCGGAGGATAGCGCGCAGGCCGGGGGAGCGAGCGCGCCGGGGACGGGGGCCGACCCGCCGCCGGCGCCGGGGACCGGCGGGTCCGGGGCAGCCCGCGACGGCGGCGCCGCCCGGCCGCCCCGCGACCCTCCGGCGCCCTTCCGGCCTCAGCTCAGCGCCGAGACGACGAAGTCCACGCTGCGGGTGAACGCCTCGACGTCGGCCGGCTCGATCGCCGGGAAGAGGCCGATCCGCAGCTGGTTCCGGCCGAGCTTGCGGTAGGCGTCGGTGTCCACGATCCCGTTCGCCCGCAGGACGCTGCTCACGGCCTGGGCGTCCACCCGCGCGTCGAGATCGATGGTGGCCACGACGGTCGAGCGGTGCGCCGCGTCGGCGACGAAGGGGGCGGCGTAGTCGCTCGCCTCCGCCCAGCCGTAGACGATCCGTGCCGACTCGGCCGAGCGGGCGACCGCCCAGGCGAGGCCGCCGTTGTCGAGCAGCCACCTGACCTGCTGGTTCATGAGGAAGATCGTGGCCAGAGCGGGCGTGTTGTACGTCTGGTCCTTGCGGCTGTTGTCGAGGGCGATCGACAGGTCCAGCGAGGCGGGCTGCCAGCGTCCGGACGCCTTGATGGCCCCGACCCGCTCGACCGCGGCGGGCGACAGGAGGGCGATCCAGAGGCCGCCGTCGGACGCGAAGACCTTCTGCGGGGCGAAGTAGTACGCATCGAATGCCGCGGGGTCCACGGGGAGCGCTCCAGCGCCCGAGGTCGCGTCGACCGCGACGAGGCCGGACGCCGTCCGCCCATCCGCGTGGCGCGGGCGTGCGATCGGCATCATCACGCCCGTCGACGTCTCGTTGTGCGTGAGCGCGTAGAGGTCCACCGCGTCGTCCGCGACCGGGTCGGGCCGGGTGCCCGGCTCGCTCTTCACCACCTGCGGATCGCCGATGTGGGGCGCCTCCGCGGCAGCCGTCGCGAACTTGGACGAGAACTCCCCGAAGACACAGTGCTGGCTCGTCCGCTCGATCAGACCGAAGGTCGCCACGTCCCAGAAGGTGGTGGAGCCGCCGTTCCCCAGGACGACCTCGTGGCCCTCGGGCAGGCCGAACAGGTCGCGCAGGCCCGACCGGAGGCGGCCGACCTCGTCGAGGACCGGGCGCTGCCGGTGCGAGGTGCCGAGCCAGGTGCGGCCGACCGACGCGAGCGCCGCGACGGCCTCGGGCCGGACCTTGGACGGGCCGCAGCCGAACCGCCCGTCGGCCGGAAGGAGGGACGCGGGGATGACGATCTCGGGGGTGCTGCTCATGGTCCTCGCCTACTCCGCGGGCGCTGACGGCACCACGCGGCCCTCGGCGTCCACGGTCGCGACCGGCAGGACGCGCCGGCCCTCGGCCGCGAGACGCGCGGCCACGGAGCGCTCGACGGCGCGCCGCGCCGCGTCCGGGACCTGGTCGCGCGCGTGGTAGCTCGTCCGCACGAGTGGCCCGGACTCCACGTGGAGGAACCCGAGCGCCAGTGCCTCGGCGCGCATCTCGGCGAACTCGTCGGGGTGGTAGTAGCGATCGACGGGGAGGTGTGCGGGCGTGGGCCGCAGGTACTGGCCGATGGTCAGGATGTCGCAGGAGACGGCGCGCAGGTCCGCGAACGCCTGCGACAGCTCCGCGCGCGACTCGCCGAGGCCGACCATGACGCTCGACTTGGTATGGACCGCCGCCCCCGACTCGCGGGCCATCGCCCTGGCACGCTCGAGGACCTGGAGGCTCCGGTCGTAGCGGGCGCGCTTGCGGACCGGCCGCTGGAGGCGCTCGACGGTCTCCACGTTGTGGTCGAGGATGTCCGGCGCCGCGTCCATGACGACCTGCAGCGGCGCCTCGTGGCCGTCGAAGTCCGGGATGAGGACCTCGACGCCCGTCGTCGGCGCCAGCCGGCGGATCTGGCGGATGGTCTCCGCGAAGGCGCTCGCCCCGCCGTCGGGCAGGTCGTCGCGCGCGACGCTCGTCACGACGACGTGGTCCAGGCCCATCTGCCGGACGGCCTGGGCGGCTCGCAGGGGCTCCTCGGGGTCGTGCCAGGTCGGCCGGCCCGTCTCGACGGCGCAGAACCCGCATGCGCGGGTGCACACGTCGCCGAGGATCATGATCGTCGCGGTCCGCTGGTCCCAGCACTCGCCCAGGTTCGGGCAGAGGGCCTCCTCGCAGACGGTGTTGAGCGTCAGGCCCCGGACGAGCTGCTTGAGGTCGCGGTAACCCTCGCCGGACGGGATGCGCGACCGGATCCACTCGGGGTGGCGGCGAGCCGGCGCGTCGGTCATGCGACGGGCGTCTCCGGTCCCACGGCCTCCAGCCAGGCCTTGACGTCGCGGAGGAACGCGGCCGCGCCCGCGCCGTCATGGGCGCGATGGTCGAACCCGATGACCATGTTCATCATCGAACGGATCGCGATGCCGTCGCCGTCCGGCGTCTCGACCACGACCGGCCGCTTGGTGATCGCCTCCATCGTCAGGATGGCGACCTCCGGCACGTTGACGATCGGCAGCGTGAGCGCCGACCCCAGCCAGCCGGTGTTGTCCACGGTGAACGTGCCGCCGCCGAAGTCGTCCAGGCGCAGCTTGCCGGCTCGTGCACGCGCCGCCACGTCCGCGATCGCCCGGTTCAGCCCCGTGATCGAGAGCCGGTCGGCATCGCGGACCACCGGCACCAGCAGGCCGTCGGCCACGGCCACGGCGACGCCCACGTTGATCGCGCGCTTCGCCACGAGGCCACGGTCGGTCCAGTGGCCGTTGAAGGTCGGGTTGCGGCGCAGCGCCGCGATCGAGGCGGCGACCACGAACGGGACGTACGAGAGCGTGATGCCGTCGCGGGCCTGCGAGGTGCGCTTGAGCGACTCTCGCAGGCGGACGAGCTCGGTGACGTCCACCTCCATCGTCACGTAGGCGTGCGGCACGTCCAGCGCGCGGGTCATCTGGGCGGCGATCCCGCGACGCATCTGGGTCACCGGGACGACGACCTCGTCCACGCCGGGCGGGAAGACGATGCCGCCGGGGGCGGCCGAAGAACCCGGGGCGGCCGGAGCGGCCGGAGCGCCCGGCGCGGGCGCGGCCTGGGCGGTCGACGGAGCCGACGGTCCGGGCACGGCCTGGGCGGTGAGAGGGCCGGGCGGCTGGCCCGGCGCGACCGTGCTCGCGCCCGAGACGAAGGCGAGGACATCCGCGCGGGTGAGGCGCCCGCCGGCGCCGGTGGGGACGATCCCCGCGCCCGAGAGCCCGCGCTCCCGCAGCATGCGCCGGACCGCCGGCGTCATCCGCGCCTCCGGTCCGGGAGGCGCGCCTGCGGGCGCCGGGACAGCGGCCGGGGCCGCCGTCGTCGAAGCCGGGATGGGCGACGGCGCGGTGGGCGCCGACGTCGCGGCCGGAGCCGGAACGGTCGGTTCCGGCGTCGCGGCCGGAGCCGGAGCGACGGGCGCCGAGGCGGCGGGCGCGACCGCAGAGGTCGAAGCCGTTGCAGGTGCCTCGATCCCGACCGCGCCGGCCTCGGTGTCGATGACCGCGATGTCCGCGTCGGTCGGGACGACGGCCCCCTCGGCGACCAGCACCTCGACGAGGATCCCGGCGAAGGGGGACGGGACCTCGGCGTCCACCTTGTCGGTGACGACCTCGAGGAGCGGCTCGTCCTTCGCGACCCGCTCGCCCGGCTTCTTGAGCCAGCGGCCGATGGTCCCCTCCGCGACGTTCTCGCCGAGCTGGGGCATCGTCACCTTGGCCACGCGCATCCCTCCTGCAGACCCGCCCCGCGGGCGGGCCTTCTCCGTTCGGTCGCCCAGTCTCCCAGATTGCGCCGGCTCTGTCCGCCGGCCGTCCTCGACCGGGCTTCCTCAGAAGTTGATCGACCGGCCGTCCACCGCCATGGCCGCCTCGGCGAGCACCTCGGCGTGCGTGGGGTGCGGGTGGGTGGCGAGGGCGATCTCCCACGGCTCGGCCTCGAGAACCAGGGCGAGAACACCCTCCGCGATCAGGTCGGTCGCGTGCGGCCCGATCACGTGGATCCCCAGGGTCTCGCCGGTCTCCGCGTCCGCGACGACCTTCGCGAACCCCTCGTGCTCCCCGCCGATGACCGCCTTGGCGATCGCCTGGAACGGGACCTTGCCGACCTTCGTGGCGATGCCGCGCTCGGCGCACTGGGCCTCGGTCAGGCCGGCCGACGCGATCTCCGGCCGGCAGTAGGTCGCCCGGGGCTGCTTCGCGTAGTCCATCCCCTCCACGTCGTCGCCGGCGATGGTATGGACCGCGATGAGCCCCTCGTGGGCGGCCGTGTGGGCGAGCCACAGCCCGCCGACGATGTCGCCGATCGCCCAGAGGTGCGGCTCGCCGGTGCGCATGTGGTCGTCCACCACGACGATCCCGCGGTCGACCTCTGCGCGGGTGGTCTCCAGGCCCACGCCCTCCACGTTGGCCGCCCGGCCCGTGGCCACGAGCATGACCTCCGCGGCGACCTCCTCGCTCCCCTCCTCGCCGTCGCGGGAGAGCGTGAAACGGACGCCCGCGTCGTCCGCGGCCACCGCGGCCGGATCGAACCGCGCCCGGGTGACGACCCGGATCCCCCGCCGCGTCAGGCTCCGCTCCAGGGCCGCGCTGACCTCGGCGTCCTCCGACGGGACCACCATGGGCAGGTACTCGAGCAGGGTGACGGCGGTGCCCATGTCGTGGAAGAAGGAGGCGAACTCGACGCCGACCGCCCCGGCGCCCACGATCACGATGCTGGCGGGCAGGTCGGCGCGGCGGAGGACGTCGTCCGACGTGAGGATGCGGACCCCGTCGGGGACCAGGCCGGGCAGGCTCTTCGTCCGGCTGCCGGTCGCGAGGATGACGTCCGTCGCGACCAGCACGCGCTCGCCGCCGGCGCCCGGCGCCCCATCGGGGCCGGCCAGCGCGACCCGGACGGTCGTGGGCCCGTCGAGCCGCCCGCGGCCGGCGACCCACTCGACGCCGTTCTTCTTCACGAGGCTCCGGAGGCCGGTCGTCATCCGCTTCACGACCGCGTCGCGTCGCGCCGCGACGACCGCGTAGTCCACGCCGATCGTCCCGTCCACGGTGATCCCGAAGTCGGCCGACTTCGCCATCCGCGCCCGCAGGTCGGCCGACTCGAGGAGCGCCTTCGTCGGGATGCATCCGCGATGGAGGCACGTCCCCCCGATCTGGTCCTCGTCCACGAGGGCGGTCCGCAGCCCGAGCTGGGCGGCACGGAACGCGGCCGTGTAGCCGCCCGTCCCCGCGCCGAGGACGATGAGGTCGAAGCGGTCGGCGGATGCGTCGGTCATGGGAGGGCCTCGGGGGGCGCGGACCGCTCCGGCGGTCCGGCGGACGGCTGGACCGGTCGATGGTACCCCGCGGAGGCGCCGCGTCGCGGTGCTAGACTCCGGCCGCGGGACGGCCATCCGGCGCCCCGGCGCGGGGGCGGAGGATCGATGTCCACGCAGCAGGCGCTCATCGTGGCGGTCGCGGCGATCGCCGGGTATCTCATCGGGGCGATCCCGGTGGGCATCCTGGTCGCCCGCGCCTCCGGCGGCCCCGACCCGCGGACGATCGGGTCCGGCCGCACCGGCGGCACCAATGCCCTGCGCGCCCTGGGCCGCAAGTGGGCGCTGGTCGTGGTCCTCGGGGACGTCGCGAAGGGCGCCGTCCCCGTCCTCCTCGCCGCCGCGATCTCCGGCTGGGACCTGTGGGCGATGACCGTGGCCGCGCTCGCCGCGGTCCTCGGCGCCATCCGGTCCATCTACATCCGGTTCCACGGCGGCCGGGGCGTCGGGGCCGGGGTGGGGACGCTGCTCGTGATGGCGCCGCTGGCGGCGCTGGTGACGGCACCGGTCTTCTTCGGGGCGGTGGTCCTGACCCGGTACGTGTCGCTCGGCTCGCTGCTGGGGGCGGCGGCGATCTTCCCCGCCACGATCCTCACGGTCTGGCTGACCCAGGGGAGCGTCCCCGCCCCGTACTGGGTCTACGCGACCGTGGGGCCGGCGCTCATCTGGGTCGCCCACTGGGACAACGTGCAGCGGCTCCTCCGCGGCGAGGAGAGGCGGCTGGACGTCGGGCTGCTCACGGGCCGCTCGCGGCACCGCTGAGACGGGGGCACGCGTACACTGGGATCACCTCCCCGACCCGTCCGTCCACCGGAGGCGATTCGATGACCCGCGCGTGGGCCGTGCGCCTCGTCCCATCGACCCTGCTCGTCCCCTCCGCCGTCTCCGCGCTGCTCGTCGCGCTCGCGCTCGCGCTCGCCCCGCAGGTCGTCCGGGCGGCCGTCCCCCTCACCGGGGCGATCACGGACACCACCGGCACGCTGACCGACGCGGACCGGTCGGCCATCCGCGCGGCGCAGGACCGGCTCGTCGCCGAGGACCGCGTCGCGCTCTTCGTCCTCTTCACGGACACGACGGACGGCCGGGACATCGCCGACTTCGCGCGGGACGTCGTGTCCACCGCGGACCTCGGGCCGAACGCGGGACTCCTCACCGTCGCGCTGGACGACCGCGCCTACTACCTCTGGGTCGGCGACGCCGTCCCGCTGACGGACGCCCAGATCGACACGCTCCTCGCCGACGACCTTCGGCCGGGCCTCTCGTCGGGTGACTACGCCGGAGCGGTCGTCTCGCTGGCGGACGGCATGCGGGGCACGATCACCACGACCGGCGTGACCTCCCCGCCGACGGCGCGGCCGTCCGCCGTCACCCCGGCCACCGTGGCCCCGGGGACCATCGCACCCGCGACGGAGTCGCCCGGCTCCGGCTCGGGCGGTGGGCCGGGCGGGATCCCGATCGCGCTGTTGGGCATCGTGGTCGGCGTCATCGTCGTCGTCGGCGCCCTGGCCGTGTGGTCGAGCCGCCGCAGCGCCGCGCGGACCGCGGCCTCGCTCAAGGACCTGTCGGCGCAGGCGAACGAGAAGCTCCTGGGGCTCGACGACCTGGTCCGCGACATGGACGCGGAGACCGGCTTCGCGGAGGCGGAGTTCGGCGCGGACGCGGCAGCCCCGCTGCGGACCGCCGTGGACGGGGCACGGACCGAGCTCGCCGCGGCGTTCGAGATCCGGCAGAGGCTCGACGACGCCACGCCGGAGGACGCTCCCACCCGCGAGCGCATGCTCCGCGAGATCGTCGCGCGGACCGACCGCGCCACGTCCGCGATCGCGGCGCAGCGGGCCACGCTCGACCGGATGCGCGAGGTGGAGCAGCACGCCCCGGAGATCCTCGCCGCGCTCCCCGCGAAGGCCGACGCGCTCGAAGCCCGGTTCGACGCGGCCGAGGCGACGATGACGCGCCTCCGCGCGTCGTACGCGGCGTCGGTCTCGGCGCCCGTGGACGGGAACCTCGCCGAGGCGGACAAGCGGGTGGAGACCGTTCGCGGCGCGCAGGCCGCCGGGACCGAGGCGCTCGCCAAGGGAGACGTCCGGACGGCCGCGCAGGTCGCGGTCGCGTCGGAGATGGCCCTCTCGGACGCCGACGGGCTGCTCGGCGCGATCGAGCGGCTCGCCGCGGACGCCGACACCGCGCGCCAGAAGGTGCCGGGCGTGCTCGCGGAGGTGTCCGCGGACCTGCAGAACGCGCGGGCGTCGCTCGCGACCGCCGGGCCGGGCTCCGAACTGCCCGGCCGCGTGGCTGCCCTCGAGGCGACCGTGGCGGCGATCCGGGACGAGCTCGCGAAGCCCCTGCCGGACGTCGTCTCCGCGTACCGCGACGCCGCCGCCGCCGCGCAGCAGTCCGATCAGGTGCTCGCCGGCATCCGCGACGCCGCCGCGCGCGCCGCGCGTGAGCGGGCCACGATGGAGGCCTCCCTCGGGTCCGCCGACGCCCAGGTCCGCCGTGCGGCCGACTTCGTGGCCGCCCGTCGCGCCGGAGTGGACCGCGAGGCACGGACCCGGCTCGCCGAGGCACAGCGGCACCTGGGGCAGGCGCAGGCCCTCGCGGCCGCGGACGTCCCGGGCGCCACCCGCGAGGCGCGGCTGGCCGAATCGCTGGCCGAGCAGGCGATGAGCCTGGCGACCGTCGACTTCGACCGGTACGACCGGACGTCGTGGCCGGGGCCATCGGGCGGCCGGCCGCCCGCCGGGGGCATCGACGTTGGGGCTGTCCTCATCGGCGCCGCGATCGGGGGGATCCTCTCCGGCGGCGGGGGTGGGCCGTTCGGGAACGGCGGAGGGTTCGGCGGCTCGCAGTGGGGCTCCCGCGGCGGTGGAGGACGTGGTGGCGGCGGGAGCTTCGGGGGCGGGGGTCGTGGTGGCGGCGGGAGCTTCGGGGGCGGCGGCCACGGCCGCGGAGGAGGCTGGTGACGACGGCCCGGTAGGATGATGACCGGCACGGGGCTGGCCCAGCCCCCGCCGGCCGACGGCACGATCCGGACGACGCGGCGAGCACCATGCGCCGCGTGCGCAGTCCACGAGACGGAAGGCAAGGGAGGTCCCGGTGGCGCAGCAATCGATCCTCGGGCGTGTCTCGACGCTCATGCGCGCGAACATCAACGCCCTCATCGACGGAGCCGAAGACCCGGAGAAGATGCTCGACCAGCTCCTCCGCGACTACACGGACAACATCCGGGAGGCGGAGGACGCGGTCGCCCAGACGATCGGCAACCTGCGGATGATGGAGGACGACCTCCGGGAGGCCCAGCAGGCCGCGGCCGAGTGGGGACGGAAGGCGGCCGCGGCGTCCGCGCGCGCGGACGAGCTGCGCGCCGAGGGCAAGGCCGCCGACGCCGACCGGTTCGACGAGCTCGCCAAGGTCGCGCTCAAGCGCCAGATCGGCTTCGAGGAGCAGGTCAAGTCGCTCGAGACCCAGGTCGCCTCGCAGACCGAGCTCGTCGAGAAGCTCAAGAACGGCCTCAACGTCATGCGCGAGAAGCGCGAGGAGCTCGTGCAGAAGCGCGACGAGCTCGTGGCGCGGCAGAAGGTCGCCGAGGCCCAGACGAAGGTCCAGGAGGCGGTCCGCGAGATCTCGGTGACGGACCCGACGAGCGAGATCAGCCGCTACGAGGAGCGGATCCGGCGCCAGGAGGCCCAGGCGCGCGGCATGGCGGAGGTCGCCGCCTCCTCCATCGACGCGCAGTTCGCCGGGCTCGACGACGCGGCCGACGACCTGGAGGTGGAGGCCCGGCTGGCCGCCCTCAAGGCCGGGAAGAGCTGACCGACACGAGCTCCGCGGCGAGGCCGCGCACCGTCGCCGTGTCCGGCGCACGGAGCGCGGCCTCGGCCAGCGCCTCGAGATCCGGGATCCTCACGGACCGGAGCACGTCCCTGACGCGCCCGATGGACGCCGGCTCCATGGAGAGCGTCCCGACGCCCAGGCCGGCGAGCACGAGGGCGCCGTCGGGCTCGCCGGCGAGGACGCCGCACGCGCCCACCGGGATCCCGACCGCGCCTCCCGCCTCCACCGTCATCCGCACCAGCCGGAGCACCGCCGGGTTGAGGGCGTCCTGCAGGGGCGCGAGCGCGGCGACCCCCCGGTCGGCCGCCAGCGCGTACTGCGTCAGGTCGTTCGTCCCGATGCTCAGGTAGTCCACGCGGCTCGCGAGGGCGTCGGCCATGAGCGCCGCGGCGGGCACCTCGACCATCGCGCCCACCAGGGGCATCTCCGCGCCGGGCGTCGCGTCGGCCCATGCGGCGGCGCAGAGCTCGCGGAACAGGTCGACGTCGTCGAGCGTGGCGACCATCGGCGCGAGGACCCACGGGCGCACGCCGACCGCGTCGGCGGCCCGCGCGATCGCGCGCAGCTGCGCGAGGTGCAGCCACCGGTCGCCGCGCGCGAGCCGGATGCCGCGCACGCCGAGTCCCGGGTTCGCCTCGGACGCGCCCGACAGGTACGGCACGCTGCGGTCGCCGCCCAGGTCGGCGATCCGGATGACCACCGGCCGGTCGCCCATGGCGGCGAGCACCGAGCGGTAGGCCGCGGCCTGCACCTCCTCGGAGGGAGATGCCGTCCGGCCGAGGAAGAGCGATTCGGTCCGGAAGAGGCCCACCCCCTCGGCGCCCGCGTCCAGCGCGGCGGCCATGTCGTCCGGCCATCCGAGGTTGGCGAGGAGCGGGACACGGTGCCCATCGGCTGTCATCCCCGGCCCGACGCCGGCGGCAGGCCCCCCGGCCGCGACGGCCGGCCCGGCGGAGATCGTCGAGTGCACGGCCGCGCCGGCGGGCTCCCCGGCGGGCGCGGCGCCGTCGCCGACCGCCGCGAGCGTGACCCAGCCGGCCGACCCGTCCACGTACGCGAGCACGTCGGCGTCCGTGCCGTCGGCCGTCCCGAGCGAGGCGAGCGCCTCCAGGAGCCCCGCTGCCGCCACGACCGCCGGGATCCCCAGCGCACGGGCGAGGATCGCGACGTGCGCGGTCGGTGATCCCTCCTCGAGCGCCACGGCGAGGACCATGCCGGCAGGGATCTCGACCACCGCGGACGGCGGGAGGTCGCGCGCGACGACGACCGACGGCCGGGTCGGGACCGGCAGCGTCGTGCCCTCGATGACGCGTACGACGCGCTCGGCGACGTCGAGGATGTCCGAGGCGCGCGCCGCCGTGCGGGGATTTGCGCTCGCGGCGATGCGGGCGGCGATCCCCGCCGCCGCCTCCCGCACCGCCTCGACCGGGGCGGCACCGGCCGCCTCCCGCCGCTCGGCCGCGGCGACGAGCGACGGGTCCACCGCGATGACCGCCTGGGCGTCGAGGATCTCCGCCTCGTCCGCGCGACCGGCAGCGCGGAGACCCGCGGCCAGCTCCGAGAGGACGTGACCGGCCTCGTCCGTCGCCTCGCGGATGGTCGGCCGGGGCGCTCTCGTGGATGGCGCCGTGCCGGCGGCCGTCGCGCGATCCGCCGATGCCCCGGAGGCCTGTCCGGCCGCCGCGGCCGGCACGTGGAGCCACGCGGGTCCGGCGGCCCTGCCGGGGGCCGCGGGGATCGCCAGGACCCGTCCGGTCACCCCTCGTCCTCTTCGCCGGGCTCGGGGCCGGACAGCAGCGCGTCGATCGCCGCGAGCACGGCGTCCGCGTCCGCTCCCTCGGCCCACACCCGCACACGCTCTCCGCGGCGGATGCCGAGGGCCAGGACCTCGGTGATGCTGCGCGCGTCCGCATCGGCCCCGGGCGGGTCCCCCACCCGGGCGATCCAGACGGCCGAGCCGTGCTCCGCGGCGATGCGGACGAGCGCCGCCGCGGGCCGGGCATGGAGACCCTCGCGGCGACGGACACGGACGATCCGCTGCGCCACGCTCAGGCGCTCCCGCTCGGCCGGCGGAGCACCAGCGCGAGCACGAGGCCCGTCCCGACCACGAGCACGAGCACGGTGAGGGGGAACGCACGGAAGGCGTCGCGCACGCCGGGGACGACCGCGGACAGCAGCTCGACCCCCAGGACGACGAGCACGACGACCACGGCGATCGCCAGGACCTCGCGCAGGCCGGGCCCGCGGCCGGCGGTCGGCGGGAACGTCATGACCGATCCGCCTCGGGCGGGATCCCGATGGGTGCGACCAGGACGCGCCCCGCGACAGCCGCCCCACGGCGGTCGAGCAGGCCGGTCTTGGGCCGATGGAAGGTGATCGTGGCGTCGGCCCGGACGACCGGATCGGACAGGTCCCCGCTCGTGAGGTCCACCGCGGTGGGAGCGTCGATGGCGAGGACCGGCACACCGACCGACCGGGCAAGGTGGCAGAGCAGCACCGCGGAGCGGATGGGCTCGCGCAGCGGCCCCGCCACGCCGGTGCCGAGGAGCGCGTCCACGACCAGGCCCGCGCGCTCGATGCCGGGCTCGAGCACGGCGAGGTCGCGCGGCGCCGGTGCGTGCACGAGCGTGACCCCGGGCTCGTGCTCGAGACGTGCCCAGTTCGCGGCGGCATCCGGTGTGCGCGGCCGCGGCTCGCCGGCGACCAGGACGGCCACGACGCGGCGGCCCCGACGCGCGAGCAGGCGGGCGACCACGAACCCGTCGCCGCCGTTGTTGCCGGATCCGGCGAGGACGAGCGTGGGCGCCGCGGCGTCGCGCCCGGTCTCGTTGAGGATCGCGAGCGCGAGCGCCGCAGCCGCGGTCCCGGCCCGCTCCATGAGGACCCGTCCGGGGGTCCCCAGCGCCTGCGCGCGCCGGTCCGCGCCGACCATCTCCTCGGCGGTCATCGGCGGGAGCGCGGCCCGGTCGGCCCAGCGGGCGCGCAGGGCGCGCAGATCCAGCCCGAGAGCTCCCTCGGGCGCGAACGGGTCGCTGGTGTCGACGGCCGGACCGCCGGGTCGGGTGGGCATCGCGAGGATAGGGTACCGCGCGCGGACGGCACGCCCGGCGTCAGCCGGTGGTGTGGAGGCCCGCGGCGAGGCCGTTGACGGTGGTCAGCACGATCCGCTCGATGCGGACCGCGTCCGGGTGATCCGGCGGCAGCGCCCTGGCCCAGCGCAGGAGGCGCACCTGGAGCGCGGAGAGCGGGTCCAGGTACGGGGCGCGCATGTCCGCGGCGCGCTGCTCCGTCGGCGCGTCGTCGAGGAGCCGCGCCCGGCCGGTGACCCGCAGCAGCAGGGAGACGGAGCGTGCGTGCTCGGCCAGGATCGCGGCCCGGATGGCGTCCGCGCCGGGCAGGCCGTCCGCCAGGCGCGCCCGCGCCTCGATGCCGGCAGGCTCCACCCGCGCCAGCGAGGCCGATGCCCCGTCGAGCAGGGCCCGGAAGAACGGCCAGTCCGCGTACAGACCTGCGAGCTGCTCGAACGCGGCATCGCCGTGCCGGGCCACCTGGTCGGCCAGCGCCGTCCCGAGCCCGAACCAGCCCGGGATCTCGATGCGGGACTGCGTCCACGCGAAGACCCAGGGGATCGCACGAAGGGCGGCGATCCCTCCGGGGTCGACCGTGCCGGCAGGGCCGGGCGCACCGGCAGGGCCGGGCGCGCCCGCAGCGCTGCGCGGACGGGCAGCGCCGGGCGTGCCGGCGGCCCCATGCGAGCCCGCGCCGGACGCCGACGGAGGCCCCGCCGTGGCCCGGGCGGCGGGCCGCGAGCCGAGACGGAGCGCCGAGATCTCGGCGATGGGCGTCACGGCCCGGAACCACGCCTCGAACGCCGGGTCCTCCCACACCAGGCCGCGGTACGCGCGCAGCGCGGCCTCCTCCATCTCGTCCATCGTGGTGCGTCCGGATGCCGCGGCCGCCGCGACCGCGGCGTCGCGCTCGGGGGTGGACGCGAGAAGGACCGAGCTGGTCATCAGCTCCAGCTCGCGCTCGGCCGTGGCCGGGTCGGCGAACTTGGCCGCGAGCACCTCGCCCTGCTCGGTCAGCTTCAGCCGGCCATCGATCGACCCGGGCGCCTGGGCGAGGATCGCCCGGTGGGTGGGGCCCCCGCCGCGCCCGATCGAGCCCCCGCGCCCGTGGAAGAGCGTCAGCTCGACGCCGTGGCGCCGCGCCGCCGCGACCAGGCGCTCCTGCGCCGTGTAGAGGAGCCAGCCGGCCGCGAGGTAGCCGGATTCCTTGTTCGAGTCGGAGTAGCCGAGCATCACCTCCTGCCGGTCGCCCCGGGCCGAGAGGTGAGCCCGAGAGCGCGGATCGGCCAGCATCGCGTCCACGATGGCGCCGCAGCCGCGCAGCGCCTCGGCCGACTCGAAGAGCGGCACGACGTCGAGTCGCGGCGACCCGGGCGGGATCCCGTCGGTCGCGACGGTGGGGATCGACGGGTCGGCAGCCCGCTCCGCGAGGTCGAGGACCGTGGAGACGTCCGCCGCCGACGACGTGAAGCTCACGACGAAGCGGCGGCACGCCTCCTCGCCCCAGCGGCGCTGGACGGCCGCGATCGCCCGGAACGTGGCGAGGACCTCCGCGACCGTGACGCCCGGGGACGCCTCGACGGCCAGGGTCGCCGGGTCGGCCGGGCGGGCGTCGGCCGGCCGGGGATGGGCATGGAGACGATCGGCCGGTCCGGGGCCGGCAGACCCGGCGGCGACCTCCGCCACACGGCCACCATCCAGCGCGGCAAGCGCCGCCGCGTGGACCTCGGCGTGCTGGCGGACCTCCAGGGAGGCGAGGTGGAAGCCGAAGGTGGCGACCTGCCACCGGTAGTCCTGCAGCTCGCCCCAGGCGACGCGTCCGAGGCCGGCACGGT